>JABXJV010000196.1 GCA_013375355.1 Candidatus Helarchaeota archaeon
AATAATAATGGAATATCAAAATCTTCTAAGCACTGGACTCTATTTCGGACCAATCCATTCGTATAGGGTAAAATTTCAACAACTGCTTTAACTTTAGCACCCTCTAACGTAAGCCTACGTGCCATAATTAGGCCTATGTCTCCAGATCCTAGGATAACAATTTCTTTTCCTGGCATATAACCTTCAATATTAACAAAACGTTGAGCTAATCCTGCTGTGTAAATACCAGATGGACGGTAGCCAGGGATACGAATTGCTCCTCGAGTTCTTTCACGACACCCCATGGCTAGAATAATTGCCTTTGGGATTATTTTAAGAACTCCTTCATCTTTATTAAGAGCAATTAAATGCTTATCTTTTGTAATATCAATAACCATAGTGTTTAACTTTACTGGAATATCCATTTCATGGACCTGATTGATATATCGTTGAGCATACTCTGGTCCCGTCAATTCTTCTTTAAATACATGTAATCCAAATCCATTATGAATGCATTGGGGTAAAATTCCTCCTAATTCAAAGTCTCTCTCAATAATCAAAGGGTTTATTCCTGCTTCTTTAGCTGTAACTGCAGCAGCCAACCCTGCGGGACCCCCACCTATAATTGCGAGGTCGACATTAATTTCTTTCATTTATTTTCCTCCCATACAGATTTAAACTTAGTTTTGCTTACAAATAATTCTGAACCCGGTCCCATCTTTGAAACTTTTTCAATAGGAATATCCAATTCATCGGAGAGTATTTTCACAGTTCGAGCAGTACAAAAACCTGCTTGACATCTCCCCATACCAGCTCGGGTTCTAAATTTTATCCCATCTAGATCTGTAGCACCAACTGGTCTTTTTATTGCGTCTATTACTTCGGCTTCGGAAACATGCTCACACCTACAAACAATATTACCATAATTTGGATCTTTTTTAATGAATTCATGCCTTTTTTCATTTGGCAAATTTGTAATTCTTATTGGTCGTTCTCTATAAGGATTAAAAGATTCTTTTTTTGACATTTCTAAGCCAGAATCTTTTAAAATATCAACTACATAATCAGCAATTCCTAAAGAAGCAGTTAATCCGGGAGATTGTATTCCCGCTACGTTTATAAAACCTTTTATTTTGGTTTCTTCAATAATAAAATCATTAGTATTAGATACTGCCCTTAAACCGGCAAAATTTGTAATGATTTTCCTTAAATTAATTTTAGGAAGTAGTTTTAAACCCCCCGCTATAACTTCTTTTAAACCTTCAGTAGTAGTAGAAGTATTTTCTTTATCATCCAATTCAATAGCATTGGGTCCAAAAAATATATGTTTATGTAAAGTTGGAGCAGCTAAAATACCTTTACTTATTTTTGTAGGTAATGGAAAGAGGGGCCGATTGAGTTTAAGTGTTTCCTTGTCAAATAGCACATATTCTCCTCTTCTTGGAGTAATTTTAAAATAATCCAACCCAACTATCTCAGAAATTTTATCTGCATATACTCCTGCTGCATTTATAATATAATCAGTTTGAAAATTTCCTTTCTTTGTAATAACCGTTTTACTAGATTCTTTGACTTTGATATCATTTACTTCTGAATTGAATCTAAATTCTACCCCATTCATATTTGCATTTTCAGCCATTGCAATTGTTAGGCCATATGGGGAAACTATTCCACCTGTTGTTGCAAATAAAACTCCATTTGCTTCATCTGTTAGGTTTGGTTCCATTTCTTTAATCTTTTTTTTATTTAAAATTAGCTCCGTTTTTACTTTATTTTTTTCTCCACTTAACTGCAGCTCTTCTAGCTGTTTTATTCCTGAATCTTTTGTTGAGACCACGAAAGTCCCACACCGTCTAAATTCTACATTAAGATCCTTACAAACCTGATCAAATAACGGGTTGCTAATTATATTAAATTTCGCCTTTAAAGTTCCAGGTTCTGCACCGTAACCTGAATGAACTATTCCTGAATTGCCTTTACTTGTCCCAGAACAAACATCAGATGACTTTTCTATTACTAATGTATTTATAGAATATTTTGAAATATTTCTGGCTATAGAGCATCCTATGACTCCAGCACCTATTATTATAATGTCCCATTTCAAATTGATTACCTATTATTTAAATAACATCATTAAAATAAAATAAAAATCAGTAGTAGATCATTTTATTTATTTGTAGTAGTATTTATCATACAGATAAAAAAAATTCTTTAAAAAATGGATAATTTCTGGTGAAGATTAGAAATAAGAAAGAAAGAAAAATAAGAAAGAAGAAGTTGATTCGAAGTATGCAATTCCAAGTAACGAATTTAGCGGGTGAAGCTATTTCCGAAATGTCTTCTGATATGATTACAAAGAGTGTAACAGAACAACCAGTGGTTACAATCTATTTTAAAGGCACAACATCTTCCATATGAGGTACTGGAGGTTCAGAAACAATTCCAGCATATCTTAAATTAACGGTTGATGTCGTGGCACTAGAAAATCTTGAAAAAGAAGATGAAAAATTCACACATCAAGGTGATTACAAAGACGTGCCAATTTTTACTCAGGATTTGGCCATGAATTATCTTACTGATCCTACAGTAATTGATGCCAAAAGATGGTTCCACATGAGCGAATTTTTCATTACAAACGCACCGGTCTTAATCGAAAATACATTCTGGAAAGTAGAAGAATGTTAGAAAGGTCGATGGATGAAATTTTTTTGTAAATTTTAGAAAAAAATGGACACGGTTTATGCAAACCGGCGACCTTAACTTACTTTTATTTCAATTAAAACTCAATTTTTAGATTCTTTTCAACTTATACTTAACTTTAATAAAATCAGTGCTATAGAATATTTGTAATTTATTTTGCTAAAATTAGAGTTCGTAAATCTAATTCCAATTTAAAAAAAGAGGAACAACCAAAAATGGCCCAAGATTTAGTATGTGTTATTGATGCTGGCACAACTGGTTTAAGAACAATGATCTTTGATTTTGATGGAAACGAAATTGATAGAGCCTATCAAGAATATAAAAGTTATTTTCCAAAACCTGCTTGGGTGGAACAGGATGCAAATGATTGGTGGCAAGCAGTTTGTAATACATCTAATCAAGTTCTTAAAAGAATCAAGGCATCCGATATTGTTGGAATAAGTGTTACAAATCAAAGAGAAACTATCGTTCCAGTAGATGAGACAGGAAGTCCATTAAGAAAAGCGTTAGTTTGGCAAGATCGTCGGACTATACCAGAATGTAACTTTATTAAGGATGAAGTTGGGGAGGATGAAATTTATAGGATAACGGGGTTAACAATTGATCCGTATTTTTCATCATCCAAGATAATTCATATAAAAAATCAACAACCAGATATTTTTTCAAAGACTTACAAATTCCTCCTTGTCCATGATTATATAGAAATGAAACTTAGCGAGAAATTTATTACTGATTGGTCAAATGCCTCTAGGACTATGTTATTTGATATTGAAAAACACGAATGGAGCAAAAATATTTGTAATAAATTGGAGATTCCAATCGAAAAGATGCCTCAAACTTATCCTTCTGGAGAAATCATCGGTGAAATTACGAAAAATGCAGCAAAACAAACGGGATTTATAGAAGGAACTCCAATAATAAGCGGTGGTGGAGATCAACAATTAGGTGCATTGGGTTTAGGTGTTATTAAATCAGGACAAGTATCTTGTACAACTGGGACAGGGACATTTATATTAGCCTTTTTAGATAAACCACTGCGTGATCCTCAAAAAAGGGTCCTTTGTAGCTGCCATTCAATACCCAAAACATGGGTTATGGAAGCCAGTATATTCACCACAGGCTCGGTTTATCGATGGTTTCGTGATCAATTTAGTCAATATGAAAAAGGACTTGCTAAAAAGGAAGGTAAAGATCCTTATGACTTGTTAAATGAAGAAGCTGCAAAATCCCCTTTGGGTTCAAATGGTATTATTATAATACCTCATTTTGCTGGAGCTGGAGCTCCACATTGGTATCCATATAGCCGAGGTATTATTGCAGGTCTTGCGCTAGGGCATTCTAGAAATGATCTTATTAGGGCCATTATGGAAAGTATATGCTATGAAATTAGAAAAAATATTGATGTTATGCGGCAATTAAAAATTCAAGCAAGTGAGATCCGAATTACTGGAGGTATGACTAGGAGTAGTGTGTTTAATGAAATACAAACAGATATTTATGGAATTCCTGTCCTACATAGCAAGACTGAAGAAGCAACCGCGCTTGGAGCCGCAATGTTAGTATTAAAGGGGACTAAAATATATAAGAGCTATGATGAAATTGCAAAAGAAGTAGTTAAAATTAGTGAAACTAAAAAACCAAATAATACAAATCATAAAAAATATTCAAAAATCTTTGATTTGTCTAAAAAAATTTACGATATATTCCAAAAAAATAATCTATACAATGATTTTTATGAAATGGGAGAATAATTCTATTATATTTTAACGTGATGCCTATGAGCCAAAAAATGTTTAAAATTATATATTTAGGTCTTGATAATGCAGGGAAAACTTCATTTCTACTTTCTCTAGAAAATAAATACAGTGAATTATATTCTTTAAAACCAACTAAAGGACTTTATAAATTTGAACAAAATATTCTTGGCTTTTCCATACATCTTTTTGATTTTGGAGGACAGAAAATATATAGGGATGAATTTTTTAAAAAGCCAGAAAATTATTTGAGCACTGATTTGCTATTCTATCTTATCGACATTCAAGATAGAAGAAGATTTGCGGAAAATGGCGAATTTTTTGAAAAACTACTTAAAGAATTTGAAAAGAATGATGTTAAGCCTAAAATAATTATATGTTTACATAAATGCGATCCCGACCTTCTAGCTGATCCAGATTCATATATCCATGGAACTATTCAAATCGCAGAAAGATTATTTAAATCTAAGGCCAATGGACGAGAATTGGATTTTTTTCAAACATCTGTATTTGATTATTCTAGTTTAACTAGAGCATTTTCTGCAGGACTATTAAAAATTTTTAAAGACTTTAAAAAAGTAATGGAAACAATTTTTACTGATTTTATATCCAAAACCAAAGCTAATGGTGTATGTCTCCTTAATGAAAACGCCCTTATATTGGCAGATCTATATGATGAAACGAAAGAAACTCGTGATATTATTGAAATAATTGGTGCAAATATGGCCCAAATGTCTCAAAGACTTATACAATATGATTATGGGCATCCAGATTCGATTGAAATAAAAATGAGGGGCTGGTCTTTTTTTAAAACCTTCGAGCTTGGGGAAAAAGAAATAAAAGCAGGGGCCAAGAAGAGATTTTATCTAATAATTTATTCGAAAAACCCTGATAATTTTGAAAAAATTAATGAATTATTACCAAATTTTACTCTCACAGTTTCAAACACTTTGAAAAATTTTCTAAAGGATTGATATGACAGATATGAAAATAATTAATTTTAATAATGTGGAACCTATTGAAATGGTTCCTGGAATATTTCGCCACACTCTCATTTTTACTAATAATGTTATGATGGTATATTTTGATTTAAAAAAGGATGCCGAGCTCCCAATGCACTCCCATCCACATACTCAAATGGGTTATATAGTCAAAGGAAAGCTTGAATTTCATATCTATGACAAGAAATATATTTTAAAATCAGGGGATAGTTATTTAGCTCCATCAAATATTGAGCATGGCGCAAGAGTTATTGAAGATTGTATAGTAATTGATGTATTCAATCCTGCGAGAGATGATTATAAATAATATTATTAGGTGCAACTATAAATGAAATATCGGGTGGCCTCTTTGGTTATTTCTTTGGTGGATTTTTCTTGTTCCAATCGTTCTTAAAGAATTTTTTGATAGAATTGAATATTATTTAGGCACAAAAGATTCTAATAATTAATAAAATTCCATATTTTAACTGTATATATTAAAAATATGATTCTATTTATGATGAAAATTTATATATACTACTTTTTTTATTCTAACTAAAGAGCTGAAAAAAATTGTGGACTAAAGTTAAGGATAGTCTCAAAGGAACTTTTTCACTATACCAATTTATGGAACTTATGGGTTTAGACAGAACAGAATCTAAAGATAAGAGAGAAGCGAGAAATATTTTAAATCAACTTTATAAATCAAGAAAAATTTATCGATTATCAAAGAATGTTTATAAAAAGAGGGAAATTTTAAGTTCCAATTAAAAAATTATTTAAGAAAAATCTATTAATAAAATCACAATAAGGGGATTATTTTTTTCTATGGAAGATAACGTCTTTTTTGAAAATTGTTTACAAAAATTCGAAGAAGAAGTAAAAAAAGCTATTAAAAACAACCACCGTAGGATGTTTGTTCTTCCTGAAGGAAATATTTATGATATAATCCCGAACTTTTTTACACTTTATATTATATTACGTCCCGCTATATCTACTAAAGTCTTATTTGCCTCCTCTCTAAATAATTCAACATTCCAAGATATCAGCTCTAATCTTGATCCCACAGTTTTTCATGTTACCAATATTAAATTTTCGCAACTAAATAAAATTTTAGGACAAACTTTTGATATTTTGGTCTTAGATTTAACAAAGCAATTGAAACCAAATGATTTAGGAATATTAATTGAAACCGTAAGGGGCGGAGGCATAATTTTTGTTCTTACACCGAATTTTAAATCTTGGAAAAAAAAGATTACCTTTTTCCAACAAACTTTAATTACCCCTCCATTCACAATTGATGATATTAATTTTCGATTTACTCCCTTTTTTATCGATAGCTTAAAAAAATATAAAGGAATCATAATTTTCGACTCTTTAAACCATCAAATTCAAGAAGGCTCATATAACCGCCAAAAAACCCCTCTTCCAATGAAAGAAATCCATACAACTTCTCCTTTTAAAAAAATGTTTTATGATTTGGTGGCAACAGCCGATCAACGTTCATTCTTAAACTCTTTAGAATTTATTCTACAAAGGGATAGGAAAAAAAGGGGTCTTATCTTAACAGCCGACAGAGGAAGGGGAAAATCGGCAATTTTAGGTATCGGAGCAATTGCACTTTCTCATTTCTTAGTTGAAAAATTAAATTTTTCTTATGTAAAAATTCTAATAACTGCTCCTAAAATTGAAAACGCAGAGATATTCCTTCAATTTGCAGAAAAAGCTCTCAAGTCCTTAAATTATAAGATAAGAACAAGGAAAAAATCCCTTATTACTGATAAAATCACAATTCAATATAAGACTCTATTAGAATCTATCAATCAAAAATCAAATTTGACCATTATTGATGAGTGTGGAAGTATACCAATACCCATTCTACTCGAGATCTTGGAATCTTCTCAGAATATAATCTTCTCATCCACTCTCCATGGTTATGAAGGTGCTGGAAGAGGTTTTTCCATTTTATTTAGAAAAGAACTTTTTAAAAAGAAGGACTTAAAAATAAGCCAAGTCGGATTGAATGAACCTATTCGCTATTCTTTCAATGATCCAATTGAACAGTGGTTATTTGACACTCTTTTTCTAAATGCCCAACCTGCGAAATTGAGCAGTGATGATGTTTCTGATGTTACTAATTCAAATTTAAATGTTGAAAAAATCGACTTAGACGAATGTTTTTTAGGTAAAAAGCAGGAGATCTTTTCTGATTTTGCGGGGATCTTTGTTTTTGCTCATTATCGAAATCAACCTGATGATATTGTCCTTCTTTCAGACTCACCTCACTACGAAGCTTGGGCTATATTCACTAAAAATAAAAACCATATTGTTAATGTTGTTCAGATCGCAAAAGAAGGAAATTTATCAGATACAATTATTCAAGAAATGTTGATGGGAAAACAAACTCCAGGAAATCTTATACCATGGATTTGCATTACACATTATCGTCTTGGAGATTTTGCAAAACTAAGAGGAGCAAGAATTGTTAGGATTGCAACTCATCCAGATCTATTTCAAAAGGGTTTAGGCACTAAAATGTTAACCCAAATTGAAGAAAATTATAAAAATCTTGAATTCGACTGGATTGGGACTAGCTTTGGTTTAACTCCCGAGTTACTGAGATTTTGGGAGAAAAATGGCTACAAATCAATCCATTTATCATCTAGAATGACTCCTTCAACTGGAGAATATTCTATAGTCATGATAAAACCACTTTCTGCTGAATCAGAAAAAATAGTAAATTTACTCCGTCAGGAATTTAAATTTAAAATTTTTGAATGGTTCCGTACAATTTACTATAATCTACCTCCTGACTTAGCATTTAGCCTTTTGGAATCATCTCAAAAATTTGAGGATCCGGTTATTTTTAAAATAGCTCTCACTGAAAATCAAAAAGACCGATTAGATGCTTATTTTGGTGGAATTTTAGATTATTCCAATACTTCAGATGTTATTAATCAAGTCCTTAAATATTATTTCCTCAATTTCGAGAGAGATAAAGTCAAATTATCTCCAAAGCAAAAAGAGCTAATAATTATGCGTTGTCTTCAAGCTCGAACATGGCAACAAACTTTAAATTATTCCAAATTAAAATATAAAGTTGGCCATGGCCTTCTTAGAAAGGCTATTCGTAAAATTTATAAAGTAATATAATGATTTTCTTAATTTTTTTGAAGAAAACTTATTGTACTCGCAAATGCAATTGCACTGAAATATTCAAATTCAGGTCCAACCCTGGATGTATCAATAACGGGTCGATTTAACCCCAAATATACTGCTCCATGGCTTTTTCCTGCTCCTAGATGGACAAGGGTTCTGTAAATTAAATTTCCAGCAATTCCTTCAGGAGCAATTATTAGATTTGCTTTTTCTTTGATGGCATTTTCTATTAGTATATTGTAATTTTTAATGTTAGAAATTCCTAAGTCACTAGCTCTTTCTACAACCTTAATTGCTTCGTCAATAGTCTTTGCAATTCTCGATCCTCTCTTTTTATCTTCTTCTCTACCTCCAGAAAGCACTGCAATCTTCGGTTGAATTTCCAATTTTTTCAGTAAGAGTGAACCTTCTTTTACGAAAAACAGCTTTTCATCCGAATTTTTGCATTCATCAATTCCGACAGGTGAAAAAAGAAACTGATGCGAAGGTTCTGCTGTTTCAAGTAAAGCTAATCGGTAAAAAATTTCCTTTTCAAAGGATTTTTTTAGATTACCTAAGAATTTGGAGGAACTCAGGCTTCCTCGAACAATCCCGTCTACTTTTTTTTGAATTAATAAATTAATTATACTTTTTTCTGGAGAATCTGTTTTTATAAATTCCAATTCACAATCAGTTGGTGTTTTTTTCCCTATTAAAATTATATTAGCGACTTTATTTTCTGTTGCCCTTTCGGCAACTTTAACAGTTCTTTTGATGTATTCGGGGTTTTCTCCCACACCAATTGCAATTTTAGACGGATTTTCTATTGCAAATTTTATTAATTTTTCAGTTATCAAATTTTAACACATTTAAAAGAGTGTGTGAATCTTTTTTAAAGCAAAAAGGATTAATTTTATTGCATTTTCAACGTCATCCATAGAGAGTAATTCAACTGGTGTGTGGAGGTATCTTGTAGGGATCCCGATGCTACCACAAGGGATTCCTCCTCTAGATAGTGCGATACTTGTGGCATCTGTGGTTCCTCCTTGAAATATTTCTAATTGATAAGGAATTGAGTTATTTTTAGCTGTATCAACTAATAGACGATAGACCTTAGGATGTGCAATGAATCCCCCTCCAAGACTCGCTTTACGACCACTAGCTACCGTAATTGTAGGTCCAGCCCCCATTTTAATATTAGAATGTTTTATAGATGGATAATCTCCTGCTGCAGAGACATCTAATGCAATGCCGACATCCGGTTCTATTGAGAAAGCAGAAGTTCTGGCTCCCCTTAATCCTATCTCTTCCATTACGGTAAAAGCGCCTATAAGATCACCATCAAATTTAGCTTGTTCTAAAACATTTATCAAAATATAAATACCAATTCGATTATCAAATGCTTTTCCACATACTCTATTATTAACAAGTTCTTTAAATGAACTCTGCCATATTACAGGGTTTCCAATACTAATACCAAGATTTTCTACATCTTCACGACTGGTAGCTCCTACATCAATAAAAATCGAATCCATTTCTAAAGGCTGTTTTCTCTCTTTTTCTGTTTGTTGATGAATAGATTTAGTTCCTATAATACCCGGAACCGTTCCTTTTTCAGTTTGGATTATTACTCTTTGATTAGCTATTGCCTGTATAAGGACGCCTCCTAATGGAGCAAAATAGAGAAATCCATTTTCGTCAATAAATTTTATAAGCATGCCAATTTCGTCCATGTGAGCTGCGATCATTACCTTTGGTTTTTTCTTTGGACCGTATTTTGAACAAATAATTGTTCCTAATGAGTCTGTATAAACTTCATCTACTGCAGGGCGCAATCTTTCCTTAAGAAATTCCCTCATTTCATGTTCGAAGCCAGATGCTGCATTAATATCTAATAATTTTTTTAATAACGATGACAAATTTGACAACTCGAATATACTAATTTGAAAATAATTATCTAAATCTTAAAATTTTGTATTTGTGTTGAAAAAGTTTCTTTTCATTAATATTCTCTTTGATAGTATTTTTGAAATAAGAATATGGAAAAAAAAATATAAAAAACAAGGTTCTTTTTGTTACTATAATTATCCTAATTATTCTCTTAAAGGAGCTTATGATAATGCCCGCAGAAGCAAATTTAGAATGGATAGATAATATTGGATTTAAAATTCACATAGAGAGCTTTCCCGAAATGATAACCGATGAACCAGTTGAATTTCATGGGGATAATCGTGGACCTTCATCAGTGGAATATTTAATGGCTGCCATAGGTTCGTGTCAAGGTATCTCTTTCGCATATTCTATTCAAAAATATAATGCGTTAATAGATGAACTTAAAGTTAGAGTTTGGTGTGAACAACATCATATGGATAAACATGGAAATCTCTCTAAAGATGAGGGAATTTTACGAATCACAAAATCATTTGTAAAATTTAAAATTAAACCTAAAAATAAGAGCGATGAAAACTTGGATAATATCGATATTGCATTTAGAGCTTATAAAAAATATTGTGTTGTATCAATGAGCATTATCAAAGCGCTTCCTATCGAGATGAGCTATGAAATCATTTAAGATGAAAAAACATAAAAATTAAAATTTAAAATAAATTCTATTCCATATTTAAACCAAAATTTTAATTTGATAATTTATTTAAAATAGATTGTATTATTTTGAATTAAAAAAATTAAAAGAAAGGGATGAAAATGCCAACTAAAGCAACACTTCGTTGGACCTCAAATTTAGGCTTCACTGCAAATGTAAAACAATTTCAAGAATTAGTTGTTGATGAACCACAACAATTTCATGGTGATGATAGAGGACCTAGTAGTTTAGAATATTTATGTGTGGGAATTGGAGGTTGTATGGGGACCAGTTTGGTCTATTGCCTAAAAAGATTTAAAGCTACATTCAGCGAATTACAAGTTGATGCCGCCGCAGAAATTCATCACGTTCCTCCTAATAGAATGTTACGCGTAACCGCACTTCATGTTGATTTTCACATTACTCCTGACCCAGCAACACAAGATAATATCGATAATATCAATGAATGTTATGAACATTTTGCAAAATATTGTGTTGTCACACAGTCCGTCAAACAAGGAATCCCCTTTGATATTAAATTAAAAATTAATGATGGTACTCCCTAATTTTATTCAAAATATACCTACTCTCTTCTTTTATTTAACCACTTACAAATATCTTCCATAATTTTTAAATAATGAAATAAAAAATTACGCGCACGAACAACTTGAATTTTTATGTTTTTTATGTTAATATAAAAAAAATCTGTTTTTTGTGTTAATATCAAATTTTAGTGCAAATTCCTTTTATTATGCGCATTTCTACTCAGTACAAAGTGGTGTATATTCCAAATAAATTTGGAGTAAAAAAAGTATGGCTCAAATAGTTACTCAAAAAAGAAAATTAGTAACAGAACAAGATATGCAATTAGAAATATTGAAATTATCTCCTAGTATTCAGGAAATATATTATATTTTAAAACAAAACGGGCCCCAAACACCCAAAGAAATTTCAGCACAAACTTCCTATGCGCCCAGAACGTTAAGATATGCGTTAAAGAAACTTTTAGAGTTACATTTGATAAAAAAGTCACCTAATTTTGAAGACTTACGCCAGAATTTTTATAAAATTCTAGTCTAATCTACTTTAATTTTAATTTTTTTCTTTACAATTTAATTAAAAACAATTTAATGGGTTTTCCGAATTTTTAACAAGTCTTCTCTTTAAGTTTTTTAAGCCATTTCATCTTAATCGAATCTCAAGTAATACCAAATTTTAACGATGGGTAAAAAAACCGTGAATTTGAGGGGATATTTTATCTATTTTCACAAATCCAAATCGTTCGAATTGTAATATTTCTCCAGTTTTAATATTTTTACAGTAAGGTTCTCCAAAACCCTCAGTTACATTTCCATCATCAAGTATAATTGAAATGGGCACATTTTCTTCCGTTGGTACCCAATGTAAGATTTTAAACTTCTTAGATCTTGCTATTTCCATTTCCTTACTATGATACTTCGATTGAATCGGTTGTTTAATATCTAATATTTCTATGTTAAATAAATCCTTAAGGCGAACAAGCATCCCCGGGTTTAATTTGGATAAATCTCTTTTAGAAACTAATACTTTTATTTTTCCATTTACCTTAGACAATTCAATTTTCCTAGTACCACGTTCTGGAAAATCTGGATGAATCAATGGTTCTGCTATTAGCTTAATATCAGGAATTTTTTTTATAATTAATTCGATTGGATCGTCAACAAAAAAGTATCGATTGGAAGTTTTTTCGATTTTTTTTCCATTCAAATCATATAATCGGCCAGGGTCGAATTTAATATCAGTCAGACTTAATCCTAAATCTAAAATTATTTCTATTAAGCTTTCTGAAAGGATACCACGTTTGGCAAGAGAATTAAGACTCCAAGTCCTTGGGTCATCCCAACCAATAAATATTCCTTTTTTGATTTGTTGCCTGCTATAGGTTTTACTAAGCTTTAAATCTCCGAAAGATATTAATCCATAATGAATAAATTCAATTTCTGGCCAGTTAAAAAGTTTCCATATTTTAGATTCTATTATATCTTCTTTAATGAGATCTTTTCCCCGAAGAATGTGTGTAATACCTAATAAATGGTCATCTATTCCCCAAGAGAATTCTAATAACGGCCAAACCCTAAATTTTGACCCAACTCTCGGATGTTCCCTTTCAGCAATTCTCATAATTACATGATCACGGACTGCAGGATTTTTAAGTTCCATCCCTGTTTTAAGACGTACTACTGCTTGTTTCTCTAAATAAGTACCATCGAGCATTTTTTCCCAGTGTTCAAGATTTTCTTCAATGGTTTGGTTTCTATGCGGACATGGTTTACCTATTTTTTCTCTTTTTCTTCCATATTCAGTTCTCCAAAGGTCTGCATCACAAGTACAAACGTAAGCTTTATGCATTTCAAGTAATTTTGAACAGTAATCATAAAATTTTGGGATTCTATCTGATTTATAAAAGATTTTATCAATTTCTACTCCTAACCATTCAAGATTTTCCTTTATTAAATCATAAGCTTCAGGAACGATTATTTTTTCTTCGGATCCTATTGTATCATCATATACGAGAAATAGTTTTGCTTTATACATTTTTTTATATGTATCATTTAAAATTACCATACGAGCATTGCCTATATGAAGAGGTCCACTTGGATATGGAGCTAGTCGAAAGGTAAGCTTTTTATACTTATCAACATTTTCAAGTGGCGGTAATTCTTTTTCCTCTTTAATACGAGTAGTCTTTTTAATTTCTATTGGAGATTTACTTTCAAATTTTTGTTGTTGTTGATCAATTGATAATTTATTAATTTGTCCAACAATATCATCGATTAATGACTTAATTTCTCCTATTTTTTCCCTATATTCTGGATGTTCAGATAAAATTCCCTTAAGTACAAATTTTGTTTTTGTCTTACCAGAATGCTTTAGAGCATTTTCTAAACCTATAATCCATATAGTTTCTTCAATGTCCAATAATCTATCCTCAAATTAACCTTCTTAAAAAAAGAGTAAAAATGAATTAAATAAAAAAGTAGAAAAAATTATTAATTGGACTAGTTAAGAGTGGCACCACAATAAGTGCAAAATTTCCAGGCAGTACTGATTTTTCTATGACAGCCAGGACATTCAACTTCTTTAACTTTTTTCTCTTCTTTTTCTTTAGGAACAACTTCTAGAATAATTTCTTCAGGTTCTTCTATAGTAGTGACAAAAGGCGTAAAACTTGCCTTCTTTTCCTCGACTTTTGGTGCGTCTTTCATAAAATCAATCCAAGTAGTACCAGTAGAACCCGATGGAGCAGATGGAGTAGAAGGTCTAGGGGTAGTAGTTGGACCACCTAAAGTGAACGGAACAAATACAGGACTAGCCCCTGTTGGTTCAGATGAAGTACTGGGAGTTGCGGAAGCAGTACTAAAAGGAATAAAAGTGGTTGGAGTTTCTGGAATCGGAGGTTTCGTATCTAAAGGAGCTGGCTCGGGAGTAGGTGGTTTTGTTTCAATAGGTGGCGGAAGTTTTATTGGAGGTGTAACATCGATCGGTTTCATCGGGGGTGGAGTTAAATCTATTGGTTTAAGAGTGGGAGGTGTAATATCTATTGGCTTAGGAGTTGGGGGAGTCATCTCAACTGGCTTTGGCATAGGCGGAGTTATCTCAATTGGTTTCGGCATAGGTGGAGTTATTTCTATAGGCTTCGGCATGGGTGGTGGAGTTATCTCGACTGGCCTTGGCATTGGAGGAATTATCTCGACTGGCTGTGGTGGTAGTGAAGATAAATCTGGGGGTTCTGTTGTAGGTTCCTCAGTACCCTCCAATATTTTTAATGCTTCATCGAGACTTGGAGAACCATCGAGACCTGGGGTAATTGTAGGAGTTGCAGGTACTGTTGGAGGTGTAAATGTCGGTGGTTCTGGTGTAGATGATATAGTAGGAACTGTGGGTGGTGGCGAAATTGTAGGAACTGTAGGTGGTGGTGTTAATGCTGGAGAAATAGGGGTTGTAGGTGTTTCTACCTCTGAAACTACAGGAGCAGGTGCTGCTGCAATAGCTGGAACTTTTGCATGAAGTAAAAGTTCACCCAATTGAAGAAATAATTGATTAATATTCTTACCGTTTTTAGCAGAAGCTTCAAAATAATTAATTCCCATTTTTTGAGAAAGTGTTTGTGCTTCACTACTTTCAACTGCACGGTCGGGCAAGTCTGATTTGTTACCAACTAACATTAAGGGGATCGGTCCGCAGTTATCTGCGACTTCTTGGAACCATTTCGGAAGATTATCATAACTCTCACGATTAGTAAGATCGAAGATTGCAAGTGCTGCCATCGCTCCCTTATAATACAAAGGGCGAATATATGAGAATCTTTCTTGCCCTCCGGTATCCCAAACTTGGAGTTTGACCTTATATCCCGCAATTTCAATCAATTTTATTGCAAAATCTACCCCGATTGTCATTTTGTAGTGCTCTTCGAACCTACCTTCCGCAAATCTGATGGTAATAGCTGTCTTCCCTACTGCACCATCTCCTACTACAATTACTTTGAATAAATAATCGTATTCACTCATTTAGAATCCTCAAAACTTTTAATCCGTTAATAAACTTGACCCATTTAAGTAATTCGTATGTAATGTGATAATTTTAAACTTAAAACTCAATTTTTTAATTATTTCAATGTAAATTCTTATTAATATACATAATTCTATTAGCTATTATTATTTTTTATTTATAAAAATAATTTTACCTAAATTAAAGTATGCTCAATTTTGGAATTGGAAGCATTGAATTTTAAGTTATAGAATTCAAAAATGGGATTAATTCAGTTATTTTAAAATCAAAACAAGAATCATAAATTTTTTAAAAAATTAAAATATCTACTATCTCTTAATTGATCGGATTAAATTAAGAATCTTTAGAATTGTTACATTAAAAATCAAATAATAAATTTATATATAGGTGATTTAAATTCAAGAAAACCCAATCTTAACCAATAAATTAAATGAAAGAATTGTAATGCTCGGAAATCAAGCCATAATACGTGGGGCATTAGAAGCGGGTGTCCAATTTGTATCTCAATATCCCGGAACACCACTTTCAGACATAGGTACAATGTGTACTGAATTATTGCAATCTAAATCTCTTCCCGGTTTTTATTTTCAATGGGCTGCTAATGAAGCAGCAGCACTACAAGCTGCAGCTGGGAGTTCGTGGAGTGGAATTCCATCGATGGTCCCTGCGAAACATGTTGGAATAAATGTTTTGGCTGATTCATTATGTGTAATTGCCTTAAATGGTCCTACATCTTCTTATGGAGAAGGAGGGTTGGTGATTATTGCAGGTGGAGATCCCGCATCTTTAGGAAGTCATTGTGAAGAAAATGAACGATTCTATAGTTGGATGTTTCATTTAGTTCATATGGAACCAAGTGATGTAGTGGACTGTCTAGAATGGGTTCCAGAGCTATATAAAATCTCTAAAGAATTTGATCTAATTGGTTTTTTCCGAGTTACTAGTAGGGTTGCCCATACGCGTCAAGATGTTATATTAAAAAAGCCCTTACCTAAGTTTGAAGATAAGAAGGGATATTTTGAGAAAAATATTCCAAAATATTGTTCTTTACCACCTCACTGCGTTAATAACCATGTTAGATTGTATGAACGGATGGAAAATTTTAAAAAAAGTCCATATTCTAAAAAATTTGATAAAATAATACCAGGAGATTCAAAGTTAGGTATAATAACAGCTGGTGTTCCGTTTGGTTATACAATGGAAGCATTGCGAATTCTTGAAATAAGAGATACACCTGTCCTCAAATACGGAGTAATAAATCCCCTTAATGAAGAGATTTTTCTAAAATTTACAGAAAATTTAGATAAAATTATCGTTGTTGAGGAATTAGAGCCTTTTGTTGAAGTGGAAATTAAAAGAATAGCTCAAGAAAATGGTATTACTATTCCAATAAAAGGTCATGAAATTATTAGAAAATGGGGAGAATTAAGTACTTCTGACCTTGTTCAAATTTTAGGAAAGGAAGTTAATAAGACAATTTCAACTTATGACGCAATAATAGAAAAAGTGAATAAATATCAACATCTAATTCCACCAAGACCCCCTACATTTTGTGCTGGATGTCCTGAAAGATCTCTTCTCTATGCTATTGAAAAGGCTGTTGATAGGAAAAAGACAATTATTGCAGGCGATATAGGATGTTATGTAATGAGCTTTTTTCCTCCCCATGAACTAACCGATTGGGTTATTTGTATGTCTGGAGGGCTCGGTGCAGCAGTTGGGGCTTCAATTAAAACAGATCAAGACATAATAGCCTTTGTGGGTGATTCTACGTTTTATCATACAGGACTGCCAATTTTAATTTCAGCTGTTTATAATGGAGCTAACGTAACATTAATTATTTTTGATAATTCTTGGACTGCTATGACTGGAGGACACGAAAATCCAAATACACCGACTCATTTGAGGGCTGCCAATATATTGGAAGATCCGATTACATTTAATTTAAAGGATATTTTGAAAGCTTGTGGAGTGCAATACGTTAGAGTAATTGATCCTTATAAACCAAAATCTGCAGAAAACACAATCCGACAAGCCATGAGGCATAAAGGAGTAAAAGCAATTATCTCTCGAAAAGAATGTGGGTTAAGATATGAGAGAAGATTAAGAGCTGAAAAAATGAATTTAATGACTCAAAATATTCCATTTATGCAAGAATACTATCAAGTTATTCCTGAAAGATGTGAACTTTGTAAGGAATGCACTAAAATACTATGTTGTACTGCCTTAAGTATAGTAAACAAAGAGGGAATTGACTGTATTGAGATTGATGAGGCTAGATGTAATCGTTGTGGTGTGTGTTTTCAAATATGTCCTAATTCAGCTATTAGACGAACTGTGGTTAACCCACAAGATCCTGAAGTGAGGGTGTAAAATATGAAGATTTGGAATGCGTTAATTGTTGGAATAGGTGGAACTGGAGTTATAACTTTAAAAAGAATATTAGAATATGCGGCCCTAAAAGATCCTAAAGTTGGAAAATTGATTGGAGCTGAAAAACATGGATTAGCTCAAAGAGAAGGGTCGGTTGATGTTCATGTTCGTCTTCTCATTTTAGATCAGAATGAAGCTAAAGATGAATATTTTCTTACTTCACCTACTATTCCAGTCGGTGGTTCAGATTTAGCTATTGGGATTGAACCGGTTGAATTATTAAGAGATGCGAAGTTTTTTTCTCAAAAAACAACATTTATTGTAAATACTTATACTATGCCTCCTCCTAGTGTAATTTCTGAACGAAATACTTATCCAGCAATTGAAACAATAATTAAGACCTTAAAAGATACTTCAGGGTCTAATGATTTTTTAATTATTGATGCAACAAAAATTGCAATTGAAGATATGGGAGATGCTGTATTTGGAAATAATATTTTACTTGGAGCAGCCCTTGCCACAGAAAAAATACCTCTAGAGAAAAAATTGATTGAAAATGTTTTAAGGGAGCAAGTTAAACAAGCAGATCGAAATATTGAGGCCTTGAACCTTGGATATCAGCGAGGATTACAGATCCTCCAAAAATAAAAAACGAAATTAAATAATTTTTACTATTTCTTTAAATCTGCCTAATTTTTTGTTTTTAACGATTAATAGCATTTATTTATGTGAAATTAACAAATTGTTTTATGATTGTTAAATAACCTTTATTAGTCATTTAAATGACTACAGTTATAAAAAAGTTTGCAAATTTGCAATATTTTCTTAAAAATTAAAGGTGAAAAATTATTATGGTAACTAGTTCGAATATCAAAAATACGAAAAGTCTATGCCCAGAATGTAAAAAAACAATCGACGCAAAAATAATCGAAGAAAATGGGAAAGTTTTAATGAATAAAAAATGCTCCGAGCACGGAAATTTTTCAGATATCTTATCTATCAATCCAACTCATTTTCGTTGGAGTCAACAATTTATGTTGGATGGACAAAAGCCAAGAAATCCTTGTGTTCCGATTAAAAAAGGATGTCCAAATGATTGTGGTGCTTGCCCTAATCATAAATCCTCACCAGCTTGCGCTGTAGTTGACGTTACTTACCGCTGCAACCTAAAATGCCCTATCTGCTTCGCAAATGCTGAAGCGAAAGGGATGAACTTGGAACCAAGTTTTGAAGAATTAATTCGAATTTTTAGGCATTTTAGAAATATTAAACCCCAGCCCCCAATCGTTGCGATGTATGCTGGTGGGGAACCTACGATGCGAAATGATATGCCTGATTTACTTTCTGAATGTGTAAAAATGGGCTTTCAACAATTACAAATTGCTACAAATGGAATAAGATTAACAAATATCGATTACTTTCAAGAATTAATTGATGCAGGTTTGCCGAACACTACTAAAAATAATCGAACGCGAACAATTATATATTTTCAGTTTGACGGAATTGTACGTGAAACATACTTAAAAACAAGGGGAGTTGACATTCTGGATAAAAAATTAAAAGTTATAGAGAATGCAAGAGAGTTAAATTTCCCAAATTTGATTTTGGTGCCTACTATCGCCCGAGGAGTTAATGATCATGAAATTACAAACATTCTACAGTTTGCTATTGATAATATAGATGTTGTAAACACGGTTATGTATCAGCCGATGGCAATGTGTGGCCGTTTTGATAAAGATAAACTTCATGAACTGAGAATAACAAGCAGCCATTTGGCAAAAGAATTACATGACTACACAAATGGAAAAGTTGGAAAAACCTATCCGATATCAACAATTTCAAAATTTGCAAAGATCATAGCTTGGTTGAATAATGAACCCCCTGTTGAATTTACATGCAATGTAGATTGTGGCTTTGCTAACTTTATGTTCGTAAACCCCCAAACTAAACAATTAACAGGAATTGAAGATTTTGTTGATTCTGAAAAGTTTTTAAAAATAAGTAGCAAATGGTATGATAGGGTAGAAAGAGAGAAAAATTGGGAACGTGAAGGAAACACTGGAATTTTTGGAAACTTATTCGGTAGGGCAAGAAAAGATATTTTAAAAGCTAGAATTTTTGGTGAACTGGCATTAGCATTGAAGGGGCCTCAAGCAATTCTTAATAACTTCTCAAATCCAATCCAATTAATCAGTAGTTTTGCAGACACGATATTAAATACTTCGTGGGAATCGAGTTCTAACTGGTTAATAGACAATAATATCTTGCTTGTTGGCTTAATGCATTTTCAAGATTTATATAATTTTGATCTCGAACGAGTGAGTCGTTGTTTGGTTCATTACGGTTACATAGATCCTGCCACAAACCAGGTCCGACAAGTTCCATTCTGTGCAATGAACGCAGTTCATAGAGAAAGAATCGAAAATGAATTAGAACAAGCTAATAAAATGGTTCAATATGTACCTGAAGTAAAATCCAATTAATATTTGTTTCTTCTTTTTTTATCCTCAAAAAACCAAGAATTTTTAAAACGGAAGATTGATTGAAAGCGTTGGAGGTTTAATTCTAATCTCATACTGGTTATGAATTACCTTGCTTAAGAGATGAAGTTTTAAGTTTAATTTATAACGACCGCTTCTACCTTTCGGTAATATAGTATCTATATTATCGATTTTTATTAATGAATCCTTTTCCAAATTAACTGTATATTCTTTTTGAAAAATTGGCTCTCCAGAACTTGGGGAAATATCTACGGTTAATTTAATACCTCCAAATTCCTTATGTAGGTCATTTACTACATATAAATCAGTTTTAAAACGTTTACCTTGAGAATAATTTTTCTTAGGGTATTTGAAAACGAAGGGATATACGGGTTCGAAGCAATTTTTTATTACAAAAAACGCCTTTTTAGGTTTTCGCCAATAATCAACTATACTCCATGTAATACCCGGAAAACAATCGTTGAAAAGAAAGTGAATAACACCACCACAATTATCATATTTCATAAACCTAAATAATTCAATATGGAATTTAGCTATTTCGGCTTGATAATCTTGTGTAGCTTGTATAAAAGCCTCTAAAGTTTTAAAATCTTCTTCTTTTGCATAATTTCTAACGAACAATTGTTGATATCGATGGTTTTTAACCAAAGTTGAAGTATTTAGTGGAAATATATCTTCAGGAGTATCCTTAAAACATGGAAATTTTTCCAAGCTTTCTTTATTAGGAAAAGCTTGGGCACCAAATTCTGTTACAAATCGAACTTTCCACCTTATATCCAAATATTTATATGCTGCTCTATATTTTGGAGCTAAAGGCCAGTAGTATCCACAATAACTATGTAAATCAGTGCCTCCCCGAATTATTCCTGCCATGCCAGAATTTTTTACGATTATACCATTGTGATTTTTATCGAGTTCAAGCTCATCCTCAAGAACTTTGACCATTGCCGGGTCTAATTTATCCTTATTGAAATTTCTTAAAAAATTCCATGGGATTGTATTAGTCGGTAAAGTTAAAGCCAAAAAAATCAGAAACTCAATTAAATTTCCCATGGTTAGAACTGTATCTGTATGAAAAATTGGATTTGTCTCCAGTAATAACGGAATAATTACCATTTCAGGTAGGAAAAAGTCTATAATTGTCGAAAGAGAAAATAAAATCATTAGACCGATAGCTTGTTTTAAACTTAAGAAATTAATAGGGGGCATCTGAAGTAGAAGAACTATAAATAATCCAAATAAAACTTCAAAGGTTAAAAATGGAATGTCTTTAAATGTTTCACGTCCAAGTTCAAAAAACACCTGTGTACTAGTTGTGAATCCTTGTATACCTGGAAGTAATTCCAATTTTCCTGGATAAAGTGCAACAATAATGTCTACACCAAATAATAAAAAAATCAAACCTAGTCCTAATAGAATAAATTGAGATCTTTCAAAGAGCTCAAAGGGTTCATTATGTGTGCAATATATGGCTTGTGAAGGATGATTTTGAAGCAGTTCTACCGCTTTTTTAGATTGTTTTTTTGCTGACTCCAATACTTTTTTAGAGTAAGACCATTGAAAAGGAAAATCTTGCCAAACTAAAATTCCTACTTCATCACAGGCATCATGGAAATATGGTTCGCTATCTATATGAGCATGAACCCGAATCATATTCATGTTGCAATCTTTCATTAACTGAATGTCTCTTTTATAATCTTCGGGAGTACAGTATGCTAAACGCATATCACATGGTGCATAGTTATTACCCCTAATGAATATTCTTTTTCCGTTTAGGATAACTTTCCAACCCTTTTCCTCAATCATATAAATTTCTCTAATACCAAAATTATTATTTATGGTTTCAGATTCTTCATTTTCAATTAAAATTTGTGATTCTAATGTGTAAAGATTTCGCTCTCCATGGTCCCATGTCCACCATAATTTTGGATCCTTTATCTCAATTTCTTCAACAATATTATTATTCCCTGCTTTGAGTCTTTCTTTGAAATTTTTTGTAATATTTTCCCCTTCAAAATTTTTAGGCTCCACATTTATTTTTAAATCAATTTCAAGTTCCTTTTCTGATTCAATTTTATATGTTACTATAATTTTGGCTTTATTTTCAGGAAGAATTTTCGGAACGATTTTAATATTTTTAAAATAAGCTTCTCTAGTGCTTATTAATTCTACACTTTTCCAAATACCTCCAGGATTAGTAGTAGGGTCACTCGCATCCCAATGGCTTAAAACACCAGTTATTTGTTTTTTCTTTCCTATATTTTTTTCATCTTCACAAGTGACCTTTACAGAAAGGACATTTTCTTTTTCAAAATCTAATTTATCTGAAACATCAAATTCGAAGGGGAAGAAGTATCCTTCATTTTCTCCTAATTTTTCCCCATTTAACCAAACAGAAGTCAGATAGAAGACTCCATTAAATTTCAACCTTATTATTTTATTTTTAAATTCGCTTGGAGGAATAAAACTTGTCCTATACCAAACAGTTGGTCCTCCATAATCAGTATATACTCCGTCTTTACTTAACTTAGTAATATATTTTTCGTTAGCTTGCCAATGCCCTGGAACTTTAATTTTCTCCCATTCACTATCATTATACTCGGAAATGAAGAATTTTTGGACTTCGCCTTTATTATTCTCATCTTTTATTACTTTCCATGTTCCATCTAACTTCTGGATCAAATGAAAAAACTCCTAATTGCTTGTTACAAATAATTGTGCATTATTTCTTATAAAATAAATTACCTAAAATGAACTTTTTATACATAGTTATTCTCTGTGGTGTAAATTAAATATTAGGTTTTAAAATTAGAACATATCTTCAAAACGTGTTAAAATTAGTGTAGTATTTTTAATTTTTTGCACAATAAGAAGGACTATTAAAAAAATATTAATGTCTCTTGTATATTATAAATAATTAAATTCTAAAATTTACATAAATTTTTGAACTATATAACATATTAAATACAATTTTTATCGGAAATTTTTTAAACCAAAAAAAGATCTTTTGTTATCATAAACTCTTATAAAACCCTAGAGAGTTTTTTTCCTCTCCTAACTAATATTAGAGAGGGAAAGAAAACCCATTTAAAAAAATAAAAATTAAAAGGAAAGATGATTAAAATGGGAGCAGTTGATGAAATTAAAAAGAAAATTGAAAACAAACAATATGAGCTCAAAGATCTACCCTTATTTATGAAAGCCGTCGAAGAGGTTGCAGCCACAAACGAAGATCTTCAAGATGAGCTAGAAGATCAAGATGATGTTATAATTATGATGGAAGTACCTGGCATTGTTGCTGGTTATATGGAAATCAAAGATGGAAAACTTACTGCTGGTGAAGGCAAACACGCTGATCCAACAGTCACTATCCAAATGAATGAGGATGTTGCTGCAGGCTTACTTACCGGCGAGGTAGATACTGCAAGTGCCTACATGGCTGGCGATATTAAAATTGTCGGCGAAATGGCCAAAGCTATGGCTCTCCGTTCAATTCTAGAAATTGTTGGCGAAGAGCTCGGCGTCGAAATGGGTGGCGGCTAAACTAAAATCTATTAACTCAAACTTTACCTTTTTTTTCATTTCTACATTTTTTTCTTTATCTGACTACTATTTCAAAATTAATTTTACAAAGTTACAAACTTATATGTTAAAAATTCAAATGTTCGACTCTTCATTTTGCCATTTTACATTCATAAAATTATAACATAAGTGCCAAATATGCAAAACTTTTTTAGATTTCAGCCCAAAACAGTTAATTGAAAATGCAAGTCAAGAAAAAAAAAGTTTTTAAAATTGTAGTATTGGGTGAAGCTGGAGTAGGAAAAACCAGTTTAGTTAGGAGATATTGCGAGGGGTCATTTTTAGAAGGTTATAAAACTACAATTGGCAGCGATTTCTATGTAAAATATCTTCGTTCAGAAGAAGGCAGTCCTTTAATTCTCTCAATTTGGGATTTAGCAGGTGAACATCGTTTTCAATTTGTTATGGAAAATTTTATGAAAGGTGCGAAAGGTGCACTTCTTGTTTTTGACCTAGCCAGAAAAAGAACATTCATAAAATTGGCTGAATGGTTACAAATATTACAAAAAGCCGCCGGATCAGTACCCTTGATCTTAATAGGTAATAAATCAGATTTGATTGATTCACGTTTTGTTTCTGCTGATGAAGCGAAGGCATATGCTGAAAATAATGGAATTGCATACTTTGAAACTTCAGCGAAGCTAAATCTCCGCGTCGATGATATCTTTCAAACAATAACAAATTTATGTTTAAGTAAAGAAGCATCTGATGCTGTTGAATTTAAAGAAGAATCAAGACAATTAGACATATAAGGGGTAATCTTTGCCACAAAAAATAATTGTTTGCCCAAAATGCAAAGAACAACTCAGTTTTACTGTTGATGACTCTATTATTGCTAATTCTAAAAGTTTTCCAATACCAAGTGTTGTTCAACACAAAGATCATTTTTTAATAGTCTATCTTGATTCCCATAGTGCAATATGCGACGTAGAAATTCCTTTATTTTTTAAAAGTGAATAATTTAATATATACGCTTTAAATTCTCTATTGTCTTTAAAATCCACATTTAAGAGTTGAATTATAAATATGATTAGCATACATTTCTATAATTTCAAGCTCCTCTTTTCCTATTGTTTTTTTAATCAACTTACCTTCAATTATTATTCTATCTCCCGGACGTACAATAATTTGACCTCCATGTGTATAAGCATAAACTAAAAATTCATCTGGAATCCCCTCAATTTTTTTATCTAATTTAAAACTAAATTGATAACGACCTCCTGCTTGTGAAATAGCATATAATAAACTTGAAGTCATAATTCCCGAGAGAACTCCTTTAAACAACTCCACTTTTCCCATTAGATTCAACCTCCGAATTTAAGATCTATCATAATAATAAGGTTTCGTTTAACCCTTATTGTAACAAATTACTTATAATAATTATTGTAGGTCTAGTTATAATAATCATATTAATATTATTCCTTAAGAAATTTAATGAAAATTATTAAAGAAATCAATTTATTTTTAAGAATAATATTTAAAAGGGATAAAAAATGAGTGAGAAATGGTTATTTGAAGCTAATAAAGATGAACCTGTGAGATATTTGGCACATATAAACGCACTTATAGGTAATATGACGAGTACATTAGGAAAAAATCCTGACTCACCTGGTTTAATTGCGATTGAAGGATTTAAAGGATATG
>JABXJV010000197.1 GCA_013375355.1 Candidatus Helarchaeota archaeon
ATAAACGAATGGGGATCAATAAAAGAGGCTCAACAAGGTATCGATAAATGGATTTGTAATTACAATTATTTTTATCCCCATTCAATGCTAAATGATTTAAGTCCAGTTGAGTTTGAACAATTGTACACTAAACAAAAAGCTGCATAATTTTATATTGCTTTTTGGGATGCAGTACAATTAGATCATAAAACGTCAGAATTCTAATCAACTTTTATATGAAGTTGATATGGGAGAATATTAGTTATATATTAAAACATGGTAACTTTACAATTTCGATTAAAAATTTATCTTTTGGTTTTTCTAATAGTAATGATATTTGGTATTATTGGATTCATGGTCATTGAAGACATATCTGTGCCTGATGCAATTTATTTTACAGTTGTTACTATTTAAACTGTAGGATATGGTGACATTCATCCTGCAACACAAGCGGGCAAATATCTTGCAATCTTTTTAATTATAATGGGAGTGGGAACTTTTCTTGGAGTTATTTCAAACTTAACTGAAATGATACTTAGCAAAAGTGAAAAACAGACAATGATGAAGAAGTTGAATGTTGTTATAGGTGTCTTTTTAAGTGAATTTGGCGCAAAATTGTTATCAGTTTTATCTAATTACGATCCTACTTTAGACAAAATTAGGTCTGAGTTGATTTTAGAGGAAGATTGGGCGGAAGAGGATTGTTTAAAACTTAGAAAGCATCTCATGAATTATAAAGAAAATATCGAGGCTGAAAAAGTTGATTTTGATTATATTAAAACTTTGCTATCGGACAACAAGGATTTTTTATTGATATTATTAGAAAATCCAATTTTGCTGGAACATGAATCTTTTAATGATCTTATGCAGGCATGTTTTCATCTTTATGAAGAATTAGTCTCACGTACAGATTACAGTCCATTGACCGAAATGGATAGGAATAATCTGATAGTGGATATAAAAAGAGTATACCATTTACTTATTATACAATGGTTCGAATACATGAAATATTTAAAAGATAATTATCCTTATCTTTTCTCATATTCAATCAGAACGAATCCATTCAGTAAGGGAACTTCTCAAGCAGAAAAATAAAAAGTATCTCCTGTAATATATTCTTTTACCCGTGATAATTTAATATATTAAAACTTTAGAAGTTCCTTTGCTTATTTGCTTGGCAGTTGTATTTTTATCATTAGCGTAGCCTCCTATTTTAGTTATTTATAAAATTATTCTTAAATTAAATATGATTTAATAGGTGCTGTTCCATTTTC
>JABXJV010000198.1 GCA_013375355.1 Candidatus Helarchaeota archaeon
ATTGAAACTCGCTTTTTTTCCATTTAAGGAAAAAAAATTGATTATTTCCCGTTAGGTCAGACAATTATAAAAACTTAATTATCCTATTTGGTAGATAGTTTTTAAGTGAATTAAAAAGTTATTATAAAAGTATTTTAAAAAACGAAGTGATGTAATGGACTTTATATCAATTCAAGACATTTTAAAAGGAAAATTAAACGATCAAGAGGTAAATATTCGAGGATGGGTTTGGAGAGCTCGTGGTTCTGGGAAAATCCGTTTCATCATTTTAAGAGACTCAACTGGTAGGGTCCAAGTTACATTTGAGAAAGAAAATAACCCTGAAATATTTGAATTGGCAAAAAAAGTTACGATCGAATCAGCCATTGAAATTAAAGGTGTTGTAAAAGAAGATAAACGAAGCCCAGGTGGTTATGAAATTCATGGGAACAATCTAAAAGTATTATCACTCGCCCAAGTTTTCCCAATAACCAAAGATCAAAGTGTTACTTTTTTAATGGATAAAAGACATTTATGGGTACGCAGTAGAAATATATCTGCAATTTTAAAAATAAGAGCAGAGGTGTATAAAGCATTTAGGGATTGGTTTGATAATAATGGTTATATTGAGGTCCATGGACCAATGTTTACAGGTTCCGCTGTAGAAGGTGGCAGTACTCTTTTTGATCTAAAATACTTTGATAAAAAAGCCTATTTAACTCAATCATCTCAGTTTTATTTAGAAGCTATGATTTTTTCGTTTGAAAAGGTTTGGACTGTAGCACCATCTTTTAGAGCAGAAAAGTCCCGTACAGCTAGACATTTAACTGAGTTTTGGATGTTAGAAGCCGAAAAAGCTTATTCGGATCTAGAAGATATTATGAAAGTGGAAGAAGAATTAGTAAGTTATGTATGTAAAAGAGTTGCTGAAAGAAAAGCAGAATTAAAGACTTTAAATGTTAAGCCTGATAAAATTTCTAAAATTGTTCCTCCGTTTGAACGAATTAGCTATGATAAGGCTATTGAAATTTTACAAGGAGATGGTGTTAAAGCTGAGTGGGGAGAAGATCTTGGCACAGAAGAAGAAAGAATTCTAACTCTAAAATATGATAAACCAATCTTTGTCTACGATTATCCTAAAAAAGCTAAAGCATTTTATCATTATCCTGATCCTCGAAATCCAGAAAAAGTAAAGTGTGCAGATTTACTAGCACCCGGCGGATATGGCGAAATTATTGGCGGTTGTCAACGAATTGATGATGAGGAGATTTTACTTCAAAGAATAGAAGATGAAAAATTAGACGTCTCAGATTATGAATGGTATGTCGATCTGCGAAGATATGGATCAGTTCCTCATTCGGGGTTTGGACTAGGTGTAGAACGAGTTATAAGATGGCTATTAAAATTAGATAATATTCGAGATACTATTCCATTCCCAAGGACTATTAACAGAATTTATCCTTAATATAAAAATAAGGAAAAAATGAGAGAAATAAGAATTTAAATTTACCTATTTATTTCTCAACTTCGAATTCAGCTTTTTTTGTTTTTACTTCGCCGTCTTTTTCTAATGATGCAACTTCAAACTCAACTTTCTTCTTCTTAGGTTCTTCAGGTTCGGGCTCTTTAATTTCGGGCTCGGGTTCTTGAACTTCTAGTGTTTTTGCTAAACCGGTAATACCAGTTATATCTGGAAAATCATTTGGCTCTTCTCCATCATCAACCATTACGGTTTGTGCGCCATACATTTTCTCGCTGGTTTTCAAACGAGTTGCAGCGGTTCCAGCTCGATATACTTCTCCAGGAGAAGTATATTTCCCTTTCCATATATAGATTTTTAATTGGATCTTGTCAGCAACGAGACAAACACGATCACTGTCAAGATTATCAGTTGAGACCATATTATCTTGGACCATATAGAAAATTTTAATTTTCGGTTCTTGGTCTTCTTTCACGGGTTTAAACATAACCTCTTGAGAAATTTTAATTCCAGTTTTGGGTTTTTCACCGGATCTTTCAGTATAGTGGCACGCAGGACAACTTTTAATGCCCTCTGATTCTATCATCGGAGAAGCACACCGAGGGCACATTTTTTTAGGTGGAGGAACTCTTCTTCTAAGCACCATCTAAATTACCTCTAAAATTTGGTTTTTAATAAAATAATCATTCATTTTATTTTAATATTAACTTATTTTATTATTAACTTATTTTAAATATACATAGTAGGCAGTAATAAATTGGAAAAAATTTAATCTAATTCTTGTTCCATTACAATAAAACTTTCAGAAAAGCCGAATTTTTCATAGAGCTTAATAGCTTCCTTCACATCTCTTCTTGCATTAACTCTGACTAATGAAACCTTTTTTTTCCTACAGAAATCCAGTGCACTCTCAATCAATTTTGAGCCAATTCCCTTTGTTCTATATTCAGATTCAATGATAAAATTATATATTTGACCAAGTATTTGACCAGAATAAGGATCTCGTCCAATATCTACCAAAACCATGCCGATAATGTCCCCATCATCATCAGCTATAATAACACTATCGGGAGAGGATTCTAACTTATATTTTAAATCTAATTTCCAAGGTTTCTCATAAAATACTACTTTAAATCTTTCACACAAGCCTTTCATAAGTTTACTTAACTGATCCATGTCGTCTAATTTGGCTTTTCTTATTGTAATCAAAAAATTCACCCAATTCTTTTTCAAATGATTCCGAATTACAAATTATCCTAATGTATGAATATATTATCATTGCTATTTAAAATAATCTTCTAAAATAGAGAATTTAATCTTACAAAGAGGTTTTTAGTTAGATTTATTCAAGGAGAAGAAAATTTTTAGTTTTTTCCTTAAATTGACAAAAAATACAAAGATTTTAAGGTTTTAAAATATTAGATTGAAGTAAAAAAAATAAAACTAAAATTTAATAATTGATACCATAACAAAAAGGGCGATTTCAAATTTGCAAGATAAAAGTATTGACTTAATTAAAGAATATTTTCCAATAATTATCGATATTAATAGACCCTTATACGATAAGGAATTAAAAATTATAAGTGAGCTAGAGAAAAAATTCTCAAATAGAGATTTCTTTTTTAAAATGGAAGATTCTAAGGTAAATTTTTTCTTAAAATCAATTAATTTACAAAATTTCAAAGAATATGTGTATCATTTATTAAAAAAATATAAAACCGAAAGGAAGCAATCCGAATTATTTCAGGATATTATTAATAAAATCGAAAAAATAAAAAGTTATGGAATTAAATCTGGTAAGAGAATTTATGTAACATATAATCAAGAGAGAAAAGTTCAAAATCGGAAGAAAAAAATTTTACGAAGAGGGTCATATTTTTATGCTAGGGAAAATAATTTTACGAGAGATGTAAATATTCTTCCAGACCAATTTCTGGATAAAATTATAAGTGCAGATAGTCTTGAAATTCTAAAAAAATTACCAAATAATTGTATAGATTTGGTATTTACTTCACCACCTTATAATTTTGGATTAGGTTATGATACTACCGAAGATGGAATTGATTGGGAGAAATA
>JABXJV010000199.1 GCA_013375355.1 Candidatus Helarchaeota archaeon
AAAAAAATTAAAAAATTATTGACAAATATCAGTTTTTTAGAATTAAAAAATAACATTCGTGGACTATTAATCATGTTACAAAGCGAAATCGTGAAGTTTAAAAAATGAGAATTCTTTTAATCAGACCTCCTCCAGTTCATAATGTTTTGGGCAAATTAACCGGTATTGAAGTACCCTTAGGACTTGCTTATTTAGCATCATATTTGGAAACTAAAAACCAAAATGTAGAAATACTAGATTTAGTGCTATCATCCGATCCAAAAAAAGAACTAGTCAAAAAATTAAAAAATTTTAAGCCAAAAATAGCTGGGATTACTGCTTCTACAGTAGAAATTTATAACGCTCATAAGATTGCACAGATAATCAAAAAATTTTTGGATATTCCTGTTGTAATAGGTGGATTCCATGCATCCTCTCTTCCTATAGAAACTTTAGAAGAATTTAAAAAATTTGATATTGCAGTTTATGGTGAAGGTGAAATTACATTAACAAATTTGATTTCTGCATTTGAATCAAATGGAGATTTATCAGAGATAAACGGAGTTGTTTACAGAGAAAATGATGGAAAAATTAAAAAAAATCCACCACAAGAGTTAATAAAAAATTTAGATACCCTTCCTTTTCCCGCTCGACATAAATTAAACATAAATAAATATCGTCCATTAATGGAAACTTATAAACAATTACCTACCACAGGAATATTGACCTCGCGAGGATGTCCTTATAGTTGTACATTTTGTTCAAAGGGAGTTTATGGATTAAGTTATAGATATAGGAGCGCTCAAAATGTCTTGGATGAGTTAAAAGAATGTTACTATAAGTATAAGATCAAAGATTTTAAATTTTATGACGATTGTCTAACCATTCCAAGAAAAAGATTAATTTCTTTATGTCGCATGATATTCAAAGAAAAATTAGATATGACTTGGAATTGTTATAGTCGAGTAAATACAATTGATAAAGAACTTTTAAAAATAATGAAGAGAGCCGGGTGCTACCACGTAAAATATGGCGTAGAAGCGGGGTCTAGAAGAATTCTACAACTTATAAATAAGAAAATTACATTAAAGCAAGCAATCAATGCAATTAGAAACACATCTAAAGTAGGGTTAGCGGCTAAAGTTACTTTTATGCTAGGCTTACCTACGGAGACAGAAGAAGAACTGGAAAAAACTATAAATTTTGCAAAATACCTCGATCCCGATTTTGTAACATTCACCATTACTAAACCTTTCCCTGGAACTCAGATTTATAATGAAGCCTTAAAAAATGGAGATTTAATTCATAAAAGATGGAATGAGTACGTAGTGGATTCCGATCCTATTTTAAAAAATCAATTGGATAATAAAATCCTTCGAAATTATATTATTCGAGCCTACAAAGAATTTTATTTTAGACCGAAATATATTTTAAAAAAAATTAAAAGGTTATTGACAAATATCAGTTTTTTAGAATTAAAAAATAACATTCGTGAAATATTAATCATGTTACAATTTAGGAGACGCTATTAGACCTTTAATCAGTTTGAAAGCCAGGGTAAAATTCTTCTTTAACTCATAAAAATTATCAATTTTTACTAATCTTTTTTTAATATAATGAGGAGAAAAATAAAATTCTCGATAAGCTTGTTTATATGTTTTTATGATTTCAGGTCGTTTTCGCCCAAACGGAATATATATAGGATTAAATTTGTCAAAATCAATCCAATTAAAATTTTTTATTTCTCCTTTTTCCTTTGCGATCTCAAATAGTTCGGTTCCAGGGTAAGGGCTATAAATATAAATATTTGCAAAATCAGGATCAATTTCTTTCAAGAATTTAATGGTATTTTGTGCCATTGATGCGGTCTCACCCGGAAGTCCTATCATAATATAAGTACGAGTGTCAATTTTAACTTCATGGGTTAATCGAAAAGCTTTCCTAATTTGATCTAATGTGATATCTTTCTTCATTAAATCAAGTATTTCTTGATTTCCGGATTCAACACCATACCCTATTTGATGACAGCCACTAGCTTTCATCTTAATTAATAACTCTTTATCAACGCAGTCGACTCTAGTTAAACAACTCCAAGCAATATCTATTTTATTTTTAATCAGTAAATCACAAATTTTTAGAACTCTTTTTTTATTTA
>JABXJV010000200.1 GCA_013375355.1 Candidatus Helarchaeota archaeon
AAGATGATTTATGTAATATAAAAATACCAACCCTAATACTAGCAGGTAGGAATGATCTAATAACTCCGGTTAAAGATCAAAAAACCATGGATGAATTAATGCCGAATTCGGAGTTACATTTAATAAAAGGAGCGGGACATATGGTTCTAGTGACACATTCAGAAGAAATTAATCCAATTATTGTTAATTTCTTAAAGAAACATGGTTTTTAATTGAATAAATGCGGTATTACTTATAAGATGGCTCCGAAAATAGTGTTACAAGGTCATTTGAACAAATAATCCATTATTTCATCAAAAACCACATTATTTATCGTTATTGATCTTTTCTTTTTACAATCTAGACACTGAAGCGTTATTGATGTTTTTCTAATTTTATCAGAATATTTTTCAAGTTTTGGTTTTATTACCATAACTCTTTGATTTGGTGACCAACATTTTGCACATTTTTTTACACCTGATAATATTGAATCAATCCAAAGAGGTTTTTCATCTTGTTCTAAACTAATCTTTGCCTTATGTTCTAATATACAACGTATTTCAGCTTGGATTTCATCAGGTTTTAAAATTAATTGTTCTAATAATGCTTCAGAATCGCATTTTGGGCATAATAAAGACTCCTTTCCTGTTGGAGGGAGTACTTTTTCTTTCAATATTCTACGATAAATTTCATAAAAGCTGTGGTGTATTAACGTATTATTTTCATATTGACAATCATTACAAATTTGAACAATATTCCTCCTATTTAAATATGTATAGAATGCGACTTTACATTTGAAATCGACTTTATTAAGATACAGATCTGTAGAATTACATTCTTTACATACATTTATGGCTTCTGGAAGAAGATTTAACCAAATGTATTGATGATTTAAGGGGAAATCTAAGAACATTGCATGGGATGGAGACCCAGCACATTCTCCTTCAATATAACTTATCCCATTTTTCATCATAACACTATTTGCAACAAAATAATTATTACATTCTGGACACATCATAGCATTTTGGTATTTTCCTAAAAGATCGGGAGTGGCTTGCGATTTGAGATAATCAAAATAGGAATCAAAAAAATGTGTATACAATATATTATCAATTTCAAAATCTGACTTTTTTCCGCATTTAAAGCATTTCTTATTTAAGAGTAGATAGGCACTGGTTCCAGCACCCCCATATCTAATAGAATTTTTTAATTCTTTATAATCAGGATAAGTTGCTCCACAATACTGACAAAATAAAGTGCTTTGAACCAGATCATTGATATAATTTTTCATCTCATTTTCTTGAATATTGAGCTTTGTTTTATGCTTTAGACATTGTAATTTGACAATAAAATTAATTTTTTTAGGATTATGCTCAACTTTAATTGGAAAAGCTTTTTGGTCACATTTAGGACAATAGAATTCATTTACTAACAAATAATTGCACCCAATTTTTTAATTAATAATTATTTTATAAATAATAATCTCATAAAAAGGTTAATTGGTTAAAGAAATTAAAAAAGATTCAAAAACTTGGGATACATAAATATAGGAATTTCTAACTTATGAAACGATAAACTTTCCCATCATAGAATCGTTTAAAACAGTTTCACTATGCAATTCTTTTATCTCATCGATTTGTGAAATTTTAGCAAAAATTAATGAAAAATCATCCATATTTTTAGTGTATAATATTGCCTTAATTTGGACAATTCCCGCGAGTACAAATACTTGAGTTACACCTTCTAATTGTTCTAGCATTCTAACTACTTTTGGAATGAATTTATTGCTATGCAAAGTTATATTAAGAAAAGTACAGATGTTAAAACCAAGCATTTTTGGGGAAACTTTTGCACTGATTTCTTTAACAGTTCCATCAGCACGCATATTATTCAATCGATTCTTAACCGTCACTGAAGTAACACCAATTTCCTTACCAATCGTGATAAATGACTTTCGACCATCTTCAATTAAATTACTTAAAATTTTGATATCAAGGTCATCAAGTTTATTATTAGAAGAATTAGAAAGAGTTATCATGAGATATGATAGATAATAAACTGGGATATAAGGGTGTTCATCAGGCATGGCATCTACTGTGGAATTTTTTATAAAATTA
>JABXJV010000201.1 GCA_013375355.1 Candidatus Helarchaeota archaeon
ACAATTTTCTTTATCAATTAAGTATATAGAAGGAACAGCTTGAGGAAACGGAATATAAGCGGCCCTTCTCTTATTTAATTTTTGGTTATATTCATCAGGTATTCTCGCAGGACATTTTTCCATACATGTACCGCACGATTTACATTTTTCTTCATTAATATAGCGTGCTTTTTTACGCACGGTAACCTCAAAATTTCCCGCTTCACCAGTTATATTTTCTATTTCAGAATAAGCATGAAGTTCAATATTTGGGTGCCGACCCGCCTCAACCATCTTGGGGGCAAGAATACAAAGTGAACAATCATTTGTTGGAAATGTTTTATCAAGGGCTGCCATAATCCCACCAATTGAGGGGCTCTTCTCAACAAGATGAACTTTAAAACCAAGTTCTGCTAAATCTAACGATGCTTGAATTCCTCCTATTCCTCCACCTATTACCATTGTGGCTCCAACTTTACTTTTAACAGTCATATAAATTCCTCATATGTTAAATATTAATTTTTTTTATTCCTAAGTTGTGGTTTCAATGTTTTTACTTTGTTGAACCTTTTGCGACGTGTTCTTATTATTTGCCATCCAATCGTATTTGATTTTTTTATCAAACTCAGTCTCTTTTAATATAGTTTGGATTTCACTTACTTCTGCCATTTTTAATTTAGGAATGCTAAGTTGATCACGTCGTCGCAAAATCGCTGGAGAAAAGGGAACCGCCATTCCATTTTCTAGAATTGTTATTCCTTGGGCTTTGTATCCTTCAGGATAATTTCCAATTTTCACACATTTATTTTTGATAAGGTTAAAAATTTCAGTTAGATTTACATCCTGTGGACATAGTTCCACACATAATTGACAAGTACTACATAACCAGACATTTGGTTCCTGAGATTCTATTAATCGTTCCTTTAATCCTAATATAGATTGCTCGATTAAAACTCTTGGATTATATGCACCCTTCGTCATCAATGCAACAGGACATGCTCCAGAACAAGTCCCACATTGAAAACAATAACTTAAGGAAAATTTACTTCTTATTATTTCGTTGCGAAAATTAAAATCTATAGTTACAGCCATTTTCTAAACCTCTAATTAAATTTTTTATAATATTCATTTTCCATTAAGAACCATAGAAATAATAGAAGCTACATTTAAAAAAATTTTGTTCTATGCTCAAAAAAATTATGTTATATATGTCATATAATCAAAAAATCTTCTGTTTTTTATCATAAAATCTTCAAAATTTAATTTTTTCGACTATGAGAAGAATTAAAAATAATTGAATAAAATCAAATTGGTAGAAAAGTATATTATTCTTTTACCAAACTGTAAAATTATTAACAAAATCAAAAATGTTTTTAATAATTTTTAACGTATTTTTAAAAATTTAGAAGGAAAATATAAATATCTATTAAATAACAATTTCAATTTATTTAAAAATTTGATTACAAAAATATTTTTTTAGTTACATTTTAATACAGTTAACGTTAATTTTTTAACAACATTTGCATTTGTATTATTAGAAAAAAAAGCGATGTTAATATTTATGTATAAATTTAAAATTAACAAATCCATTTTCCTGGGTTTTAAAAATGAAAAATGAAATAAATATAGACGAAATTGATAAAAGAATCATCATGTTTTTAAAAAAGGATGCCAAAATCTCATTACAAGACATTGCGGCGGAAGTTGGTAAAACGGAAAACACCATAAGAAGAAGAATTAAAACCTTGGAAGATAAAGGTATAATTTCAGGTTATACTATACGAATTTCACTACCTAAAAAAAAGAGTAAAATTAAAACTTTTTTAAGGATAGATTCAAACATTTCCAAAACTCGAGATATTGCATATAAATTGTCACAATTTCCGGAAATTGAGCATATTTACTTTATGAGTGGAGAATGTGGAATTTGGGCCGTTTCCAACTTCGTAGATATTCCACATTTGGACAAATTTTTAGAAAACCATATTAGCAAGGTTGATGGTATAAAAAGGATAATAAATTGTATTATTTTGAATGAATTCAGAAAAGAAAAAGATGAAATTTTCCAATAAAATTTCTCTTAATTTGAGCTTTTTTTAATAGTATAGAGCTATTTCACTTAAAGTTATTTATTCATTTATAAAATGTGTTTGGGTAATTATTAATTCATCCAATTTTTAAATTAAAGCTATATGTATGACAAATACAAATTTCATATTTATTAATGAAGTTAAGATATTTTCAATTTAGTTTTGGAAGTTGCTCTTAAAAAATCAGTCAATTTATATTTTTTTCTAATCTCTTTTAAATCAGTTATTTCTGAATCTGGATTTTCTGAGTATTTTTTACTTAATTTATTACGGATTTCTCTCATCATTGCAACTGCATCAAATTTTTTATTTTTCATTTACGACCTCTCTTGGACTTCTAATTTCTAATAGCGAATACCCATATTTAAGATTTACAGAATTATATAATCTAATTCTATTCAAGTTTACAATGTGTTTATAATTCCAACTTACTAATACATCAACTTTATTTATGGTTGCGATGGCGATATGTTGTGCATCGATTAAATATTTATTGCTAACAACACCTTCTTTAATGTAATAATTTGCTAATTCTATAGCTTCATCATTTAAAATTACATATATTTTATTTTCATTAGGTATTTCATCGATGAAAAAATTCATAATATTTGCCAAGATAAAAAACATATTATTAAAAAATTCAATTAAGGCGATTTTATGACGAGTGCTATGGATTTATTTAAATTAGATGGGAAGGTTGCGCTTGTTACTGGCGGTGGACGGGGACTCGGATTTTTTTCAGCAGAAGGTTTAGCTGAAGCTGGGGCAGATGTAGCAATTTGTGGTCGAGATATACATGGTAAATTGGATGATGCAGTTACAAAGTTAAAAAAAATTGGGGGAGATTGCATCACAATTAAATGTGACATAACAATAGAGGATGAAGTAACACAAATGGCAAAAAAGGTTAAAGATTATTATGGTAAATGTGACATTCTTGTAAATAACGCTGGACTTGGAGATATTGTATCTACAAAAAGAATGAGTTTAAAACGTTGGAATGAATTACTTAATACAAATTTAACAGGAACCTTTCTATGTTGTCGAGAATTTGGAAAACTAATGATTAAACAAAAATTTGGAAATATTATAAATTTTTCAAGTGAAAATGGTCAAGTTGGCTTTTCAATTGGGATGGCTGCATACGCGACAACAAAAATCGGCATTGTAGGACTCACCAGATCATTAGCCGTTGAGTGGGGGAAATATAATATTAGAGTTAATGCAATACTTCCTGGTAACATGGAAGAAGGAATGATGGAATTTTTAAAAGATAAAGACGGTCCAATGTACAAAACTATGGAGCCATTATTGAAAATGATTCCATTAAAAAGATATGGAAATCGTGATGATATCAAGGGACCAATTGTGTTTCTCGCATCAGATGCAAGTAGCTATATTTCAGGAGCAAAAATAGTTGTTGATGGTGGTTTTATTATAAATTCTGGGCTTTGAGATTTTACAATACAAAAAATTTTGGTAAAAAAACCTTTAAAATGCAATTTCAATTTTCATAAAAATATTTATAATATGTGAATGTATGTAAATTCACATATATTATGTATATTCAAAAATAAGGATATTTTCTATATGGCAAATATAACATTATCAATTCCAGATGAATTAAAGAAAGAAATGAATAAATTCCCTGAAATTAATTGGTCTGAAGTAGCTCGTGCATCAATTAAACAAAAACTTGCTGACCTTAAATTTCTAAAAGCTTTAACCTCAGAAAGTGAAATAACCTATGAGGATGCTGAAAAATTAGGTCGGAAAGTTAGCGAACTATTAGCTGAACGTTATCAAGGTGAATAAATCATAAAACTAGTAATTGATGCAAATATACTATTTGCTGCATTAATTAAAAAAAGCACAACAGCTGACTTAATTGTCACAGGTAATTTTAATCTTTATGCACCTGAGTTTATTCTAGATGAGTTCAAAAAATATGAAAAAATTATTTTAAATAAAACTCATCGATCGAAAAAAGAATTTGAAAAATTCTTGGATTTGTTAAAAAGGAGAATTACCTTTATACCTAGAAAACGAATTTTAAATTTCTTAGAACAAGGAAGGCAAATCTCTCCAGACCCTAAAGATGCCATTTATTTTTCACTAGCGATAGCAATGAATGCGAAGGTTTGGTCCAATGATAAAAGATTAAAAGCGAATCAAAAACAAATTAAAGTCCTCACAACCTCTGAAATTCTGGAATGGATCAAATCTAAAAAATAATACGTGTAAATTTGCTTTAGCAATGCTCTCCAAGATTGATTTGGGGGCATAAGCCAATCCGCGTAAATAAATACTCCACCGACCTCAACTTCATGTGTGCAACCCTTAATATTTTTTTTTAATTTAAGAAATGGTTTGGCTAGCATTATTATGTATAATTTTTATATAAGATATTAAAACAGGATTAATAATTTACTCACTTAATCAATGATTTCTTTATTTTGGTTCTCCACAGCAGTCTTTAATTCATCAGAAATGGTTTGAGAAATGGTCATGCTTTTTTCAATTTTTTCTTTAATTTTAAGTATTTTCTTAAATTCAATCTCCACATTTTCTAATTTCTCGGACACAACACCGAACCGTTCCTCTCGATTCTTATATTCAGCATTTAAAGAGTCTATATATTTTTTAAGATTCGTCATCTCGGATTGATTAGTTTCAATAAATTTTTCAGTTTTAACTTTTTGTTTCACTAATATATCAATTGAATCGTTTAATTCTTCTAACATGGATTCAATATTAGTTAAAAATGTTTGTTTTTCAATCAATCTATCTTTATATTTATTAAAGAGTTCTTCATTTATTTTCTTCTGTTTTTCAATATTGTTTAATGTATCTTTATATTGTTCTATTTGTTGTTCTATCTCTTTTTTCCTTATTTCTTTCGATTCTAACTGTTCATTTAATAGTTTTACTTCGTCCTCTTTTACTTTAATTAAATTATAAGAGTGCTCCAGTTCTGATTTATTATTTTCAATCGATAATTTTACGGTTTTTTTTTCAGCCTGTAAACTTTCTATTTTTTTCTGCAAAGCTTCAGCATCTAAACTACGATTCTTGAGCACTGCATTTTGCTCTTCAATGTCTTTATTTATATTTGAAAGGCTTGCACGAAGTTCATCTACTTGGGAAGCTTTTTCCTTCACCTTATCGCTAAGGACAATTAGATTAATTTCTCTATTCTCGGCATCTTTATGTAGGTCCTCTTGCTTTTTTAATAAGTCGTAGCATTTTTGATTCAAAACTTCTACGTTATCTTCAACATTTTTTAATTCTTCTTTCTTAACTGATATTTCTTTTAAAATAGAGTCTAGTTCAATTTTTTTTTCTTCTATATCTTTAGTCATTACTTTAATTTGTTTCGGTTGCTTCTTTATTTTCGTTGATTTGGGTTTCTTTTTAGCTTTCGTCAAAGCGTAAACCATTTATCTGTTTTAAAAATATTGTTATTTTAAAATTATTAAAAACAAGGTTAATTAAATCTTTGTTTAATACTAATTTTTCCATAGGTTTTTATTTACATAGAATGAAAAGAGAAGAAGAATAAATTAGAAAAAATGATCATATTCATATTTTCAAGCAAGAATGGGTGTATAAAATGGATGTGAAAAGAAATTTAGCAAAAAGTTTAGTTTATAGGGCAATCACCATAGGATTTGGATTGCTCACAGCATATATTGTTACTGGAGACATTTTTACAGCTTTTCTTGTCTCGATATTAACGGAAGTCGTGCAATTTTTTTGGTATTTTAGCTTTGACACAGTATGGACTTATTATGATGAAAAAAGACTTAGAAAACTGATAGGTGAAGAATTTAGACAGAAAGAAATTAAATTAAAATTGAGTCTTGAGTCCATAACAGATATTGCCCGAGAATTTTCTCAAGTTGATACGTTCATACCCAAAGTATATAATTCCGTGTTAAGTTTTTACAATAAAATATTATTAAATAAAGAATTAAAAGAATTACATGATGATTTTTTAGAATATAAAAATGCTTTTGAAACAATTCATAAGGGAAGAGAACTCGCAGAGAGTTAATCTGAATATAAAATATTTTAGAGGATTAGGAGAATTGTAAATCAGAAATCTCTATTTTTGCGTATGATTTTAATTTTTTTTAGATCTTTAATGTTTATATATAAATTTTATATATATAAAAGTACAATGACAATTTTAAACATTAATATAGATAAAAAAAAGAAAGAAAAAATTAATGAAATTATAAAAAAAAGCGAATTTAAGAGCATGAGTCAATTTATTCGCTTAAGTATTGATGAAAAATTAATACTTGAAAAAACACTTAATAACAAACAAAAAATTATTGAAATTCCTGATTGGGTTCCTGATGGGAAATATGTTGCATTTGTAAATAGTGCTGTGGTAGCTGTAGGAGAATCACCCCAACAAGTTACACAAGAAGTTGCAGAAAAATTTCCAGATGCTGCGCATGTAATTATAAAACGAAAGGGAGTATCAGTAGAAAGCTTAGAATATATTTTCACTGTTATTCCAGAATTAAGATGTAAGAATTATACTACATATGAAGGTCGGACATTTCCTTTAATTACAGTACAAATAGGAAAAGATAAAAAATTTAAAAGTGTCCAAGGATTACCTGATTCTGCTGCAAGTATCTCTCTTATAAAAAAAGAATTGTCTCAAGATTTAAATTTAAAAACTGTTAGGCAAGTTCTAGTTTATACTGCAAGAGGGGAGACTAAATTAGATGTAGTTACTGCTACATTTAAAATAAATGATTTAATAATTAAAACCGAATTCGTAAAATCCGAAGTTTCAGAAGAACTACCCTTTAAATTGCTTATTGGAAGAAACATATTGGATCATCTAAACCTTTATTTATTTGGAAAAAATAAATTGGTATGTTATAAAGATCCTTAATAAACTATCTTATTCAATTTTAATTAAAAACCAGTGATTTAATATTATATCTCATAAGGTCTAAAAGAGTTACAAGTTTTAATCCTTGATAGAAATAAGATTTCTGTCGAAGAAAAAAAATTGAAGAGAACAATTTCTTCGAATATAATTATTCTTATATTATTTTCATTTTAGGAAAGTAATACATCTTCCATCAATGTTATTTGTTCATTTGTGAAATGTTTTTGTGTAATTGCTCGAACTGGACATCTTGGAACACATTTTCCACAACCTTTACATAATGCAGGATTTATCTCCGATTTCCTGACCTCCACAGTAAACTCTTCAAGTAATTGAGTACTAGTAACTAATGAAATAGCATTATACGGACAAACTTCAACGCAACTTCCACAACCTATACATATTTCTGGGTCAACAGATGAAATGACTCCTTCTGCTTCAATATAATCTTTACTTAAAATAGTGCAGGCCCTTGAGACTGCCGCATTGGCTTGGGCAATGCTTTCACTAATCGATTTGGGTGCATGTGCAAGACCACATAAAAAAATTCCTTCAGTTGCAAAGTCCACTGGTCTCAATTTCATGTGAGCTTCTAGGAAAAAGCCATCTTCATTTAAAGGTACTTTTAATAATGGAGCTAGCTCGGCGTTACTAGAAGGAGCAACAATCCCTGCACTTAAAACTAAAAGATCGGCATTAATTGAGATTTTTTCAGTGTCTGAATTGGATAAAGTTATTTTTAGAGATCCATTTTCTTTATTTACTATTGGAGGTTCTTTTTCATCAAATCGAATAAATGAGATTCCTTTCTCACGAGAAAATCGATAATACTTTTCTTTCAAGCCGTAGGTGCGAACATCCCTGTATAAAATAAAAATTTCTCCATCTGAGTTCTGTTCTTTAATCCTCAGAGCATTTTTAATTGCCTCACTACAGCAAACACGAGAACAATACGGATGTTCCTCGTTCCTGGATCCTACGCATTGAATCATTACAATTTTTTTATGATCTCCGATATTCTTATTGCTAAACAATCTTTTTTCCAGTTCGGACTGAGTAATGACTCGAGGATCTTCTCCATAAAAATATTCTTTTGGTTCATACTCTTGAGCCCCAGTCGCTACGATAATAACTCCATGTTCTAATTCCTTTTTTTCATTATTGGAATTTTGGTTAATCATAGTACTGAAGTTTCCGACATAACCATTAATAGCTTCAATTGAGGAATCTAGATAAGTCTCTATATTTTTCTCATTTTCAACCTCAGCTATCAAACCTTGTAAAAATTTTTGTACTTTATTATTTTCAAGAGTAAGATGAATATTTTTAGCAAATCCCCCTAATTGTTTACTTTTCTCTATTAAATAAGTCCCAAAACCTTGTTTGGCAAAACCCAGAGCTGCTGCCATTCCTGCAATACCCCCCCCAATTACAAGAGCCTTCTTAATTACATTCAAAGAAATTTTTTGTAGTGGTTCAATTATACTAGCTTTTGCCACAGCCATACGTACTAAATCTTTAGCTTTCTCTGTGGCCATTTCGGGTTCGTTCATATGCACCCATGAACATTGGTCGCGTATATTTGCCATTTCAAATAGATAAGGGTTTAAGCCTGCCTCTCTGCAAGTTTCTTGAAATAGTGGCTCATGGGTTCTCGGTGTACAACTGGCAACAATTACTCTATTAAGTTTATGTTCCTCCACCATATCTTTGATTTTGGTTTGAGTATCAGCGGAGCAAGTATATAAGTTTCTATCAGCCAATATTACATTTGGTAGCTTTTTGGCATATTCAACTACGGCTGGTACGTCAACTACTCCGCCAATATTTATTCCGCAATGGCAAATGAAAACTCCTATTCGTGGAGGTTGTCCATATACATCAATTTCTTCAGGATATTCCTTAGCAGTAACCAGTTCACCTCTCACAGGAGCTAAAAGCTGTTGAACTTGTCCCGCAGCGGCAGAAGCTTCCATAACTGATTCAGGTATATCTTTAGGAGATGAAAAAACTCCACAAACATAGACTCCTGGTCTTGAGGTTTCAACAGGATTAAATGATTGTTTTTTACAGAACCCATATTCATCAAGTTCAACATTTAATTTCTCCGCCAATTGCTTAGCGCTCTTGGTTGGGTTCAGACCTACAGAAAGAACGACTAATTGAAAAACCTCTTCAATTATTTCCCCATTTTCTCCTTCATAAGTTAATATTAGATTCTTTGTGTCCGGATCTTCTTCTATAGTGGCAATTCTACGCCTTATATAACGAATTCCATATTCTTCTTTTGCTCTTTCTATATATTTATCAAAATCTTTTCCGTAAGCTCGAATGTCCATGGAGAATATTGTTGGATTAACTTGATGTTGGTGTTCTTTAGCTATAACTGCTTCTTTGCATGTGTACATGCAGCATACGCTTGAACAATATTCTTTCCCATGAGCCGGATCCCGTGAGCCAACACATTGAAGAAATGCAATTTTTTCAGGAATTTCACCATCAAAAGGACGAATAACCATACCAGAATAAGGACCACTGGCACTAAGAATTCGTTCGAATTCAATACTTGTAATTACATTCTGATATTTACCATAACCATAACTTTTATAAATGCTCGGGTCGAACTCATCAAAACCGATGGCTAAAATTATCGCCCCTACCTCAAGTTCAAATTCTTTATCTTCTTGAGAATATTCTATAGCATGAGCTTTGCACACACCACTGCAAATACCACAACCGAGGCATTTTTCTTGATCAATAGAATATATTAATGGTACGGCTTGGGGATATTTCACCGATACAGCTGAATTTGTGGATAATCCTTCATTAAAAACGTCTATTGCTTCCATTATACATTCCCGAGCGCAAATTCCACAGCCGGTACATTTATCTTCATCTATAAATCGAGATTTTTTCAAAAGATTTACCTTAAAATGTCCCAGATCACCATCAACACTTTCTACTTCAGTATTAGTAATCAATTGAATATTTTGGTGTCGTCCGGCTTCTATAAGTTTTGGAGCAAGGATACACATGCTACAATCGTTTGTAGGAAATGTCTTGTCCAGTTGCGCCATGACTCCGCCAATGCTGGTGGATGAATCTACAAGAAATACTTTAAATCCGGAATCTGCTAGATCGATTGATGCTTGAATTCCCGCAATTCCGCCGCCTACGACTAAGACTGCTCCAATTTTTTCCATCTAGTTAGACCTCTATAGCTGTATATAAGGGTGAATATCCATCTACATTATCCAAGGCTACAAGCCCTCTTAGCTTAAGAACGAGTATATGATTCAGTATTTGGTTTGATTCCATATACAAGTAATTGGAAAGATTTTTGACCGACATTGACTTTTTCTTTAACAAAAGATAAATACGGCTCCTTATATATTCAAGTTTTAAAGCATTATCAAAGATATTATTAAATTCTTCCTCTGAAATTTTTTTACCATAAACGTTTTCGTTTTCTATTAAATTTCGCTCTCTTGCAACAAATGCTCGGACTCTATAATTTTTTGCCACATCTTCGATGGCCTGAATTTGTTCTAAAAATTCCGGATCAATATCTTTTTTACTCAAGGGGGAAGGTCCAAGAGCTTTTATTTTTTCAGTAAAATCTTTTATTACTTGAGAAAAACGAAGTCCCTCAGCGGCTGAAACCCATTCTAAATGTAAGCGTTCGTCAAGATTTACAAATTTTAATAATTTTTTAAGCATTTTGAATTTCAATTCTGCCTCATAATTGCCGTCTAGATAATGACAATCGCCAAAATGACAGCCCATTATTATTACGCCATCTAGACCTTTTCTTAACCCATTTATAACGAATCGAGGGTCAACTCTACCGCTACACATAACTCTAATTATGCGTAGATTTGTGGGATATTGGAATCGACTTACTCCTGCTAAATCAGCTCCTGCATAACTGCACCAATTGCACAAAAAACCCAATATTTTAGGCTCAAAACCCAATCTAAGACCCTCCAATAATCGCATCGATTTCAGATAATATTTGATCATTTGTAAAATGTAAGACTGTTATTGCATTTTTTGGGCAACTGGCTGCACAGACACCGCATCCCTTACATACAACTCCAATTACTTCCACTTCTTCCATTTCATTCTTTCTAATTGCTTTGAAAGGGCAAAGTTGTATGCATGATTCACATCCGGAACATAAATCTGTGTTAATACTAGCTATTGAACCCCCGACTTTGATTTTATCTTTTGCTAAAATAGTGCAAGCCCTTGCTGCAGCTCCCTTTGCTTGAGCAAGCGATTCATTAATGAGTTTCGGCCACTGAGCTGTACCACAGAGGAAGATTCCATCGGTAGCAAAATCAAGAGGTCTCAATTTTATATGAGCTTCAAGGAAAAATCCATTACTTTCAAGAGGGACTTTTAGAAACTGAGAAAGCTCTTTATTTTCTGTTGGTAAAAAGGCAGAACTCAACACAATAAGATCTGGCTTGAAAGCTATCTTAGTCTTCAATAATGAGTGTTCTACGGTAACTTTTAGTTTAGTACTTTTAATCTCAACTATAGGTTCGGATTCTTTTTCAAATCGGATAAACATTACACCTTTTTCTCTCGCTTTTTTATAATAATCCTCCTTGAACCCGTAAGCACGAAGATCTCTATATAAAATAATAACATTAGTATTCGAGTTCTTCTCTTTTAACTTTAAAGCATTTTTTAACGCAATAGAACAACATATTTTAGAACAATAAGGACGTTCATCGTTCCTAGAACCCACACATTGGATCATTATGACTGTATTTGGTTTCACTTTATCATCTATAATTTTTTGTTCTAATTCATGTTGTGTTAATATTCGTTCATCCTTTCCATATTCATATTCTATTGGGGTATATTCTTTTCCGCCCGTAGCAACTATAATAACTCCGCTATCCAGCTCGCTTTTACTACCATTTTGACTAATAAAAGTCGTAAAGCTACCTATAAACCCCTGAATATCTTCTATTGTTGCATCAGTAAATGTTTTAATTTTATCATGATTTCTAACTTGATTGATAAGATTATTGAGAAATTTTTGAGGATCTGTACCATCAATTAGGTAATGTATACCTTTAACAATGCCTCCAAGGTCTTTTTCTTTTTCAATTAGATTTGTCTCATAACCTTGGTTGGCTAACTCTAATGCCGCAGTCATTCCCGAAATTCCTCCCCCAATTATCAGTCCAGAATGTTTGATATCTACCACTGATTCATGTATCGGTTTCAGAAACTTTGCTTTTGCAATTCCCATTGCCACAAGTTCTTTTGCTTTCTCCGTGGCACTCTCAGGCTCGTTCATATGGACCCAAGAGCATTGTTCTCGAATATTAACGAACTCAAACAAATATTGGTTTAACCCCGCCTCACGAAGTGTATTTTGGAAGAGTGGCTCATGTGTTCGAGGAGTACATGAAGCAACAACGACTCTATTTAAATTATGTTCCTTAATTTTCTCCTTTATAATGTTTTGAGTGTCGGCAGAACAAGTATACAAATTTTCCTCAGTGTAAACAACATTTGGGAGAGTCTTTACAAATTTAACAACTTCAGGCACATTAACTATACCCCCAATGTTTATACCGCAGTGACAAATAAACGTTCCAATCCGAGGTTCTTGTTCCTCAATTGAAATTTCTGGAGGAAAATCTTTTTTGGTTATTAATGTATTTCTAACATCTGTTAGTAATGTTGAAGCCCTTCCTGCGGCACCACTAGCTTCAGCAACAGTTTCAGGAATATCCTTAGGACCAGAAAATGTCCCACAAACATAAATTCCAGCCTTACTTGTTGCTAAGGGTGTGGTTAATTCAGTAGAGCAAAAATTGTAATTATTAAGGTTTATATCGAATGTTTCAGCTAATTTAACTGACTCTTCGGATGGAGCTAATCCTATAGATAGAACTATAATATCATATGTCTCCTCTATCATTTCTCCAGTCTCAGTATTTTCCATAGTAACAATTAAGTCGCCTGTGTGTGGATCTTCCTTAATCAATGACACTCTACCTCTTGAAAACTCGATTCCACTATTTTGAGCTCTGACATAGAATTCTTCGAATCCTTTTCCAACAGTTCGCATATCAATGAAGCAGATATGGCATTTTAGGTCGGGTGCATGTTCTATGGCAATTAGAGCTTGCTTGATTGTATACATGCAACAAACGGCCGAGCAATATCCCTTATCTATTTTAATATTCCTAGATCCAATACAATTCAACCACAATATCTTATTAGGATGTTTCATATTTAAAGGACGAACAAGATGTCCTTTATAAGGTCCCGAAGCATTTAGAATACGTTCAAATTCAATGCTAGTAACTACATTTTTAATTTTACCATACCCATATTGTGGTAATATTGATGGATCGAAAGTATCAGTGCCAACCGCAAGAATTATTGCTCCTACACTAATTTTGACTTGTTCATCTTTTTGATTATGATCTACAGCCCCCACTTCACAAACTTTTTCACAAATTTGACATATTCCATCCTGTAAATACAAACATGTTTCTTTATCAACTACATAAGTAGACGGCACTGCTTGCGGGAAGGGAATATAAATCGCAGTTCTAACACCTAGACCCATGTTATATTCGTCTTTGACCGCTATAGGGCAATGAGTATGACATATACCACACGACTTACATTTATCTGGGTCTACATATCTAGCTTTTTTCAGAACAGTCACTTCGAAGTTGCCTGCTTCGCCTTCTATTTTTTCGACTTTACTATAAGTAATCAATTCGATATTTGGATTACGAGCAGCTTCGACCATTTTGGGAGCTAAAATACACATTGAACAATCTAATGTTGGAAATGTCTTATCTAATTGCCCCATAACTCCTCCGATGCTTGGATTATTTTCAATCAAATAAACCTTATAACCTAATTCTGCAAGATCAAGGGAAGCTTGTATTCCTGCTACTCCACCACCCACAACTAACACAGATCCAACTTTAGAACTCAATTTAATCACCCCGACCCCCTAACGGCATTCAAATTTTTTGAAGCTCGTTCAATTTTAGTATTACTCATTCTGTTGATAATTTTAATAGTTCTATTCTTCAATTTTGAGATTTTTTCTGCTGATGCTTTATATTCTATCAAATAACCCTCATTGAGTGCTTTTAAAAAGAGGTTCTTGCCTTGTTCTGTACGAACAAGGACTGTGGAATGATTTTGAGGGGCAGCGATTCCTCCGACAGAAATATCAGCATAGATATTAGAGAAATCCGCACAGAAGAAACAATTAGAGCGAGCTGCTTCCTCAACTTCTTTAAAAGGGATTTCTTTTATAGAATTATCTTTAAGTGTAATGATAAAATTTTTCTTAATATTCACTTTTTTTATGTCTTTTAAATTCAGTTTTAATTTCTTTTCAAGCATTTCCTTCATTAAAGCAGTATATGTAAAGTTTTCCATGCAGAAAAGGCCGATAATATATTTTATTGTAGTTGCAGGTCGTATATTCCTAATTTGCATTTTTCTTATTGTGCGAACGTGGCAAGGACAACCAACAAATGCTAACCTCGCATAATCAAATTCGCTTAATTCTAACAACTCGACAATTGACGGCATGTCAACATCTTCAACTTGATCTGAAGAAGAATAGATTTTAGGATATTGGAATATTTCCAATTGAGGTGTTATGGAGTATCGAGTCCCTGCTGATTTTAGGAGTTGTTCACCTGATGTAACAATCATTGGAAAAGATTCCCAATTTGATTTTGCAACATTTACAATAGCCCCATCAACCTGTTTTGTATCAAGAAGATATTTTACGAGAGAAGTTATTATCCCACCATCTTGACAGACCTTTAAAATTTCCGGATCACTTGTTTGAGTCCATATCAATTTACTATATGCGCCAATAGAGTCCTTGTAAGTATACACTTCTTCAAGTTGTTTATCTAATGAAGCCGTTCTTGGACAAATGTGATAACAAAGTCCGCAATCTAAACATATTTTTTCATCGGATTTAATAAATTTTGGTTTTCCATTTGATATTTTTATTGCATTTATGTTATTAATTGCACATATTGAAACACATCCACCGCATAAGCTACATATCTCAGGTTTTATTATTTCGTTTTCCAAATCTTTAAAAGTTTTAACTTCTGTCATATTAAAGTCCTTCCATCTTCAACTAAGAAAGCAAGATTTAAGCTCTTAATTAAAATAAAGGTTATAATTTATTTTCATGTAATAAGTCAAAGTTACAATGTCTAAAATCTTTATAAGAATTTGTTTCTTTCCTAATTTCATTAGTTATCATTAGGTTTTAATTAAATTCTATCCCCTTAACTAATAATAGGGCTTTAATTAATTTTTAATATTTTCTTTCGAAAGATAAAAAAATTTATTCATAATTCCTCTTAAAATAGAACTTTCAATGCGGAATGTGTTAAAATTAAAGTATAAGTAATATATTTTTCGGATTAATAGGAACTTAAATATATAATCTGCTTTCATAATATGTTAATAAAATAATTTTGGTTATGTAGCGATAGTTGGACGTTTATTTAAAAATGATATTAGAATCGAAAGAACTTCAGAGGGGAAAAGAAAAAAATTATGGAGTTTGGGGTGATAAAAAGAGGGAATTTAAATTGGGTATTAGATGGAATGAAAAAAAAAGCGTTTATGAATGTTTTAAATTATATATTGATACTAATGAAGAAGAAATATTGTTTAATAGTAAAAAATTAGTGGATATAACATTAAAAACCTGTAATCTTGCAAATTACTTCCACTCTATTATTAGTATTGACTAGTTCTTTTAATAAGAGATGTAGGAGATAATTATAAAGGAGAGGTAAAAAGGCAGTTAGTCTTTTCATAATTTTCCATATAATGAAAAGAAATTCTCACAAATTATCAACGAAAAACCCTCATTTAACACCTTAAATAGAGAAGTAAATTAATTAATTTTTAAATTCGATAGATAGATCGAGTTCTCTTGCTCTCTCCAACTCTTCAGGAGTAAGTAGATTTTCAGCAAGTCTTGTAGCATATCGATTCAGGCAATGCTTCATTGGATCATAAATTTCACAACGTTGACAACAAAATCCCGTAGATCCATACCCCCTAGCTGAACATTTATCCATTTCGGGACAATCACAATGATTACACAATATTTTTCACACCAACTTTTTTTAAATTGCTTAATCCTATTTTAGTATTTATCTATAATATATATCCGGTTTTCGGTATATAAGCCTTTGGAAACGGACTTTTTTTGTCCTATTTTAAGAATAAAATAACGAATTCGGAGAACCAATCCGAAATATGATATTTTATTCTAAGAATAATATTGATTTCCGTATTTTTAAATTTAATAAAGAACGGATCCGGAAATTTATTCTGAAATTCACATATAAGAATTTAATTTTCACAGATAAATAATTCCGAAATCAGTACGAATTCCATACAATTATATTAAAAAATGCAAATTTTAACATATATATAAAATGAATTTATTCTTTATCAGAAAACGTCTTAGAATAGGTCAAAATTTACTAATACAATATATTTATACGAGATAATATTAAGAACACCGGCATAAGATTTGCAAAGATTTCCAAAAGAGCAAAAGAGAGGGATGGATATCCAAAGAAGGCGGAGGCAATGGATAAACCACAAAGATACTATAAGTTTATTCCAAATAAGTCTAAGATTTAAATTTTATAGAAAATAAACCAAAAGATAAATAATCCGTTTTCCTTTATTTTCAATTCTTTTTCACCGAAAATCACTACATTATATATAAATAACCTACGTCAAAGGGAATTATCTAAGTTAAAAATACTTAGTATCAGTATTTCCCAGTACTAAATCCAAACTTTTAAAAAGGTAAGTGTATTATACTTAACTAGAAAAAAACAAAAAGAAGGATGAAAAAATGAATGATAAAATTTATGATATAGCTATAATAGGTGCCGGACCTGGTGGATATCATGCAGCAATTCGGGCTGCGCAATATGATGCAATAGTTGCATTGATTGAAAAAGATAAGGTCGGTGGCACTTGTTTAAATCGAGGTTGTATCCCAACTAAGACACTTTATAGTGCAGCTAAATTAATAGAAGACATAAATGAGAAGTCCAATGAATTTGGAGTAGATCTTGACGGAGAAATCAAACCAAATTTTAAAAAGGCAGTTGATCGAAAGAATAAAGTTGTAGATGAGTTAGTTGAAGGTGTAAAAGCGTTAGTTAAACAACGAAAAGTTGATTTATTCTCTGGTCATGGAAGTATAATAGGTGGATCCATAGATACTGGCTTTGATGTAAAAATTGAAGGTGAGTATATAAAACAAATTATAGCAAAACGTGTAATCATTGCTACAGGTTCTTCACCTGCATTAATTCCAGCATTTAATATTGATCATGCACGAATTTTGACAAGTGATGACATTTTGTCTTCAGATTTTAAGGAAGTTCCAGAGACACTTTTAATTATTGGAGGTGGCGTAATTGGGTGCGAATTTGCAAATATATTCAGCAGATTTGGCTCAAAAATAATAATACTGGAATATTTGCCCACGATTCTTGCAACAGAAGAAAAGTTAATTGTTCGAGAATTAAAGAAAAAATTTAAAAAAATGGGTATTGAAATTTATGAAAATCAAAATGTTTTAAAGGTGGAAAATACAGAGTCTCGAGTAATAGCAACAACTTGTGATGCCAGAGTTCCACGTGATCAAATTGATTCTGCAGAAAAAATTAAATATAATGCAAATTTATGTTTGATATCAATTGGAAGGGCCAGATCAACCAAAGGACTGGGTTTGGAAAATACCAAAATTCGTGTTGAGCGAGGATCCATTAAAGTAAATCCCAAAACATTAGAAACTGCAGAGAAAGGTATTTATGCTATAGGTGATGTAACTGGTGGACTAATGTTAGCACATATAGCAAGTTATGAAGGCGATATCGCGGTCTATAATGCTCTCTACAGTATTGGAGGATTTGATACCGTTCCTCATGAAGCTGATTATTCTGTTGTTCCTGCTTCAATTTTCACCTCACCTGAAATAGGTTCGGTTGGATTAAGAGAAAAGTCTCTTAAAGATAGAGGTACAAAAATCAGAACTGGTCGATTCGGTTATGCTGCATTAGGAAAGGCTAAATGTATGGGTGAAGAAGAAGGGTTCTTAATGATAATAACTGATGAAAAAACGGGCACAATATTAGGAGCTTCATGCATCGGTGTTGAGGCTCCTGAATTAATTGCTGAAATTGCACTTGCGATGAAATATGGGCTTAGAGTACAGGAATTAGGGGAAACAATTCATAGCCATCCAACAGTATCAGAAATGGTATTGGAAGCAGCAGAGGATGTTCATGGACTAGCAATCCATCGTGCAAGACGTCGTGTAAAACTTGAAGTTGAAAAACATGAAGATATATATCAAAAATTTAAGGAAAGTAAAAGAATCCTTGAACTTCTCTATAAACGAACCCTTGCTTAAATATTTTTTTTACACTATTTTTTTCTTAAAAAATTATTTGAAGTTTAGATTGGGGTTTTCTTAAATTCTATTTTTTTAATTTAAAATTTTTTACCATGTAATATTATTTTAAGGTACGTAAAACAATACAGCTCTCTATTTCACTTACCTTACTAAAATTACGAATATTTTCGATTAATTCATCCAAACTTAAAAGTTCGGAAACTTGTACCTTCAGGAGTAATCCACACTTTCCACTCATATAGAAAGCCTCGGTTACTGCAGAATATAGCATTATTCTGTCTGAGAGTTCTTTAATATTTGATTGGGCCGAGGGAACAACTGTCAAAAAAGCTGTTACATTTTTTCCGATACTTTCGGGGTTGATATCAATAGTAAATTTATCAATTATTTGTTTTTCAATCATCTTAGCAACACGTTTTCGAACGGTGCTCTCAGATAAATTTAATTCATCTGCTATCAATTTATATGCTTTTCTCCCATTTCTAGTCAGAATTTCTAAAATCTTTTTATTAGTAATATCTAAAGCAGCCATTTACTATCACTTTTATTCTTCATAAATTCTTCATATAAACTCTTTATATAATAAATAATACTTTAGAACTATTTATTATTTTTGGATATACGTCAACTTTTATGTAAATCCTACTAATTTTAATTTCATTTAGAAGAATTATAGAATTATTGATATTTTTAAACATTAAGAACCACATAAAAATACTGAAATTATAATTGGAGAAGGTAAAAGATTAGATTTTTTGAAGAATTAATAAAATTTGGACCTAGAGTACCGAAAATAAAAAAAATAATATCTCAATATACTGAAAACATAATTTTTTTTTAAGAATAAGAAAATGTTTTTTATTAATTTAAGGATGAAAAAACATAATAAATTAGCTTTTTTTGACATAAAACATTATTTTCAATACCTAAGTATTTTCATTAAGAGAAGGTTAAAATAAAGTTTTCTTAAAATTAAATCAAAAAACTATAGGAAGATTATAGAAAAATAAAAATTAGTTATTATTCATTTTAAAAAAATAGAAAATAGGGAGGAAAAAAAAATATTTTAGTCCTGTGTGTTCTAGTAGCTTGGTACTATTTTTTCTGTAATTAATGAAATTGCATCTTTCTTTTTAGGACCCAAAGGAGATCCAAATACGAATTGTGTTACTCCTACGTTTTTAAGGTTTTCAATTTTATTTAAACATTGTTGGGCGGTTCCACTTACTGAAAATGCATCAATAAATGAATCATTAACTAATTGAAATGCTTTTGACATATCTCCTTTGGCGATATAATCTCTCATATTTAAGGCCTTTTGTACATCAAGATCATGTCTTTCAAGAATCTTTTGAGGTGTAGCTGCAGCAATAAAAGCTACCACTGGAACTGTTGCTTGCCTTGCTTTTTTAGCATCTCCACTTATTGAGAAACAAGTATAAGCTGTTAAATCGAAATCACCAATTTTTTTATTCGCACTATCAACGCCTTCCTTAACCCATTTTCTGGCTATTTCAAGGTCAAACTCATGAGATGCATTTATTAAAACTCCATCACCTATATTCCCTGCTAATTTAAGCATTTTCGGACCTTGTGCTCCTATATATATAGGAATATTTCTATTTGGTTTAAAATTTAACCTTGCATTTTCTAATTTGATTAATCTTCCCGAAAAGTTAACGTTATCTTCTGTCCATAATTGTTTTATAGCCTCAACAGTCTCGGCAATTAAAGTTAGAATGCTCTTCGTTTCTATATTTAATGAAGTAAGTGTTGATTTATCTCCGGCTCCTATTCCCAGTTTCATTCTATTATTAGATACAAGATCTAATGAAGCAATTGTAGAAGCCGTGGATGCAAGATGTCGCATGTAAGGATTAGTAACTCCAACTCCTAAATAAGCAATACTAGTGGCTTTAGCAATAAGTGTTAAAGTAACATAAGGATCCATATTCGTATAATGATCCGTAATCCATATGTTATCGATTCCACCAACTTCAAATCTTCTAGCATAATCGACTAATTTATCCAGTCCCATCGCAGGTACTAATTCAACCCCAAATCTTATTTCTTTATTTATGTCTCTTGTAATAACAGGAGTAGGTGTCACTTTAGTCTCCTCTAGAGCTCTGGTTACTACTTGTAAGGTGTTAAAAAGAGCAGCAGGATTATGATGACCTTTGATTAATTGTAAAATATCTGATCTTTCTTTCTGTGTAAGATTTAAATTTTTCAATTCATCTCTTGTCATTACTGATAACAAATCATCAATTAAATCAGTAGTAATAACTCTAGATAATTTATTTATTCGGTTCCGAAGACTTTTTGTGATGTCGATATGAGTTGTTTTTAGTTTTGTGGGTTTAATTTCAGTCTTATATTCCGGTTTTATATATTTTGAAGTAAGTTTATTAATTGCGTCTGGATCAGCTCTATTAACTATGTCTAGTACTTTAGGAATTATGTTTTTATAATGTCCTTTCACAAATTGAAACATTGCACTTCTCTCTTGGGGGCTCATTTGTATGTCTTTTTCGGTTACATAAACAATTAACTCCTCACTAAAGTCGTCTTTGTCTTCTTCCGACAAATTTTTCAATTTTTCAATCAATTTCTCATCGATCATTTTATTATTCCTCCATTTTTTCTATATATTCTTTTAAAAGGTCTTGAGTAGCACTTTTATCTGCTCTCAACCCAATTCGAATTGCATTTCTAATATTATATCTTGTATAATGACTTTTAGTGAATTGAAAAACTGAATATCTCTCCTGATCACTGAGTTCAACCTTATTCTTCGTTATTAATACCAATAAATCTTCCCCAAATGATTCCATTTCTTCTTTATTAAGTTCGAGTATTCTATCCAACTGATCTTCTATATCTAGAAGAAAGTCTATTTCAGAAAATGGGATAAGAACTACTTTATTGTCTATAGTTGTTCTCACTAAAAATCTTCTATTATTCCTGAAATCTATTCCTTGTTCCTCTAACTTCTTTATCTGATTTACTCCAAAATAAATTGAAATACCTCTATTTATTCCTTTTTCGTGGCTGGTGACGACCAATGGTTCCAATTCACTAAAGTCACACATTTTTTTTCAGCTAGATTTTTAATAAATATGTTCAATAAGTGAAAAATGTGGAACTGAATATATATAGTTTTCGGTCAAATATATTTATCTGTAGTTGCTTTAATCATGTTTAAAGAAATTAATTATTTGATTTATTTTTTTCTTTAAAATAAAAAATTAATTGGTAAATAATATAATTAAATAAAAATTAAGAAAAGAAGTTATAAAAATCAAAATTATTTATTTAATCAGTGATATGATCAAAATTAAGATAATTTATTGCCCAATTCTCTATACAACAAGGTAAAATCCAAAATTGTTTAATTTTATAAATAATTTTTAAAAAAGGATAAAAAAAATACAAAAAAAGAATTTCTTCTAATAATTAACTTATTTTTTTTCTTTATATCCAAGTGATGCTATAAGTTCGAATGCATCTGCTGTTGTCTCCGATCCAAATTCTTTTTTCAATGTAATTTTTGGACGATGCTTCGCTTGTAAATCTTCTGATACCTCAACAGAGCTGTTCGCTATATATCTTAGACTTTTACTAATTGTTATTAAACTTATGATTGTGCTAATATCTTTAATTTTTTTCCAAACTTCATTCTCAGTTTTTCTATCAAATTCTTTAACTGCATCATAATTGTTGATGATTTTGTTTGCACGCATAAAGTCATTCTTGAAAAACGCCAAAATTGCATTTTGTTGCATTTTTATGATAAAATGGGACATTTGAACCAAATGTTCTTTTATTTCGATATTGATATCTTTATCATTAAGTTTTAAAGTTTCTTTAGCTATTTCTATTGCATAATGTGCCATCTTACTTAAGTCTCTAGCTAAAACTATTCCAAGAATACAATCTATTTTTATATCACTCATACAAATTTCTTCGATATTTATTTTATTGCTTAATGATAAATTCAATTGCCTTAACATTAGATAATATAGCTTATAAACTTCTTTTTCTCTGTTAATTACATCTTGTGCAAGAATTTGATCGTTATTTTGAAATGCTTTGATTGCATCAATATGCATTGAGGATACAAGAGTATAAATTCTCTTTACTAAATGATGTAAAGGAAATTTCACAGGATCTACTAAAATTCTGATAGTGATCCTATTTGAGAATTCTTCAGAAATTTCTGCTCCTATTAAATCTAATGTACAATTTTTGATTAATCTCTTATTTTCTACCATAATAGTATTTTTTGATGATATTACGATTACATCAGCTCCTTGAACATAAGAACTATAAACGGATCTTTCTAAAGAATTATTTTCAGCATATTCTTCAATTTGTATATAAAATTCACTCAAATAGTTTTCTTGTTTTTTTAAAGGATGCACTTTTAAAGCTTCATCATCAATATAAGAAATTGCTATTTCATCACCCTTCTTAATATTCAGTTCCATGACCCAGTTTTTTGGTAAAGTTATAAAAAAACTTCCACTTGCAGTACTTTGAATTTTTCTAATTTCCATACCAATCACTCGTAATAAAAGTTAAACATATAAGTATATACTTTTGCTATGATATATAATCCAATAAAGATATTTATATTTTTCCCTCAAATATGGAAACTTTTTACAAAATATATAATTACGACTATTCAACAATATTATTTGTGGAAAAAATGAAACCGTTCATTGTATCAGTGCATGGTTCAGGAAAAAATAGAGGCACAAGAATTTACTTTAATTCAAGAGATCTTAGAAAAATTGAGAAGAAATATGGAGAAGAATTTTTCCTCTTTAAAAATAAGAAATTATTAGCATATATAGATCCTATCAAGGAAAGCATTTGGATTAAACCACTTGAAACTTGGAAGAGATTGAAAAATATTACAATTACTAGAGTTATGGATAGTTATAATTTTATTGATGACGAATTGGATTTTGCAGAAACCGAGGAATATGAATTTGATTTTGATAGTGATGGTGCAGGTTTGGATTTTTATTTACCTATAGAAGGAACTGGAGACAAATATTTGATAGCTGAAGTTTCTATAAGAAAAAATTTGTGTTATTACTGTGTTTCAACTTCTCTTTCTAATTTAAAAAAAGAAATTCAAAGAAAAGGTGATAAACATTTCCCTGGTCTATTAAAATTAAGAAATTCTGATATTAAATATCTAAATGACTATTTAGTTCATTCACCTGTACTTGGTTATACAGCCAGGAATGCCTTTAGTAAAGTTAAAAATAAGAAAATAAACAATGTAGAAATTCCTGCTTATATTTCAATTCCAAATGATGCTGAGCTTACACCACTTATTAATATGGATAAAGGTAACATAAAAGATTTGAAAATTAGAAAAAGAGATATTTTGGCAAAATATGAGATTACGGCGATTGCTTCGAATTTTGCTCATGTAGAGAATACCACTATATTAGAAATAAATAATGAAATTTTTTGGAAAGTATTAACAAATAAAGGAGAATTATTTTTCAATCCAATGAATGGGAAAAAAATAGAAGAAATTAAAGAAATTAAGGTAGTTTAATTTGATAAATACTGAAATTGTTAATAAATATATTGAAAAGGATGAAAAAAATGAGTTTAAAGAATCTATCAGTAGTGAATTTGATTCTGGTATGGATGAAACACAATTAGATTTTTATATGCCTATTGAAGGAACTGGAGATAAATATCGGATTGCAGAAGTTTGTATAGGAGATAATTTGGGTTATTATTGCGTTGCAACTTCTTTATCGGATTTAAAAAAAGAAATTCAAAGAAAAGGTGATAAACATTTTCCTGGCATGTTAAACTCAAAACAAATTAGAATTAGATTTGTGGCTGATTATTTAGTTTATTCTTCTGTAGCTGGATTTATAGCCAAAAATGCTTTTAATAACGTAATTAACAAGAAGGTAAACGATGTAGAAATTCCTGCATATATTTCAATCCCAAATGATGCCGAATTAACGCCTATTGTTATAATTGGTAAAAATTACATAAAAGACTTGAAAATTAAGGAAAGAAAAATTTTAGCAAAATATGAAATTATGGAGATTGCTTCGAAATTTGGCAATGTAAAAAATGCAATTATGACAGAAATTGATGATGAACCTGTTTGGGTAGTATTTACAGATTATGGAGAATTATTTTTCAACTCTAGTAATGGAGAAAAATTAGAAGAAATTAAATTAATGCAGGTGATTTAATTTGATTATTACACAAAATAAAGAATTTAAAGAAATTTTAGATTGTTTAAATGAATATAAAAAATTAATTATAATTGGATGCGGCCTTTGTGCTACCTCTTGTCAAACTGGTGGTGAAGAACAAGTAGTAGAAATGATAAAACAACTTAAAGATACTTGGGACGGAAAAGTGCTTAATAGTTTAGTAATTGAATCTGTTTGCGATATAAGACTTACTAAGCGCGATCTAAGGAAGATAAAAGAAGAAGTAGGAGATGCAGATGTGTTCTTAGTAATGTCTTGCGGAATTGGATGTCAAACAGTGGCTGAAATTACTAAAAAACCAGTTATACCTTCCAATAATACAATATTTATCGGTCAAACCGAAAGAATTGGTAAATATCATGAATTCTGTAAAGCATGTGGGGATTGTATACTAGCTTTAACAGGGGGAGTGTGTCCCATAACACGTTGTGCGAAGGGTTTATTAAATGGTCCTTGTGGGGGTGTTATAGATGGCAAATGCGAAGTTGGCAATTATACAAACGATTGTGCTTGGATCTTGATATATAATAGGTTAAAGGAATTAAATAATTTGGAATTATATGAAAATTTTAGAATGCCAAAGGATTTTAAAATTTCAAATTCTCCAAGAAATATAGATAAAACGGGAGGTGCTGTAAAATGAGTACAAATGGGATATATAGTAATTTAATGCGTGAAATAAAAGCCAAACGATTTGTTTTTACAGGAGAATTGGAACCTGAAAAAACAACAAAACTTGATGACTTATACGAAGGTGTTATTTATTTACTCGATCATGTTGTAGCATGTAATGTAACAGATAATCCCCAATCAATGGCTTATATGAGTAGTCTTGTAGCATCTTACATAATTCAGTTAGAAACAGGTATGGAATGTGTTTATCAACTTAGATGTGCCGATAGAAATAGAATTGCATTAATTTCTGATTTATTAGGAGCAGGAGCTTTAGGTATAAAAAATATACTTGCATTAACTGGAGATCATACTTCAATAGGAGATACTAGTGAAGCGAAACCAGTATTTGATTTAGATTCTACACAATTAATTTATATGATTCGTAGAATGATTGATAATGGTATGGATTTAAATGGAAATCCCATTCATAATCCACCAAAATTTCACGTAGGTGCAGCTGGAAATCCAAATTCAGATCCATTAGAGCCTGAAATCTTAAAAATTGGACGTAAAGTCAGAGCTGGTGCAGAATTTATACAAACTCAAGTAGTTTTTGATATTGAAATCGCAGAAGGATTTCTAAATGCTATTAAAGAATACGATATACCTGTTTTGGTAGGAGTTTTTCCAACAAAATCCTATGGTGTTGCATCTTATTTTGATAAATATATTCCTGGAGTATCAGTTCCCCAAGAATTATTAATGCAATTGAAAAGAGTAAGTGAAATAACAGATAAGAAATTAAGAAAAGAGAAATATGCTGAAATAAATTTGGAGTATTTTGGGGATTTCTTTAAAGAACTTATGAAAACTTCTGCAGCAGGAATTCATGTAATGGCAGTTGGTTACGAAAAAATCATTCGTAAACTTATTGATAGGGCAAGAGGAAAAGAGTAGAATTCAATTTTTTTTTAAATGAAAGGATTTTTATTAAAATGGAAATTATTGAATTAAAACCAATAAAAGATAAAATAATTATTCTATATTTAATAGATCATAAAAATTTTTTATGGTCTAAAAGGGAAGAAATGAAAATAAATTATCTTTTAAGCAAATATGACTTTAAATTTATCTCATTTGATTTAAAATCTGAAGATTTTAATAAAAATTCCTATAATTCTTTAATAAAAAAATTAAGAAACTCTATGAAACCATATTTTATTCTTGATATTCCAAAAGATGAAAAAAAAGAGTTATTATATGAAATTACAAGATATGATGAACAAATTGAAGAAATTATATTTGAATATAAACTTTTTAATAATACTGAATTAGATAAAAGAAAATTAAAAACTCAAAAATTTAAATCTTGGATAGAATATTTAAAAACTGAAGTTAAAGAAAAAGAATATCTTCTCAATTCAAAAATTAAGCCTCGATGGATTGTAAAGGGGTTATTAGATCTAATAGATTTGTATAATGAAGAAATCATGTATATACTGCATTTTACATCAGAGGATGTATTTACGGAATTGAGAAATATTTTGAAAAGACACAAAATCACTGTTATTTCTTATGATATTAGAGAAGAAATGGAAAAAAGAGAAGCCTATTCAACATCTCAAGAGATTATTAAATAGGAAGGAATTTTTTATGGATTTTTAAAGTCTAGTCTTTTTTTTAATTATAGGTGAAAAAAAATGGATGTTATAAAATTATCAAAATTTGAATTTGAAAAAATATTTGAACTTTCACAAGCAATATCTATCGGTCTTGAAGAAATAAATTATAAATTTGACCTTTCTAAAGGATTAAAAGAAAAGCTAGAAGATCTGACAGCCTTTGCTAATCAGTTAATGCGTTATATAATTAAAAATGACCCCTTGGAAACAAATATGGACGCAAGAAAAAGTGATTATAATAACATATCAAAAAATAAGTCCAAGCCTTTTGAGTTTCTATAAGCAATATGGTCTGATTTGGTAAGTAAAGAAAAGTTTGATAAGAAGTGAAATATATGGTAATTTCATTTGTTTATATAGCTCCATATAGAAAGGAATTAAAAGTCATTTTAAATTTTATAAAAATTATCTTGAGACCCACCTTCAAAATTTCTCTAAAATTCAAAAATAATATAGTTAATAATATTCAGAAACTAAAGGTAATATCCTAATAATTTAATGTAGCTACATTTTCAATATATTTCTTGGTGAACGTAAATTTGAATAAGGTATTATGTCCATCATGTAAAAATGAAATGAAAAAAATTGAAAAGACGACTTATTATTGTAAAGATTGCAGTTACATTATAATAAAAACAGAGAATTGATTATGAATAACATTATTAGATATAATTAGATTAAAAAAATGCTTCATAAGAGGTCAGAAAATGAAGTTTCTTCTAATTTATCAGCAACCAACTTTCGTATTTCACTCATCAATTTCCTTAATTTCTCATTTTTCTCAATAGGAGTAGGTTCATAGAAATATTTACTTACCGATTCGACTGGAGCAATAGGACCGTCCATCAATCGAACAATTTCAGCAATATTTATATCTTCTGGCGACTTCGCCAGTTTGTAACCTCCTTTCGCTCCTCTTTTACTCCTTAGATATCCAGATCTTTTTAAAATCAATAGAATTTGTTCTAGATATTTTTTTGGTATCCTTTGTTCTTTAGCAATTTCTTCAATTTTTATCAATCTTTTTTTATAATTTTTTGATAAATATATAAGTGCAAGAAGAGCATATTCACTCCTAACTGTTAATTTCATTTTACTCGCAATTTATTTTAAATGAAAACTATAATTTTGTTTTTTAATTACATTACTTTTTTTCTTTTCTTAAATTTTTATTTTATTTTATATACCATCTTTAACTCAAGAAAAAAATAATATTTTAAGAATGGAAAAAATACCCAAAAAAATGATTACAATTCCTAGGAGAATTCTTAATTTTTTACTGGGAATTTTTTGAGTAGTCAATGCAGCAGGGGGGACAGAAAACATTGCCCCAATTACGATAAATGGAAGTAATGTCAAATCCAAACCAGAGGGAGTAGTTAATAATGTAGTGAGCGGTTTTAAACTAGATAAATCTAATGAAAAGGTTAATGCGTATTTAAGGGAGATTTCAAGGTCTGTTAAATCAAGAGACAAACTCAGTTTCAGGCTTAAACTAAAAGGAGATTTGGGTTTCATGAATAAATAGACTAAAAACCCCATAATACTAATAAGTCCTTCAGCAAATAATCCAGTAGCTATTGCCTTTTTTTCCTCAACTCCTGTTATTATTTGACCGCTCGATACTAAAGGACCATAACCTCCACCACTTATACCTTTATTAAATGCGCTTAAAATTCCAATTCCAACAATTTTCTTATATGTAAAATTAAAGGTTTTACCTCTTCGAATTAATAAAAAAGTTCCTAAAAATAATACTAAAACGCATATATAAAGAGATATATAAAATGAGGGGAGATTCAAGGATAAAAATGCCGCAAAAATAACTCCAAATACTCCACATACACTTAAAATTAAAGCAACTTTTGTTTCTTCTGACTGAAAACTAAAATCAGCATTTTTTAATTTTTGATGATAAAAAGCAGCAAAAAGACCAGTACAAAACTCGGAGAATAAAATAGAAGGAACTATTTGAAGTGGTTGAAATCCTAAGATAAGTAAAACAGGAGTAAGGAGTGTTCCATAACCTCCTCCTAATGATGAATCTGTATATTCACAAAGGAATGTAATTACTCCTATAGCTATTAAAAACATTAATTCTTCCATAATTAGAACTTTTGTCTACTTAGTCGATATGCTAAGTCGACTATGCCGAGAATATTTTAATGTTTTGGTTAAAAAAGGGGTCTTGTTTTGGTTAAAAAAAGTAAAAATGAAAGCTCATAAATTGACTTGTAAGAGCAACCACTCATAAATGGCAGGAAGGTCTCCCTCAAATCCAAGACCCCTTCGAGCAATCACATAATTTGCCAATACATGGCCCGATAAGTTATGTAATCGTGAATATTTACCAATTAAAGAAGTATAGGCTGGGTGAATTTCCAGTAAATCCATCATCTGTCTAACACATTTTCGTTTCAACAATTTTACGTCCATTAATGAAATTAGCGAATTTTGAGGAAAAGCCATCATTATTCTTTGAGTATAATACGATTCTAATTTGCACGACTCGCGACAACACGAATATCTGTGTTACTCCTTTTAATCGTTCAAGCATTCTAACTACTTTAGGAATGAATTTGTGATGTTTTAAAAGGTGCAAACATTAAGTACTCAAAAGGAAAGATATTTTTAAATATATTGTCGACTTTATCTATATGATTAGTAGACAAATTATTGAAACATCCTAGCAAGATATCTATTGCTGAAAAAATCAAGTTAATGGATAAGGCACTTGTATTAGTTAAATACATTATGTTTTTATGAAATCTCTATTAAACATGTGGGAAAAGTAATTAAAATAATACGAAAAACAAGGATTTGTATGATGGAGATAAAAAAAATAACAATAATTGGTGGTTATGGAAAGGCGGGTGAAAAGGAGCCCGTGAATGAAATACATCTTAATATGGGTAATGTAATAAGTATCGTGGGTCCAACAGGCTCTGGTAAAACTGCCCTAATTAATGATATAGAACTATTTGCAAATGAAAACACTCCATCTCGGAGAAAAATTCTCATTAATGGTGCTAGCATCCCAGAGGAATTTATGAATGACCCCTCTAAAAACCCCATTGCATTAATTACTCAACACACTAACTTTCTCTCAGATTTACCAGTTAGAAAATTCTTAGGGATTCATGCAAAAATAAGACAAAGCGGTGAGGGTGAATCTATCATAGAAGAGACATTAAAGTTCGCAAATCAACTGACAGGAGAACCCATAATTCAAGAAAGTGCAATGACTGAATTATCGGGAGGGCAGACTCGTGCACTTTTGATAGCAGATGCCATAATAATAGGGAACTCGCCAATTATTTTGTTAGACGAAATAGAGAATGCCGGTATTCACCGAACAAAAGCTGTAGAACTTCTGAAAAAGTATAGGAAGATTTTTATTTTTGTTACCCACGATCCGAGAATAGCACTTCTTTCAGATTTTAGGATTGTTATGAAAAATGGGGCAATGCAAATTGTAATCAT
>JABXJV010000202.1 GCA_013375355.1 Candidatus Helarchaeota archaeon
AATTAATCCACGAAGAATGGAAAACAAACCTGTCAATTAATACCAGCAAAAACGGAGAAATAAAATTCCGCGGCTTCTTTGGGAAATATGACATTATACTTATAACTGATGATGGGAAAATCCATTCCTTTGGTATACATCTAAATAAAAATGAAGAAAACAAATGGATATTTACAATTAAATAGATAACTTCTAACGTTGTCACGATTGCTACGATTTTGCACTATTTATGGCAAGAATTGGCAAGGTGAAAAAAACACTTGATAAAGCAAAATGTATCTCTTAATTTTTTATGCAATGTGTCCGAAATGTCTTAAAGACGGCCATTTTTAATAAAAATAATAGAAACAAAAAAAATTAGATTCTTTTCTAAAATTAAATTATAATCCCAAGATTCTTTTTGCATTTCCAGACCTTAAGAGTTCTTTTGTTTCTTCGTCCGCTTCTTTTTCCCATAAAGATTCAATACGTAAAAGTCCGGTTAGATAGTCTAAAATGGGTGAATGAGTTCCAAAGGCAAATTTTTCTTTTCCGAATTTTTCGAGATAATCTTTCATTTTAGATATAGCTCTGCCAGAAGTATCGAATAAAGCATTTGAATTTTTAAGTGTTTCAAGTTCTTCATCGCTCATATTACCGTTATTTGCAATGTTTAAAATCATATATTTTGCATCCGGTACTTTTTTTATAATCGGGACGATGTCTTTTAATCTCCATTCTTTAAATGAATAAACATCCCAATTACCATCCATATCCATCCACGAACGTTGTCTGCTGTCTACTATTCTGAGTGAAAATGCTACAGGTAAATTGTAGTCTCGAGCTATCTCAACAAGTTCAATACAAGATGGATCGATTATTTCATAATCGTGATATTTTGGATATAATCTAATTCCTTTCATGCCAAATTTATTAACACATATATCAATGTCATGTTTCCATCCAGCATATGTCGGATTAATTATTGCGAAGGGGATGAACCGATTTTTAAACCGCCTGTTTGAAT
>JABXJV010000203.1 GCA_013375355.1 Candidatus Helarchaeota archaeon
AAAAAAGGCTCTAGGAATCCCTAATGAAATGCGTCTTATTACTCTTGTAAATGTTGGCAAGTGGTCTAAAGAAATAAACCCAGACCTTTCAGATTATCAGAAATTAGGTGAAAAAAATAGACCTCCTCGTAAAAATTTAGAAGAATTTGTCTTTATTGATAAATATAATCAAAAATTTAAATAGGAAATAATTTAATAGGAATTCTAAATTTTAAGTAGAATAAGAATAATTGGGATGTTGGTGAAAAATCGCAAATGGAAAATAAAATTATATGTTCAAATTGCAAAGCCCCTGTAGAAAAACCCCTAAATAAAGAACAATTTGTTTGTGAATATTGTGGCGCTTTAAATAGAGTAAATTTCAAATTTAAAAGTGAAGATACTTTCAAAAAGCTGCCCCAAAAAAAATCCATAATTCCTGTGTTTATAATGATAATTCTTATGATTATAATGTCTTTAATAATCATTTTAATTTAAAAAAAACAATAAATTCAGATTTTTTTAATAATTGCAACATATACTGAATTTTTAGAATCAAAAAATTGTCCTAACTTCCAACTAGTCCCCTTAAGGATTTCTTTCATTTCTTTTTGAGAAACCAATAAGTAATCAAACCATTCTCCAACATACTTTTCGAACCTTATCCTAATTCTTATTTGTCCTGGCATTCGACCTCGTTTCTTATTGAATTCTTGATATTCGAGATGGGCAGGATTATCAGTTTTGTAAGGATCCCTAGTTTCTGCAATAATAAGAGCGTTTGGAGAAGTAATACTGAAGAATTTTTTCAATAATAATTTTGCTTTTTTAAAGCTACCAAAAAGGCCAAAGTTATTACCAAACATAATTATAGTGTCAAAACGTTCTGGTTTGAGTTTTTCAATATCATCTATTGATAAGACCCTTGCTTTTTTTAAACCCCTTTCTTTACAAGTTTTAATGGCAAGTGGAGAAATATCTATTCCCAAAACATCAAATTCATTCTCTTGAAGATATAAACTGTGTCTACCAGCTCCACAGCCGATATCTAGTATTTTACCTTTAGCAAATTTAATTGCTTCTTTTTCATGTTCTTGCCATTCTTCATACTTGGAAAAATAAATCTTGACGCCACCTGAAGCTCCAAAATACCCATCATCTCTCTCTACGATTTCGAAACTTTCTCTACCCTTAAAATGAGCCCAAATTTCTTGACCATAGGCATCTTTTTCTTGTTCCATGAATTTCACCTATAATTATACTATTTTATCCATCAAAATTAAATCTCCATCCCGTAATTTAGGTAAAATTTCCATTCCTTGAACAATTTTTGCAAAAACATTAATAGGTTCTGCTGCTACAGGCTTTTCCCCTTTAGATAAAGGTGTCTTTCCAAAAAAGAGACAACATGCAGGATCCCTAGGCCAAAATGCAACATCCCCAATTTCTAATTCAATTTGAGTATTTTCATAACCGATTGATTTTAATGAATCTTGGAGATAAAAAAAGACTTCCTCACCCCAGGTTTGAACCGGGACTTTATATGTCATTGGAAGATATTCAAGAATCGCATCTACCGTATTTGGATTAAGATCTCTCCTTAGTTCCCCGAATATTTCACCTAATTTTGTAATAAATTTAATTTTAATGGGTTTCATTATTGTTCTGTCATTTCTATTAAGATACAATCCATTTCTGGTCATATTTATTCAAATATACTAATTCAGAGAGTGGTTTACGAGATCTTTTCGCTTCTTTTTCGGTGTGATATCCTAAAGCTACAACCGCCATGAGCTCAAAACTCTCAGGGACGTTTAAAATCCGCTCTACTTCCTGCCTCTTGTTTAAAATTTCACCAAGCCAAACTCCTCCCAAATTGAGATTATGAATAGCTAAGAGAATGTTTTGAATAGCAGCACCTATTGCCTGTACATCTTTTACATAATTATATCCCTCTTTTTTATCATAAAATACAGCAATACAAAGTGGTGCATTCTGAATTATTTGTGAATAATGAGTCTGTGCTGCGACTTCCTCTTTAGTTTGTGAATCTTTAATGATAATAAATTTCCAGGGCTGATTATTAAGACCTGATGGTGCCCATCGTGCATTATCGAGAATTTCTTGAATTAGTTCATCAGGAATGTTATCTGATTTAAATTTTCTTATACTGAAACGTTCCTTTATCTTTTTATTGATTTCCAACATCCAAACCTTCCTTTCTTTCTCTGACTATAATATAAATTGAAATTATAATTATTATTAACCCCAATAAATGAAAAATAGTAAAAATCTCTCCAAGAAATATTGCGAAAAACGCCGTGACTATTGGAGTAGGTGAGGCAATAACAGATGCTTTTGAAACCTCCACAAAACAGATAAGTTTATACCAACAAAATAAATCGAACCCATAGATCGCTCCCATTGCTATAAAAAAGAATATATTAATTGGTTCAAATAAGAGGTTAATTTTTTCAGGGAAAAGAATAGGCTGAAAAATAAGATGAAATAAGAAATATGAACTCAATAAAATAGATCCACTTAAACCATTTCTTATAAATACAAGTTGAACTGGTGTAGCTTCATTATTAACTAATAGAGGCTTAGTAATTGCATGGGCTAACATCCATAAAGTTGTTGTTATAAATATTATTAATACACCCACATTAAACTCAAGTAAATTAAATGATCCCTCAGTTATAGCCAGAGTTACTCCAAATAAGAGAACAAATGAAAATATTATCTGTGTTATACTAACTTCTTCTTTATTTATAAGATACCCGAATAATAAGCCAAAAATTACTGTAGTTTTTTGTGCTAATGCTCCATTAATTGATCCAGCAAGTTCAAATCCTAAATAAAATAAAAATTGGGATATAGAAAAATTGATTCCAATATACATCAATAAGCGTTTATGCTTTTTCCAAACATATAAGAGAGAATTTACTTCACTTTTTTCTTCCGGATTCTCTTCTTTACATGAGTCTAAGGTGTTTTTTTCAATCTTCATGATCGGAAAAAAAATTAGCGCTTGTATAATGCATGTCATAGCTGCAAATATATATGCATCTAACACTGCCGGTCTTGAATTTGCAATTATAGGTTGAAGTCCTATTAGAATAACCATTATGGTTCCGAAAAAAATTCCTTTTTTTAAATTTTCATTTTGCATTGACATTTCTTGAAACGATGGAGAAATAAAGCTTTGGATAATTTATTCAATATTAAGTCTTTTAATATGAAATATGCTCACAATAAAGCATCCAGTCCATCTAACGAGTCGGAATCTATTTTTTTGCGTTTTAATCAGGTTTTTTTTACCACATATACATATTTCTCTGAAGAATATTCATTCCCATAATTATCTATTAGTGTAAGTTTAACTTTATGTTTACCAATTCGTCGAAATCTATATGGACAAATACCTGCATGCAGTTCTAATTTATCAATATTCCATTTAATATCGAGTATAATTCTATCAGTACAAATGTAAGAAGTTAAGTACAGTAGAGTTGTGGTGCCTTTAACAACTGGATTTGGAGTTATATTAAAATTGAAATAGACTGACCCACGTTTACTGGGTTCGGGTTTTTTTGGTATATTTATTCCTTTTCTATCAGCATTTTTTATAATATCAGTTGGTATATGATGTAATTTATTCAAAATTTCAACGTGAGCTCTTGTAGTACGTTCTAATTGCTCGGGTAAGACCTTGTCCGCTGTGTCTTCAATTGTATGATAAAAAATTCCCTTTCCGATTATCATTAAACTAGGAACATTATTTGCGACTAAGGGTCCTAGATCAGAAAATGGTCCCATTACAGCATTTACATGCGACATTGGACTATAACGAATGAGTTCATGTTTAATGACTGCTTCATAAATTATATCATAAAGAATTTGATTATTCGTAGTGAATAAAGCTTTGGATTCATCCAAACCTGTTTCTACTACACCCCTACTTGGACTTTCAAGGATATATCCTTTAGATCCAAATCCGTCTAGCATGCAAAATGTCGTTATTTTATTAAACCAAGCCTTGTGTTTCCCAGCAAAATCAATTACTCCAATAGAGCCATTTTCATGCCCCGCAAATCCAACAAAGATCATTGTTTTTTTTCTGTCATTTTGGTTAATTTGGCTGTAAAAGTCAGCTAGTTCTATGAAACCAGCATTTGCACCTGCGTTATCTATAGCACCGTCAAACCAAGAATCTATATGGGTTCCAACCAAAATAATTTCATCTTCTTTTTTACCAGGTAAGGTTCCTATTAAATTATCAGTCATTGCAGGTTTGATTTCGGTATCTAAAAGCAGGTTAGCTTTAATTTCTTCTTCCGTTTGGAGTAATGCTTTTAAGTAATTTCCTGATTCAAAACCGATATGTAGAGCTGGAATTGAACCACTCTCAAGATTTGAATCTTTAAGAGTTTGATGTCTTGTTGCATATTCAGCAAAAATTGTATTAGGAGGAGGATCATCAATTGAAATTAAGCCAATAGCACCATCTTTTCTTGCTCTTTCATAAGATCTATGAAAATCCATGGTCGGATAAAAAGACATCATACGATTAGAATCGATCAAGACAATTTTACCACGAACATCTTGCTTTTTAAATTCTTTTGGAGTTCCCCATCCTACATGAACTAATTCTGCTTCGGTTCCACCCTTATCTGATGCTTTAGTATGCCAAAAAGGAAAACATTCAATTTTCATTTCTTTACTTGGTAAAGATTCACATTTAACTGTTAATTCCCATTTTTTAGGTTCATATAACAACATTTCAAATGGTTCTAATCTAGTTTCTTCAAATCCAAATTGATTTAATTTTTTTAAAATGAAATTTGCTGATTCATGATGTTCTTTAGTTCCCGCTCTTCGCCAGCCAATTTTGATAAAATCCATCATGTAATCATATAAACGCGATCCTGTTATTTCTTCTACTGATTTCATTTTTTTAACTCCAATAAATAAAAAGAATTAATAAATAACCATAAATGCCTTGTAATGTATCCTATTAAATAAGTCTATACCAAAATAGTATTTTAGCTTTAAAAAACACAAGGTGAGTATTAATAATTCCAGATTTAGAAGAAGAAAGGCTCCATAAATTAAAAAATGAAGTAAAAGCTATTTTATCAAAAAAAATATACAAAGAAATAACATTTGAAAGAATAGCATATAAGCTCGATATTGATAAACAAATTGCGCAAGATTTAGTTGAGGAAATTTTAATTTCAGACGAAATTGATGGAGAAATTTCTGGAGATAAAGTAATTTTAAAAATAAGTGAAGATTATTCCATCTTCCTTATTTTTTGGCTTTTAATTTTTTCAATGGTCGTTGTTACTTATAATTTTACAATCTTGAATCCAATTAAAGGAACATTTTTAACCAATTTTGATTTATGGATTGAATTCATTTTAATTCCTTATACCGTGATTGGAGTGACCTATTTAATGACCAGAAATATTTTTAAAACTATTAAAATGCTTGTTGTCACTCTCTTAATTATCAATTTAGTATACGATTGGTCTTTTATCGGTTTTTCTTTTATTTTAGGAATTCCTCTTTTTTGGGATATTAATCAACCCAGAGTTCCTTATGGATTTTATGCTTATGAAATATCATATCTTACTTATTTCATAATTTCAATCATTCTGTTTATTCTTGGGATTATCACAAATAAATATGCAAAGAAATATTACAACTTGGCGATTCCGTTCACCATTTTTGCACTGGGAGTAGTTCCTATGATCGTTGTCTTTTATCAAAATGATGATATGATTTGGCTAATACTTTTTATGCTCCAACCAAATCTCCTTAATTTCGTATTAAATAGAACTATTACAATAGAAAATATTGAAAATTTTTACAACTACGATCTCTTAATCATCATTAGTCAAATAATAACTGCAATTATTGGGTCATTGATAACTTTAATTATTTATTTTATTGAAAGAAGGAAAAATCCTAACACTTCATGTACTACTACTTAACTATCATGGACATAAAATATAAGGCACAAAATTGACCCCTTTACATTTTAATTCTAATTATTAAAATCGAAAAACAAACATATTTTCTGTTTTTGAATTAATAAAAATTAGTTAAATTAGAATAATTTTGGGGTCCAATTGGCAAATAATGAAATTATTGAAATCGATAATGATTTTGAATCAATAAAATCAAAAAAATTGCTTGGGTTTATATCTCAAAATATATTAAACACAGTCAAGAATCTTGATCTAACTGAAAAAGAAAAAAGGATACTATTAAAAGACATAGTTCTGTTAGATAATGGTGAAAGGGAAGAATGGTTGGCGGATTTTATAGATAGCATAAAAAAGGAGAAATAGATTTATGAATTTTACATGTTTCTACCGTAAATTAAATATGCAATTAGGTAGGTTTCGAGAATTATTAACGGATATAAATATCCTGTCGTTGATTGGAGCCAGAAATAAGCGATTAGATCCACATGTAAAATTAGACCAAAGAATATAGCATCAAATAAGAAATTCATGCCGCATAAAATGATGCCAAAAATAACCGCATCCAGTGCCCATCTATCTGGAATAATGGGATTATTTTGTTCATACTTCCAC
>JABXJV010000204.1 GCA_013375355.1 Candidatus Helarchaeota archaeon
ATAAATAAAACTAAAATAATCTTCGAACTTTGGAAATATGTTCCGTTAATTCATGAATTTATTTATTCTGGTATGTGGAACCATTTTTGGGTTAATGTGACTACTCCATAAAATTACGTAAAAACTCTATTCCGAACATTTAGCATTGATGTCATTAATTATTTTTAACGCTTTTTCCATTACTTCTTTTTTATTTTTTCCAAAAATTTGAACTGTACATATAGGTGAGCCTTTGTTAGCAACTGTCCCTGGAAATGGGATATCATAAATATCTTTTAAATCCGCCAAATCTGGTAATGTATAATTTCCCGCGGAAAAAGCCACAATTTTTGCACCATATTTATGATATGATAAATTTTTAGAAGGTAGATTACCTAAACAAGCATCAAAATGTAATTTCAATAGATTAGTTTCTATTATATTTTCCACTAATTCAAAGGTCCCAGGAAATCTGGGATTTATTTCCATTAAATAGGGAGTTCCATTTTTTAAGACGAAATCTATCCCATTAATACCTTGTAATTCAAATAATTGAGCTAATTTTGTGGAACTTTCGTTTATATTTTGAGTAGCCTCTTCAGTTGTATCTAGTGGTATGACATTTCCGCAATAAGTAAAGGAAGAAGGGGAATTAGCTTCCTTTAAACCGATTAATTGTTCATTGATAGATAATATCTTACTTTCTTTTCCAGTTGATAAGACCATAGAACTAACATCTTGACCTTCAATGAATTCTTGGATATATATTTGCTCATTTTTAGTTAATTGACTGATTTCCAAGTATTTCGACTTTAATTCATCTATATTATATGCAATTCTTATATTAACTCCTCCTGCCCCGCCTAAAGGTTTTAATACAAGAGGAAAATTTATATCTTTGCCAATTCTTTTGGCCTCTGTTAAAGTAGACACTAAATGAGTGAACGGACATGAAATTTTTTTCTTTTTTGCCCCCTTAAATAAATTTAGAACATTCCTTACTTCCTTTATTACAGTGGGTGTATTTCCAAAAACTGGTGCTAAATTATTTAATTTATCCCAAAGATCAGGCCGATCATCAAGGCCACTGCCCACAAGAATTCCATCAATTTTGGAAAATTCTTTAAAAGCATCTTCTGCAGCAGATACTATTAATTCTGCTTTATCTAGCTCGGTTTTTACCTCTTTCTCTTTTACAACGATTAAATCTTCAATCTTATTCTTTAGATCTTGATCCCCCCAATAATCAACAGCAACTACATCTAATCCAAACTTCAAAGCGGACAAAACTAGAGGACGTGAATTAAAACCTACAATAAGAATTTTTTTTGGATAAGATTTTATTAAATTTAATTATTTCCTCTCCCATTTGATTAACTTTTAATGAATTCATACATGATTTTATTAACTTGTTTATAAAAATGTCCATGTAAATTGTGTTCTCCATTCTTAATTAATTTGACCGTCGCTCCTAATTTATGATAGAAAGGAATTTGATTTGTGAATATGTCATACGTGCCTGTAATGAAAAGAATGTCATTTTTAATTTTGGCGACCTCATTTTTCATAGAAAGACTAACGATTGCACCTAAAATTTTAAAAGATCCATAAGGATCAGTAGCAACTGCCCGTTTAAAATCATTATGTGCTTCTTTTTTTGTAAGAGATTTATGAGGAAAGCTATTCATAAAGTATTGGATTGGTTTGAAAAATTTTGCTAGGATTCTCGCAATTGGATGGAGAAAATATGGAGCTTTCTTTAATGGTCTGGGTATACCAAAACTCGTACATAATAAAATAATTTTTGATATAAGATCTGGATGTTTTAAAGCGAAATATTGAGCTAACATTCCCCCCATTGAATGTCCTGCAATTACCGGTCTCTTAATTTTCAGTTTTTTAATAAATTGATATAGAATAGCTGCCATAAAATCCATCGAATAATCAATATCCCTAGACCTAGAACTTTTTCCATGACCTATTTGATCATAAGCATAAACTTCAGTGTATTTACTAAAAAAGGGAATCTGTTTATACCAACCCGTTATATTATTATTCCAACCATGCAAAAAAATAATAGGTGGAAGGCTAGTTTTGTTACCCCATTTCTCGTATCTAATTGGTTGATTTACACATTTAATAATAGGCATTAAAAATTATGGCTCCTATTAGAACTATTTTTTTGTTAATAAAGAATAATCTTTAAGTTATAATATTCAGAAAAATTAAAAAAATAATCCAATTTTAAAGTTTTATATCATATTTAATGAACAGAGGAGAAGCAAATTAGCGAAATTTTGAATTCTTTAAAGGATAAAAACAATTTATTCGTAATCATATTAACTATTGGAGTTAATTTTTTAATTTTTATAGATTATTTCAATATATATTTCTTCAGCGATGAATTAACTTTCTTTTTCGATGCATTTGTTAACCCATGTTATAATTTGATGCATGATTTTAATGGAAAATATTATAGACCAATTCCCATTTTATTAATGGAGGTCGTTTTCCTTTTTTTTGGAAATTCTCCGTTTCCCTTCCATTTTATCTCTTTGATTCTTCATCTAGGAAATCTTTTTTTAATTTATATAGTTACTAATAGACTTTTTGAGAAGAAGCTTTCTCCATTTCTAACTATATCCATAATGATGCTGTTTTCTCCTATTTATTATGAAATTTTTTTCTGGGTTGCAACATATTTTGAATTGCTTTTCGTTACTTTTGGATTAATCAGCATTTATTATTTTTTAAAATATTTGAAGACAGAAAATACTTTGGATTTTTTAATTTCAGCCTTCTTTGTAAGCCTCAGTGTTTTATCAAAAGAAACTGCTCTATTTATAATTCCATTATATGGATTTTTTGAACTAACTGAATCCGAGAGTTTTAAACTTTTTATGAAGGAGAAATCACTGAAATATTTGAGTTTTTTACCTATTATCGCTTTATTTACATTTGTTCGCTTGGCAACAAATCGGTTTTTTCCCACAATTCAAAACTTTTTAGACCCTTTAAGATTGGCAATTTTAATAGGTGGATTAGTGTTTTTAATACCACTATACTTATGGATGAAAAAAATTGAAACCCCAACTAAAAAATTCACCATTCTTTTCGCTTTAATCTATTCAGTTCCACTCATATTCCATAGAACTAGTCGAATTTTTTATTTTCCTTGTGTTGTATATTCTATCTTATTAGTTTTCCTCTTCCTTGACAATTATGATCTTAATGTTCTCCCATGTCTAAGACAAATTGATCTTCGAAGGAAAAAGAATATTTTTTTAGTATTTGCCATTTCAGGATTAATTATCGGCTCTTCTTTTTATTTACAATACAGTAAGAATATCTACAAAATAAAGGGGAATTCAATGGAAAATATTAGCCTACAAATCGCTTTAATGGCACCAAATTCAGCAAAGAAGAGTATTTATATACTTTACCTTCCTTGGTTTGGTCATGAGTATTTTGGATTTGCAGAACAAGAAATAAGACAGAATTTAAGACTTATAATGTTTCAAGATTACGATATAAATGCTATATATATTCTAGACATGAATCCTAGATATTTATCCTTTAATTTTTTGAGTATACGAAGCCCATACCAGTATTACTTATCGATAGGAGCTGAACCTAAAAGCGTGAAAAAATATAATAACATAACACAGGATTCTGATAATTTAATGCTCCTTTATTCGATTGATCTTAATTGCGTATTTGACATAAGTGGAGTTTTGATTGATTGAAATTAACTATTTTAGGAACATCGGGAAGCACTATATCTAAAACTAGAGGGACTCCCTCTTTTTTAATTGATAATGATATTCTAATAGACTGTGCAGAAGGAACCACGCGGAAAATTTTGGAAGCAGTTGGTCACATTAAAGATTTAGAAAAAATTCTATTTTCACATGTTCATGCAGACCATATCATGGGAATTGTTACTCTTTTATGGAGATTATGGCTTGTAGAAGAAAGGAAGCGACCACTGGAAATAATTGGTCCTACCGAAGTGGAAAAGGTCATAGAAGGATTTTTAGAATTAACTCATACTCCAAGAGATGCAATTCGGTACGAAATTAAATATACTAAATTAAAAGGTGAAGAGAAAATTGTCCTAGGACAAATTTCCGCACTAAAGGTTGTCCATCATATAGATACCTTTGCATATAGAATAGATAGAGATAAAAGCGTCTGTTATTGTACTGATTCTATACCTCTTGATAAAATTTCTAAATTCGCTGTAGACTGTGACATCTTAATTCATGAGGCTTCTATGCCTGAGAGTTATGCAGAATGGGCTCATAAATACTTTCATTCTACTCCTGTAGACGCTGCAAAAATAGCTACTAATGCAAACGTAAAAAAATTAGTTTTATTCCATTTTATGCCGCAGCTTGAGGGACGTGAGGATCTTTTAGGCGAAGAAGCCAAGAAATATTTCAAAGGCGAAGTTATAATTCCTCAAGATATGATGCAAATTCAAATATAATTACGGGAAATTAATAAAATTCATATTTTAAATTTATCCTAATTTTGCAAATTTGCAATATTAATAAAGCAATATGCTCTAATTTTTTTCTACCTTTGCAAATTTGCAATACCAATCAAGCCTACTTTTTTAATATTTTTCTACCTTTGCAAATTTGCAATCATAATATTATCGAAGTATTAGTGAGTATTATTTGGAGCCAAAATTTTTCTAAAAACCCGCGTTTTTATTTCTTAGGAATAAAATAATTCTCATTTTTATTTCCTATTCATAAAATATTCTTCTATTTTTATTTATAAATTAAATATCTTTGTGTTTATTTTTACAAAAATAGTATTCATTTTTTGCGATTTTTACATTTAAAAATTTTATTAATTGCGAGAGTCGTTATAACAACTTGATGATATTAAAATCATCGCAATAATATCAAAATTTTTTGTAAAATTCAAATTTTTTTTATCCTTATTAATGAAATAAAATTTCTACTGAATTCTTAAGAGTTGATAAGTAAATGGATAAAGTCAAGCATTCTAAAAAGGTAATTCAAAATAATCCTAAGGATGAGTCCAAAGAAGGTGTTATTTCCCAAAATGAAATAAAAAATTTGAATAATATATTAAAAAAATTAGGCATATATATATTTTATTACGAGCGCCGAGGAGGGGCGTGATGAAAAAATACCCAAATATAGGAGATACGAATGGGTGAGAAAGCGCAAAAGAGTTAAGAAAATTACTCTGTATTTGCTTTTAGCTTTTTCAATATTAATACCCTTATCAGCAACTATTGGATTAAAAACAGCACAAATGACATTTCTCCCACAACTCTTACAGGCAACTAATAAAAGTTTATCTTATTTCGAGGTTGCAAAAGGCGAATGGTTTGTAGAAGCTACAGGAACCTGCTTTGAGATTACTGCTAGTAAATATCTTAATATTATTTTAAGCAGCAGTGAGTCGGTCCAAATGCACCTAGAATCTATTCCTAAAATGGTTAGTTTCATTATAGAAAGTAAAAGCTCAGTAACTTCAACCTTAATAACACTTTCTGGATTTGAACCCCTTACTACATACTATTTATATCAAAACGATCAATTTGTTGAGACTTTCACAACCGATTCAAATGGAGAATATAGTTATTCGCAAGATATTTCACAACCATGTCATGTTTACATTAAAGAAGAGCCATCAACAATCTATATTTCATCCGATTTTACTTTTAATCGAGATATTAATGAACCAATTTATGTAGTTGCAGATAATATAGTAATAGATGGAAACGGTTACTCACTACAAGGTTCTGGATCTTATGGCTTCTATTTGTATGGTCGAAGTAATGTTACCATTAAAAACGTTCTAATTAAAGGATGGCTTTACGGCATCATGCTCTGGGCTTCTTCAGGTAATATTATAACTGGAAATAACATAGAAGGAAACTCATATTATGGAATATCAAGCCCTTATTCTTCAAACAATAAATTTTCCAGAAATAAAATCTCAGAATCTGGTTGGTTTGGTTTAATGTTAACTCAAGCGTCAACCAATATAATAACAGAAAATAATATAACAAACAATAGATATGGCATTCGTGCCACTTTTTCTTCAAATAACAGCATATTTGAAAATTATATTATGAAAAATTCCTTTTTAGGCATCGAGCTCTCTTTTTCAACAAATAATTTAATTTATCACAATAACTTAATAAATAATACAAATCAAGTCCAAGACCGAAGCCCTATGGAAAACGATTGGCATCATCCTGATTTGTTAGAGGGAAATTATTGGTCCGACTATACTGGAATTGATGATGGAAGCGGAATAGGCAATCATTCAATTGCTGGTGATGGTATCGGAGATACTGATATACCTTGGCCCCAAACAGGTTATGATAATTATCCCTTCATGGAAGAAAATGGCTGGAAGAAATCAGATAATGAAATATTCCAGGGATTTGGCAGCCTTAGAATCGGTAGGCGGAGAATTCGCGGGGAAGGTACCTTAATCCTCTATGATGACTTGATTTGTGTGGAGATTCGTGATCAATCAGCTTCTTGGGACATTCTAAACCGGTGTGAGATAGGTTGTTTCGAATTCTACTATGGAAATGGTGATCTTGGCAGAATGTTCATATTTATTTACAGAAGAGAAACATCATGCGCATTAGCTATGGGTAGAAGAGTTTTCTTTTGCGGTCATAATTGAACAGGCTATCGCAAATTCATCTATAATTTCTTTTTTTTTCTCCTTATTTTTGGCAAATTCGCAAACAAAAACCTTTAATATTGCGAAGTTCATAAAGATTATTGTGGATTTCGCGATTTTTTGGCGATCTTTTTGAGGTAATCGCAAAAATAATATTTAAATTTGCGAAATTCGCAATAGCTTTAGAGGTGATGGTAAACTAAATTTATATGAATTTTAAAGGTTGGTTATTAAATGGAAGAAATTAATCGCTCTCTAGAAATGTTTCAATATACATATAAAAGTAGACCTAAAATAGCTTTAATTATCGAATCAATAAAAAAAGAATTAGTCGCTCTGTTAGGGAATTTAGGAATATATGTTTCAATTTGTGATTTAAATGGTAATATAAAATATATCGACCCTGAACTTGATCATTTTTATAAATATATTCAAGAATACTGCAAATCTAACTTTGAAATGATGGAGACGGGATCGTTTGCTATCCCAATTAAAAGTTTAATATTTTTTAGAATCTCAGATAAGGTAATGGTCGTTCTTTCGGCAAAAATAACAAATGCAAATCGTTTGGTAACATTTGTTTGTAAGATAGATAAATATAAAGCGATTTTAAATCACATTGTAGATAGAGTAAAAACCGTTAATTTTTGGGATACACAAACTACTTCTAACGGTCTGTTTAAATCATTTCAGGATCAAATGTATGCTAATGAGATTGAAGAATTATTCACTAAGGCAAATATATTTTTAGATAGTTCTGAATTTGAACAAACCTTAACAATACTCAATACCATGAAAAAAGTTTCAGAAAAATTAGAAGATTCCCCATTAAATTCATATTTGGATGAGGTTATTCAACAAATTGAAAGTAGGTTAAAAACTCTAAAAAAATCGGGGATTATTAAATAAGTAAAACGGACAAATTATCTGAAATTAAAAACCAAAAAACAATTAAATTTCAGGGTAAAAAATATATCATAAAAGAATCTAATTTGGTCTTTGCTAAAACTGGTAAAACAACATTTGTAAATCTATACCTTGAGTTAATATAAGACCATTCTACCTTTTTCTTTAAAATTGTCCAACTTGACTTTTAGGGAGTTAAATTTTAAAAGTGGCTATTAAAAACTTATTAAAAATGTTAGAGAGAAAGAGTTGAATTTTTAATTAAATTTGGTCCTTTAACGGGGCTAAGAGAGATTGTATTTTAAAAATTTTAGTCCTGGCGTAGGATGGACAATTCGGATCTTGTGAGGTGTCTTCGAGCGTCATTATTACTGATATCGCACGAGAAGCAATTGAATCCTCCCCTGTTTCTAATAAATCTACTGATTCATTCGCTGCTCGCCTGATATTTCGCGGAATGGAGGTGTCATTCACTATCTGATTTAATAAAAAAATTGCATGCTTAACCGCTTGTTCATCTTCACTCATATCTATCACCAATTGAAAACTTTATTATCCTTTTCTTCCCGAGATTTTACAAACTTTTTTCTTTTTTTTATTAAATATTTAGAATTAAAACCGTATCTATTAATTAAAATTTATCGTTCGCTAAAAATCTTACTCTTTTATTCCCTCATTTTATTTATTCAAGAGTGGCTATTTTACTTTGCAAAAATTCATCATTTTTTAAAAAAAATTCAAATGCCGCGGTCGCAAATTCGTTTAAATTATTAAATTTTGAATGTGAATTGATGAATTTTGTAACTATTGTATCCAGATCCTCGGGAATATCAATTTCTCTCTTCATTTTACTTGTTCAACTCCAATAACGACTTCATTTATTTTGATATTTCAACTAAATTAATATATCAATCAATATCTCAATTAACATAATTTATTCTTGGAGATTTTATTAATAATTGGGTTTATAAAAAATGATTTTTTCTAAAATAAAATTTAAAGTATGAAACCAAGTCTAAAAGAATTTGCAAAAAGGTAATATATTTCTAAAAAGAAATTATATTGGAGAAATTTGGGTTATTTAAAATGTCGTTTATGTAGATGTTAAGTAATGATAGAACCCATAGTAGCATTAGAGCGCTTAAAAGAACAGATGATTTTAGTTTTAATCTTGTTAATTGGATTAACAACACTTTTAAACTTAGTTATTATGGTAAAAGCTCAACATAGAGCTAGGTTTATTAATCAAGGGATCATAACTGCTTTTTTTATTAGCTTCTTCGTTGAAATGTGGGGTTTTGTTATCGCAATTTATTCGATAGAAACACTAATAATGTATCAAGCAATAGACGAATATACAGGCTTTCGATACAGCTTATTATTAGACCCTGAACAAAACCTTCTTTACTCTAGCCAATTTGATTTTAGATTTCATTATGTGGTGAATATTGGAAAATATTTCCCGTATATACTTTGCCCTATCGGTGTAACTGTAATAATAATTGGTTGGATTCAAGTTTATCGTGCGATGAGTAAAGATAAGCTCTGCACTACAGGATTATATAAATATATCAGAAATCCACAATACCTAGGTTTTATTATATTTCTTTTAGGATGGAATTTACAATATCCCCTTTTAATATCTTGGATTATTTTTCCTTATTTCCTAATTTTATACCTATATTTGGTCACTTGCGAAGAAAAACAATTAACTGAAAAGTTTAGAGAAGAATATTTAAAATACAAAAGTCGTACAAAACGGTTTATTCCATTTCTTTTTTAAATTCTTGCTTCTAGTTAAAAAAAGAAGGACAAACAGCAAGTTCATTGCTTACTCTCAACAATTAAATCTTTAATTTGTTAATAGTAAAAATGATCGAAGAATTTTTCAAATATATTTTTAAATTAAATTTATGCAAAACTTCTTTTCATTTAAGACCGTTGCAATTGTAGGGGCAAGTCGAACCCCTAACAAAGATAGTAATAACATTATTAGAAATTTAACATTACAAAAAGGCTTGAAAATTTTCCCTATTAATCCATCCGCTACTAAAATATTGGGATTGAAAGCTTATCCTTCCGTTCTTGATATAAAAGAAGACCTAGACCTGGCTATAATATTCATTCCACCTACTAGAGTTCTAGAAGTAGTGAAAGAATGCGTCCAAAAAAAAGTAAAAGCAATCTTAATTGAATCGTCTGGCTTTAACGAAGTTGGAGATCTTGAATTATTTAATGAAATAAAACAAATTACAAGTAATGCGGGTATTAGGGTTTGGGGTCCTAATTGTACTGGATATGTTGATTTTCATCAACAACTTTTTACTCCATTTGTGCCTTTAAAGCCGGTTTTACGAGATATTGATATAGAAGAGCTTAAGGGATCTGTTTCTATTGCTTCTCAAAGTGGTATGATGGCAGGAGGCATGATGTTACAAATCATTACTGGCAATCCTTTAAAACAATATGCTCCAGTTAATAAGATCTTAGCAATTGGAAATAAACTTGATGTGAACGAATGTGATGCACTGGAATACATGGGTAAAGATTCTAAAACAAAAGTTATTGGGTTGTATCTAGAAGGATTTATTGATGCAAGGAAATTTTTTAAACTAGCAAGGGAAATTGTAAAAGAAAAACCTATAATACTACTTAAAGGAGGAACCTCAAAAAGTGGAAGTCAGGCCGCATTATCGCATACTGGGTCATTATCAACTAATGATAACATATTAGACGGAGCTATAAGGCAAACTGGAATTATAAGAGTGTACGATTTTAAAGAGTTTTTACAGGTGTTACACACATTTTCTATTTTATTAGATAATGGAAAAGACCTACCAAAAGATAATCGAGTTGCAATTGTCACAATAAGTGGAGGAGCAGGTGTTGTTTTATCTGATAATGTAGAAAAGAGTAAAGATCTGAAAATGGCAGTTTATGAAGAAAAAACCTTAAAGAGAATCTCAAAAAATTTTCCAGATTGGATGAAAAGGGGAAAAAATAATCCATGTGATATATGGCCTGCAATTGATAAAAGCGGTGGTGGTGCTCTGGTTGACACGCTTTCCGCATTATCGAGAGATAAAAATGTAGATGTTATAATATTGACAATCATTGCAGTAAGAGAGCGGGGTTGGGATATGGCGGGGAATCCAATGTTTGTAGAGATCCTAAAATCATTCAAAAAACCTATTTTTTGCTGGATATTCGGTGATTTCACTCAATTTGATAACTTTAGAAAGATGATGGTAAATATCGGTATTCCCTTTTTTACTAGCATAAAAGATTTGACGAATTCTTTGTCCAAAGTAGTTGAATACGCTAATTTTATTTCAAAAAAATAATAATTTCAATAAAATTATGAAGTGTACTATCTCCAATCTTAGATTATCTTCTCTAATTCTTCAAATCTACCCTTGAGGATTCTCCTTAACAACCATTCGGGCACATCCCCACCAAAGATAAACTCATCATTCATATATAAAGTGGGAATATTAGGGATATCATATTTTTCATTCATTTCTGGATTTTCTTCAATATATATCGTTTTTATTTCATAATCCCCTTCCGAATATTTTTTTGGAATCATTGAAAGAATAATACTCTTGATCCACTCATGAAAAGGGATTTTTTTCGACTTATGGAAAACTTTTTTGTCCGTAAATAATAAAAACTCTATTTTTTTTCTAGAAACCAAAAATATCTCTCCTTATACTATGAGAAATGTTATTTACATTTTTATAGATATCTTAAATTGTATATAAATTCAATCAAAAGTTTTTTCAATTAATCGCTTTGTGGGGAGGAAGACCTCAACTTCACCGGTCCCATGAGCGAGAATATCTTGAAATAAATCCTCAAATTTGCTGCTTTCAGATTTGCTGAAATTAAATAAGAGGATAGAAGAAATGAATGAGAAAATTAAAGCCACTAAATCGTAAAATAGACTTAGATATAATTTATTGTTTTAAAATAAAAAAATAGGCTTAAGTAGCGAGATGTGATAGGTGTGAATCTATTTTGTATGCCGTTAGTATTCTAATACCTTTTAGGTCTTTGTTTCCTATAACATTCCCTGCAATATACAGGCCTTGATCCGTCTGGTTTAAATGGAACTTCGGTCTCATTACCACAATCTGCGCATGTGACTTTGTATAATTCTCTACCACGTTCATCTTTTCTTCCGGTATCCAATATTTATCACCAATTTTTGTATTATTGAGATTAAAACCCTAATTTTGACATTTTAAAGCCTAAAATTAGAAATTCAACCAAGTTAATAATACATTAAAAATAATAACAATTTATTTAAATTTATGCTTATTTTCTCTTTAATAAAGTCGGATTTTAAAAGAGAAAATCACACTAATTTTGATATTAATTTAATAATTTAAGATTGCAAAGGAAGTAAAAACTTGTTGAATTTACCAAATGAACACTTTAACCTAAAGGTTAAATATAACTAATAATTTAATTTATAAAGTAGGAGCCCAAAACAAAATGATTGAAAGTATATATATCATTGACCAGAATTCGGGGATACCTCTATTTACAATGGATCTTATAGAGGTGGATAAATCAGAGAAAATTGATCAAAATCTATTTTCTGGATTTTTGAAAGCCATTGATGATTTAAGTGAGGAAACTCGAAGCGAAAGAATTGATGAAATTCGTTTGGCCTCAACAAGAATAGTATATGTAAAGGGAATCATTAGTAATATGAAAATTTTATTCATTTCAATTTCTGATTTACAAGATAAATTAAAAACTATTAAAACCATTCTCCATAAAGTTGCAGATGCATTTGAACAACAGTTTGGAGACAAAATTTCAACATTTAAAGGTAATGTCAGAATTTTTGAACCATTTTCGATCAATGTTCGAGAAATTATTAATCTTGATATTGGGTTTTCCGAAGAAGTAATAACAATTAAAA
>JABXJV010000205.1 GCA_013375355.1 Candidatus Helarchaeota archaeon
GCAGTTCCTATCTTTCCACCAAGCCACAAAGGCTGATTAAAAGATAAAACATTTTGATAAGAGTTGTCTCTTCCGATTTCTATCTTTTGAGTCTCATCTTCAATCGTTAGAAAAAATGCAGGCTTCAAAATATTGCGGTTATAAACAGTACTCATAGATATCTGAGGTAGTGCACCCGACCAGGCTTCACGAACTCTGCCTCCCGCCTTCTTTGTCTCCTCCTGTGCTATCAATATATCTCTATTCATCTTTTTTGCAATTTCCAGTGATGTTTCTAAAGTCAAAACTATCTTCTCATTTTCATCGGAAAATGCAATAATATCATTGAAAGAGAATACTAAAAAAAATACAAGTAAAAAAATATGTTTACCTATTTTATAGTTCAATTTACCCTCCTTTTGTCTTTAACTTTTTTAACCTGTTCTATTATAAAATTTACACTTATTTCAAATAAAAAGTTCCCTTAAATACATTTAAATATATCTAAATTTGTCATAGTAATCGGTCTCAGTCTATACAGCCATATAATAAATAACCAGTCAAAATTTGACTGGTTATTTATTATACGAACTTAAATTTTTAAAATCAAACCTTTCTATCTATTTTTAGAAAATAAAAAAAATAGATGTTGTAATTATAATATTAATAATTTATTATAATTCTCTAAAAACGATAATATATTTCCATCCTAAATTATTAGTAAACCTTTTATCATCCTGTCCCGAAGCTTCGGGATAGAATGATAACCTGGATACCAAAATAAATAACTTTATGAATTATCCGGGCTATATAAAACTTTCGATTGCTTCTTCTTCAGTATCAAATATATCAAATACTCTGTCAAGTTGGGCAATCTTAACCATAGCCATTACATTATCAGAAAGGCAGGTTAACTTCAAGTCTCCATCAAGGGGAACTACCTGTCTTCTCCCAAACAGTAAAGCACCAAGCCCAGAACTATCGATGTATGAAACCATCCCAAGATTTACAAGTATATTGATATATCCTTCGGTCACCAACCTCAATAATTCAGTCTTAAACTCAGGCGATTTTTCCGAATTTATCTCAGATTCTACTATTCTAACTATTGCCAAATTATTTTGTGTAACAATGTCTAAATTCATAAACTCCTCTTTTTAATTTTAAACTATTTTTTATTATACTTACAAATTATGTTTACGGTTCAATTCTTGAGAATGTAATTTAACTATCTATTAATTCTCATACCATAATTTTAAATGACGAATATTGCATTCTCTTTCGAGAAACTTCTTTATCCTACCATTGATTTTTTCAGTTTCTTCAAGTTTTTCCAAATCTTTACTTATATAGACTGTTCAAATTATGGAAATATAATATACTCACTTATATACAAAAAAGTCAAGAACTTTATGCTACCTCATTATTACAAATTTTTGCAATAAACTAAAATTTTCATCCTCGTTTTTGGCTATTATTTTATAAAAATAAACCCCATTGGCAAGATTATCTCCATCCTCATCTTTTCCATCCCAGTAAATCTGATTATATCCCGCTTTACTGGGAGCATTATTCAAAACCTTTATTAACCTTCCTGATATAGTAAATAACTTTATAGAAACCTCTTCGGCTTCTTTCGTTAAAATATAAGTAAAATACGTGTCTCTATCAATAGGATTAGGAAAATTATAAACTTTTGTTATTTCAAGATGAGAGGATACTTTAAATCCGAC
>JABXJV010000206.1 GCA_013375355.1 Candidatus Helarchaeota archaeon
AACTAGAGATTTATGATAAAGCATTAAAATTTTATTTCGAAGCAGCCGAAAAATTTGCAATTAATGAAGATCAAGAAAGTTTTGCAAAATGTAGATTAAAAATTAATGAGTTAAATAAAAGGGTACAAGTCGAAGGAAAACCTATTTCAATTGAATCAAGTGAAGAAGAAGAAGAGAAATTACTTATTCCTGAAGAAGAAATCCCAAACGAGGACATAAAAAATATATTAAAGAATGCTGCCATAGCTGAGAGATTGGAACTATACGACCGAGCTTTAAAATTCTATTCAGAAGCGTGTGGAAAGTTTTCAGATTATAATGATACTAAAAATAGAGAATTATGCATAATGAAAATTAGTGAACTTAATAAACTAGCCGATATGGAAGCACACGTTGAAGGATTTGCTCCTATTATTCCACTTGAAGACATTGAAGATGAAAGAATTAAAAAGAATTTGAAAAGAGCCTATGAAGCAGAATTACGACAGAAGTTCAAACAAGCTGTCCTTTATTATAATATCGCTACTAATTTATTCTCGGCTATTAATGATAAGAAAAATTCAGAATTATGTGCAAAAATGGCGAAAGAATTAGCTGAACTAAATAAATAAAATATAGATTTCAATAATTTTTTATTACCTTTTACCTATTTTTTTAACCCTTGCTCAAGCTCCGCTAGAGGCGCCGTATTCGTGGTTAAATAAGAAGAGGCCAAGAATTACCAATAAAGTTCCGATTATTTTCGTGGGAATATTTAAAGGAAATAAAACATTTTGCATTAATTTACTATCTAAACCTATCCCTCCTAAGAGAAATGAGAGTGCAATCCCACATATAGTCGCTTTCTTTTTGATATCCCCCTCAGATAAATTGGCATAATAAAAATATAAAATGACTGGAACTGCAGCCATAAATGCAATAGCTATATACACTAAATTTCGAACTATTAACCCTAGTGCTGATACGAGCCCTATTAATCCTAATCCTATAATACTGAAAATCAACTTGGTTTTTTTCTCTAATAAATAATTCTCTATATAAAATACTAAAGTCGTAAATCCTATTACTCCAAAAAGTGTTCCTATTTGCCAGAAAATGTTAAAATAAAAACCACCTGCCCAATCTCTTCCAAATTGGAATTCAGGAAGAGGAATTCCATTAATATGAATAAAACCATAATCAGCAATCATAAAACAGACTCTTGCTATTGCATATAAAGTAAAAAAAATAGCAAATCCAGAAAACAATTTTTTTTGATTTTCTAATTCTGCTTTTCTACTCCTATAAAAAAAATCCTTGGCAAATAAAAGTAAAAAACTAATAGCAACGAGCCATAATCCAACTCTCATGTCTTGAATAAAATAATTTGGATTTAATTCTCCTAAAGGAATTGCCATATAAATCATCACTTTGATATTTTAAACATTAAAACTCAGTTATTTTTCATTTAAATATTTTCTTTTGCCACATCTATATATGTTTCTAAATCGTGCTGACTGAAAAGTACAAAAACCACTTCATCTAAATTATCTTCTTTCTCCAAGAATTCCTTTACAGTTGATAGAGCGATTAAGCTGGCCTTCCATATCGGATAACCATATGCACCTGTGCTGATTGAGGGGAATGCAATTGATTTTAAATCTTTAGAAACGGCTAATTTTAATGAATTACGGTAAGCCTCTGTCAGTAATTCGGGTTCTTTGTTACTTCCTCCACGCCAAATGGGTCCTACAGTATGGATTACAAAATTTGCTTTAAGATTCCCCCCAGTTGTTATGACTGCTTTTCCTGTAGGAAGACCTTTTGGCCATTCTGACTGCCGTATTTTTTTGCATTCTTCAAGTATTTTCGGACCGCCCCTTCGGTGAATTGCTCCATCTACGCCACCACCTCCCATCAAGCTGGAGTTGGCGGCATTTACAATAGCATCTGTTTCTTGATCAGTTATATCTCCTCTAATTAGACGTAGTTTGGTTTTGTTAATTGTAATTTCCATAATTCAATCCCTCTAAGCTGTCAAATCTAAATTCTAATTAATTATTCTAAATTATAATAAAATTCTTTTGGTTTCAATTCCTTAAATTTATCAGTTTGTTGCACAATTTGCCTTCTTATATCAACGCAAAGATGGCATTTTGAAATATATCCTTCATTCCGTTCTTTATAACCAAATTGCTCAACTCCAATTGTATAAAGTTGTTTTAAATCAGTTATTATGGCATTAAGTATCGGAAACTCATCTAAATTTATACCTTCGAGTATTAGATTAAGATTTTTAGCATCTCCCAAACTTATTCCACCACAATATCCAGTCATATAATTGCCATAATTATCAATATGAACATGCCAATCCCTAGCTAATTCTCCTTTGCATGATAAATTAAAGAAATGTTTGGCTTTTTGCTTTCTAAATAAATGTCCAATTTTATAGACTGCTCTACCCATAGGTATTAATTCTACATATTGTAAGCTATCAGGGGATTTCTTTAAAAATTCTTCAAAAGTTAAAGTATCTTTTAATTTAAGAAGTTTAAATATATTATAAAAAAGATCTTGGTATATTATAGCATTTTCTCCAAAAATTTCACTACTTATCCGAAATCCTCTTTCTGTTTTTTCAAAAGGTACTTGTTCGAGAATGAATGGATTTACACTGATCAATATTCCATTTAAACCAGCATCTTTTAATTGGGTGAGCTTGCTTCTTGTCGTTTCATCATCTTTACACCAAAAACAATTAGTTTCGACAAATGTTGATGGGATTTTAAGCTTAGACGCTAAATCAGTAATTTTAAGTAGTAGTTCAAAATTTAAAAAAGGTTCTCCACCAGTAAAATGAAGACCACGATTAATATCAATTTTATCTGGTCCAAAGGGGCTTCCTTGAATTTTATCTGCTAATTGATTCAAAATTTTATCTGCATCTTTCATAGAGATCCAATCTGATTTCCAGTTTGGAGAACAAGCATACATACAATGTTTACAATTCGATGTGCAACGATAACTAAGTAAAATACCTGCCGAAATAGGTTTTGGAAGCGATAATATCTGCCCTTCCATATATTAATATCAAATATTTTAGTTTAAAAAATTTCATTCTGTTAAAAAAATCTTTTAATTCTTTTGTTTCTTTCTTTAAATCATATTTTTCTTTAATTTTCTCTTTATTCCAAAAGGTACATTCAGCAAACGCCCTAAGCTTTCGTTTTTTTTCTTCAGGAATATTAAAAATAACCTTACCAGAATTTAGACCATTCAAGAATTGTTCAATTTTTCGATAATCTATAACAAGAACATTATCAGGAGAATCTTTATTCCATTTTTTGTATTTTTTTGGATCCCACTTATTAGCAACTACAATTATCCAGACTTCATCCGCATGTTTATAATATTCTCTATTATTCCATTTAGCTTCCACAGTAACCTCATTCTTTGCATTTGTAACATCCACCGCATAAAGTTTCCCATTATCACAAGTCCATTCAATCACACCCGTTCCTAACCGATTATTTCTACCTTCAGAGTACGAGAACCCATTCAATTCGCCCATTGATTCAATACTTCAACAACTAAATCTTCAGTTTTATAACCACGCTCTTTGTAATATTTCCATCTTACCGAAAAATTATCTAATTTATACCCCATTGTAATTCTAACTGCGTTAATACCACCAAAATGATTCCACACTGCTTGTAATATATCAGTTCTCTTCAATTCCCTTAATTCATTTTGACTTGGGAAATGTCCCAACTCCTTTATTATTTCGTTTAACTCCCTCTCAAAGTTTTCCCAACTTTTCCAGTAATTTGCTGGTTTGGTATCCAGACCATAACCTATCTTATTTCTAACGGCAACTATTCCTCTATGATATTTTTCAATTGCTCCTTCAATATCTGTCCTCTTAATTTTCCTTAAAATCGGTTTCGAAGGAAATACACCCACTTTTTTAATTATATTACCTGATTTATCCTTATATTCGGTAGCAATTATCTTATTCAGTTCGTTTTCAAGAATTTCCCATTTTGACCAATACCCTGGAGGCTTTTTATCGACACTTTCTCCAATTTTAATCCTTGCGGCATTCAAGCCACCGTGATACCGAGTAATCCCAGCAAGTAAACCTCGTTTTTTCAACTTTATAAAATCATCATTCACTGGAAAACGATTTAATTTAATCTTTATTTCATTTAATTCTGTTTCTACATTCTCCCATTTTTTCCAGTATCCCCCAGGTTTATGCTTGCGAAGTTCTTTTTCAAAATCACTCATCTTTGTAAATAATTTGCTTATTAAATTTTGTGAAATAATGATCCCAATTTTTTCCAAATTATGCTTAATTTTCCTATACGAAACCTTTGAGTGCTTGAGTCGATTGTATAAATATTTTTCAATTTCTTTGTTTTCATTAATTTTATTGAATATCTTAACATATTCTATTTTTTCCTCTTTGCTGATCTTTTCGTGGTTTTTTATCCAGTCTATAAATTTCTTTGTAAATTTTATACCAAGATTGGCTTTTTTTATGTTTTCGTCATTATATTCCTTCAATAATTTTTGAATCTCTAAAGAAGATTTGATTTCTTTTATAAATCCCTTGTGATTTTCTTTTATTTTTTTTGGCTTTTCCTTTCTTTTACTTTTATTCATCATCTATTATTTTAAAATTTGGATATTTAATATACACATCTTTGCTCAATTTAAATCGGTAATATTTTTTATTTTAAAGATACTATTTGGGGTTAATACCTCCAGAAATTGGTTTTGGAACCAACAATTTAAATTCAGCCCAATTCTCAAAATAATTTCAAAATTTTTATGATTAAAGTAAAATAAACAACATTAACTAATTATTCTTTATCCTTCTTTTCCCACACTAGAAAAGAATCATTTTCTGAACACGTCATTGCTTTAATTACATTATCGTTATCGAATCCTGGAAGTTTTTGTAACCTCTCTAACAGTTTATCAGTTCCAGCACCTTGCGGAATCATAATAATTATTTTAAACAATAACAACCAAAATACATCTTCTTCAAATGGCCCCTGATTTGTAGTAATAATTGTGGCTTTCTTTAAATCTTTAAATAAATATACGTCTTTTTCTTTTTTCTCATATTTCCATTCTAGAATTAGTTCATTATCAGTTACATGTATTTTTTCTATAGCCATAGCGACTCTTTCATATTCTTCAAAAATATTTTCATCACTCATAATCATCAAATCTTAAATATATTGTTAGTTTTCTATGGTTTTCTTATCCAGTTATAAAAATTTTCACTATTGATGATAACACAATTTATTTAATTTAGCAAAATGATATTAATTAATTATTAAAAATTCATTTAATTCTAATGATGAGGTTTAAAGGATGGCAATTGTTTTTCCTAGATATTTTAAAAAACCGATAATAACCATTAGTATAGTAATAATTAATATCATAGTCTTTATCCGAGTTAATGTAATGGCGAATTGGATTTTGGGTGAGCCTGACATACATTTTATAAACCTTGGCTTCACCGCTAGCGAGTTTTTTAATGGAAGAAAACTCCATACAATTATTACTTCAATGTTTCTTCATGGAGATATTTTTCACATTGGATTTAATATGTTTTATTTTTTCCTATTTTCGCTTGATATTGAGGGAGGTTTAGGACGAGATTCCTTTGTCTTAGGGCGAATATCATTCCTAATTATGTACTTTTTTTCAGGTATCGTCGCAAATTTAATTTATGGGCTTATCGCTTCTGTCTTTATGAATCCAGGTATACCTGCGATAGGTGCCTCAGGCGCAATCTTTGGAGTCATGGGGGCATATGCGCTATTATTTCCAGAAAATCAAGCATTGGTCTATGTTGGTAGATTTTTCTGGAGAACCAGAGCATGGGTAGCTATAATATTTTATTTTGTTTTGCAAGTAATATATGGAATAATCGCAGCTGGGTCTGGTGTTGCTTATTGGGCCCACGTTGGTGGTTTTCTCGGCGGTATCGGCTATATATTATTGGTCTATAAGTCACGTGGTATAGAGTTTGATTAAACTCATGTCTGTATAAGAGAATTTTTAATTAATAAAGTATGAATTTATAGCCAATATGATAAAGAAAGATGAATTTGTTAAGTGGAGTTGATTTCAAAAATAATAATAAAGGTTATTCAATATTTATTTGAATATTGTCTAATTTTCTATCCGTTTTTACTCCACCTACTTTTTTTTTCTTTTTTTTAGGTTTTTTTTTCTTCTTTGATGGCATTTTATCACATATTTTAAGCTTTTATATAATTTAGGTGGTATAACATTTATTCTTTAAATATTTAAATCAAAATATTATTAAAAAGTTAATCTCAATATTAAAAATTTATTAATGGCATAAGACCCTCGAGTGATTCAAAATCAAAAAAACATACTAAAATATTATGGATTTTGAAGGATTAATGGGAATAAATTATTTAATAACCTAAAGGAGTTTTAGTTCTAATTTTTTTCTTTTTAATAGGTTGCTTTTTTCTTATTAGTTCTTCCAAATTTTTACGTTCATCTTGTAATTTCTTTCTTTCTTCTTTTAATTTTTCTCTTTCACGTTTGATATTATCTTTTTCGTTATTTATTTTTACTTTTTCATTTTCAATATTTTTCATTTCACTTTGAATTTTTGCTTTATTATTTTCAATATCTCTTGATATTCTATTAATTTCGTTCTCTATTAATCTTTTATCGTTCTTTAAATCACTTATTTGGACTTTTAAATTCTGAATTTTGTTTTGTAAGGAACTTACTTCATTTTCCAGCTTTGGAATTTTATTATTTAATTCCTTCATTCGTGCTTGTTCTTTTTCTCTAGTTTTTATTAAATTATTTTGTTCATTAGTAAGTTCATCTTTCATATGCCGTAAATCCTTCTTCTTACTCTCTAGGTCATCAATTTTTTTATCTAAATTTTTCTTTTTTCTGCGTAATTCATCCTTATCTTTATCAATCCTATTTCTTTCATCTAAGAGCCGTTGTTTCTCTTGTATAATCTCTTTTTCTAAACTATCTCTCTCCCTTTTTAAGCGATCTTTATCATCTTGGAGATCTTTAACATCAATCTTATATTTCCTTATCTTTTTATCAAGATCCTCTACTTTAGATTCCTCTTTATCCTTCTTTCTTTTTAAATCTACTATTTCTTTTTCTATAGGTTCTTTTGAATGAATTAGCTCAATTTCTTTATTCTTTATCTCTTTCATTTTTTTATCCAATTCTTTATCTTTCAGACGTACTTTTTCTTTAAAAATATCCATCTTATCTTTTTCAGTAGCCAATTTGTTTTTTTCGTTGATTATTTCTTTCTTTATTCTAACCAATTCACCATTTAGCTTGTCTTTTTCTTGTAACAGCCCTTTTACTTCATATTCTCTGTCTTTTCGCTTTTTTTCAAGCTCTTCGATTGTAACTCCGTAACTTTCCATTTTTTTAACAACTTTTTCTAATTTAGTTCTTTCTTCTTCTAGCTTTTTCCATTCTTTTTCTACATTTAACCGTTCTTTTTTTAACTTTTTAAGTAATTTCTCGCTTATTGGAGGATATTCTTCGGGTATTGGGGTTTTATCGGTGATCTGATATTTTGGTGGTTTATCTTCATTCATTTGATTCACAATATGATAATTAATTGAAAGAATTGATAATTAACCTAAGAAAATATTATTAATATAAAAATGTTTGAAATACCGCAAAGATAAAAGTTAAAAATAAACATTTTACTTAAAGTTATTATAAAGACTTTCAAAAAAATGTGAGTTGTATAATATGTTAGACGAATCAGAAGATTTTGAGGAAGAATTAGAGGAGCCAGAAGAAAAGCGACCAGGTATTGCTTCAAAAACACCTAAAGCTGGAGTTGGAGGCGAACAAGTTAATGTTTACTTTATGTCCACAATTGGTCCTGGTGAGAAAAAACAAAAACTAATGGTTGACACTGGGAACAATGTCAGCGCCGTTAAACAAACGGTTGGGAATTTATTTGGATTAAATCCAGGTGATTTTCACTTATCATTTGGTGGAGTCACAATGGATGATACTAGTCCTTTGCTAGATTATAGTGTAAAAGATGGCGATACAGTACTTCTTATTCCAGCTAGCACTGCGGGGTAAAATATTTAATTCTAGTGTAATCTAAATATAGAAAATTTTGCTTTTCAAACGTAAAACATCTTTCATTCAAACCCTTTTTTTAAAAAATTTAATATTATAAAATAAGTTAATTTACTAAAAATTGGTGTAAAAATTGGAAGAATCTGATTTTTTTAATAAAGAATTAAGTTCACAAGAAAGAGAATTATATAATCGTCAATTTAGGCTTGCCGGCTGGAGACAAAAAATAATTAAGGATTCAAGAGTATTAATAGTGGGTGTTGGGGGCCTTGGGTGTGAAATTGCTAAAAATTTGGCAATGCTGGGAGTTGGACATCTCGATCTTGTGGATTTGGATATAATAGAATATTCTAATCTAAATAGACAAATTTTATTCTCAGATGCTAAAATGGGTGAACCCAAAGCGATAGCAGCTACTAAGAAATTGAAAAAAATTAATTCTAATATCACAATTAAGGGTTATCATACTTCACTTGAAAGACTTGATCCGGCAGTTTACGCAGCAGCTGATGTCATTATTGGTGGATTGGATTCAATAAATGCTAGACTCAATTTAAATGCTCAATGTGTACGTTTTAAGAAACCACTTATTGATGGTGGTGTTTCGGGATATAATGGTCATATTTATACAACATTTCCATATGAAAATGCTTGCTTTGAATGTTATCCAACACCTCCTTCAGAAATGGATGAAATGGCAGCTTGCACAGTTGTAGGTATACCTAGGAAAAGAGTCCATTGTGTGATTAAAGCTAACATGTTTTTTAATGAAAAATATGATCGGGATCCTGACCCAAGAAATATTAATGAAATTAATTTTATTCGGAAAGAAGCAAATGAGCTTGTAAAACGATTTAATTTTTTACCCCTGTTTACTCAATCCGAAGTAGTTAAGTTAATAGATAGGCATGATCCGGCGATAATAACTATTAATGCTGTAATTGCATCTCTTCAATCACATGAAACAATTAAAATATTAAATTGGAATGGAGGAAATAAGAAATTAGGAGAACCAATTAAATCCTACATTGTATATAATGGTATGACAATGAAATTTTATTCTATTGAAAAAAAGAGAAACCCAAAATGTATGCAATGCGGTGATAATGTTAGACGAGTAAAACTAAGTATTCATCATAAAGCTCCTATGCGTGAAGTAGTTAATTCACTTATAAGAAAAGGATTTAAGTTCGACCCTGAAATGGAACCAATGCTTACGATAATGGATTTTGACATGGTAAATGAAATTGATCTTGATCATTCTGCAAAAAAAAATAAATTAAGACAACTTGAACTTATTACAGCTGCTGGATTTAAAGGTGGAGAAATTTTTATAACTTTAATTTTTGTATAAACGTGAAAAGAATTGTTTTTATTATTTATTGATTATTAATTTTATTAAAAAAGAAGTAAGAAATATATTTGATTGTAATTTTTAATAATTTATAAAGATTTGAAAAAAGAGATAGATTTTGAAGGTGATTAAATGAGTATAAGAAGCAGTCGAATTTCAAAAGATGTTGCACAATTAAAAAAATTATTGAAAAATAAGGTAATTTTTCAATTAAAACCTTTTAATCCAAAACGAAAAAGTATAGACCATCTCGCTATAACAATAAAAGGTCCTAAGAGAACGCCCTATCAAGGAGGTCTATTTAGACTTGAAATGAGATTCCCACGTGAGTATCCTCGACATCCTCCATTTGTACGTATGCATACAGGTATATGGCACCCCAATTTTTGGCCAAAACCTAGTGAGTACCCAGGTCAAAGAAATATCTGTCTTGCTCTTATTGACCCAAATTATATAGGTAAAAAAGGTGGATGGAGCCCCTCAAAAACTGCAGTAACGGTTGTACAGGCTATAATAGCTATGCTTAATACGAGAGGCAAATTTATTAATCCAACCGATGTTTTTAATAAAAAAGCAGCAGTTGAAATGATGAAAAACCCTAAAACATTCGATAAGAAAGTAAAACATTTAGTTAAGAAATACGCTAATAAAAAATGGTAAAAAAAGAGGATTTTTAATGGATAATAATAACGAATCTAATAAAAAGCTAATTGATGTAAAAGATTTAAAAAAGAAAATTAAAAAAGAGTTAAAAAAAGAACTTCTTGAAGAAATTTATACCGAATTAAAATCTGAGGAAAAGGAACCGACTATAGATATTTCTAAACCAACACAAAAGAAGACTATAATTATAGAAAAATCAGTTGAAAAACCAGTTCCTACCGAAATTGTTAAAAGTGCCGATATTATTCAAGTATCAGTCAGTTCTGTTCTTAAAGTAGCTAGTCATGCACTTAAATATGCAAATTCCAATATTCCTAGAGATGAATGGGTTGAAGTAATAGGGCTTTTAGCTGGAAAACTAGATAATGATGAAACGCTTCATGTAGAAGATGCTTATCCAATGGGGCATGGTTCAGCCATATATGCTGAAATTAAGGATTATAAAAATTATGTCAGAGCATTTAACGATATAAAAAATAAAAAATTATTTATATGTGGTTGGTATCATTCTCACCCCTCTTATGGTCTTTTTATGAGCACGGAGGACTTTGGTACTCAAACTAGATACCAAACTCTATGGAATAAATCTATTGCGCTTGTAATTGACCCTTATTTAATTGATGGAACCTCATTTGGATTCGATATTTTTAAAGCAAATATAAAGACCAAAAAATGGTTTGCTGTGCCTTTCCAAGTAAAAGGTGCATTAAATACAAAAATATTACCTGATCTATTGAAGTTTATAGATCCAATTATAGAGGGAAAAGCGATATATCTCGAATATGATGAAGATTAAATGATATATTTATTAAATCTCTGGTGGTATTTAATTCTTGGTTAAAAAACGATTGTACTTTATTATATTTCTGCTTTTTCTAATTATTGCGATAGTAAACATTACAGGTCTAACAATCTCTAAGAATGATTACCTTACGATTCTAGCTTTAATGATAATATATGACCATTTCAATCTAAATACACTAAATGTTGCAGTTTATATTTTTTATCTCTCTTATGAATTTAATAATGCCATCGGACATGTATCAAGTGTATTTATATCTTGGTTATTAATTGGATTTTGGTTTTGTTTCACTGTCAAATTTTTCTCATTAATAAAATATCATCGTGAATTCAACTCACCCCATAATACTTCATTTTTTATTTTTGGATCACTAACTATGGCAATATTATTTAGCGTGTGGGGTAATTTTACTGGTATTCTTGATATGAATATTTTGAGTGGAAATGGATTATATTTAAGCTCCTGGATTATAATCTTTGCAGTTCCCTATTTTTTTTATTCTTTATATTCCTTATACTCCTGTTTTAAAAAATATTATGTGGTTCATATGGGACAAAAATCTACAAATGGTCGAAATTTCGGAAATTTTTGCACTTTCTGCATAATATTGTATGAACTTGTTTATTTATTCCTATTTTATTATTATATTGATTTTAATTATTTTCCATTGAAGCCTATTCATCAAAATCCTAGTTTATTGGTCATTTTTCTAAGTATTTATTCTTTAATTTTATCAATTAGGTACGGGAAATCAAGCGCACCCTACACTATGCCAGAAGTTGCCACCGAAATTAGACCCCCTCCACAAATTAGAGATTTTAACATCCCAACTACACGAAGGACAACTCCTGTTAGACCAAGATCAAATGTTCCAACAAGTCGCCCCCGTAGTCAAAAACCTACTGTTACAGTTTCAAGACCCCGTAGGCAAAAACCTGCAAGTCGAATTACAAGAGTTCAAAGGCAATCCAGGGTTCAGGTTCCGAGTAAGAAGAAAAAATCTAAGATGAGTCGAAAATTAAAAGGATTAATGCCAATAGCAGGAGTTGTAACTGTTGAGGATTTTAAATGTATTTTTTGTTTTCAATTACCTAAACCTTCAGATCGAGGAAGAGGCATAGTATTATGCCCTAGCTGCAAACATCCTGCACATGCAGATGCATTTAAAGATTGGCTTAGAAGTTCTAACTTATGTTCTCGTTGTGGTGCTACAATTTCGGCTAGTTTTCGTCGTAATCCAAAAATTATTTCGGTAAAGGTTTATTTACAAGTTTATGAAGCATTTTCAAGGAAAAAGAAATGAAGTACAGTATCTAAAATGGGAAAATATAGACTGAAAATTTTATTGATTGGAGATGCAGCTGTAGGAAAAACCACTTTGATTAAGAGATTCGTCAAGGATGTTTTCCACAAGGAATATAAGATGACTGTTGGTTGCGATCTCTTTATGAAAAATTTATACCTCAATAACGGTGAGGATCTAATAACCCTCTCTATTTGGGATATTGCGGGACAAGAAAGATTTCAATTTGTACGAAAAGCATTTTATAAAGGTGCTTTGGGTGCTTTAGTTGTTTTTGATCTAACTCGTTATACAACTTTCAGCCCAAATATTCTTAAATGGATAAAAGATCTTTGGAGCTTTACAGGGAAGATTCCTTTAGTTCTCCTCGGAAATAAAGTAGATCTGGAGATTATGAGGTCCATCCGTGAAAAAGATGCAAAGTCTTTTGCAGATCAAGTCCCTTGCCCCTATATTGAAACATCTGCTAAAGAAGGTGACGGCGTGGACGAGGCCTTTAATGAATTGGCTAAACTTGCATTTGAATATTGGCAAAAAACCAATACATGAAGGAATTTAATATGGAGAAATTAAAAGAGGTTTTTCAAGGGATGCTTTCAAAAAAGAGTCTTACCCATTATTATTTACCCTTTATGATTGGATCATTTCTATTTTTCTTATTAATAGCGAGATTATTATATCCTTATATTCCAATTTATCCGTATAATTGGACGACTTCTATGATAAGCCGGTTAGGGTGGCCTGAAGAAAATCCAATTGGATTTGTTTTTTTTAGTTTAAGTTTTATTTTATTAGGAATTTTAACATTGCCTATAGTCCAATATTTATATAGAAAATATTCTAAAATAAACGAGTTTTACGCAAAGTTAATAGTATTTTTTTTCTTTGCATATTCAATTGCCTCAATACTAATTGGATTAATCCCAAATTTTTATGAACCGAATATATTTAAGCTTATCCATGTTATAAATGCGGGATTTATTTTTTTAGGGTTTTTTCTTATGTCATTTTTTTCTGCAATTCTAATGTTAAAAAATGTTCTATCAAAGGGCAAAGCCGCTACATTTTCTAAAAAGTTATTAGTTATTTACATTTCAATTTTAATATATTGCCTAATTTGTGGATTATTATGGGTGATTCTCGCTCCAACTAATAGGTCTGGGCGTTTTTTCCCTAATCCAATTACACCTTTTTATTTTTCAGCCCCATTTTATGAATGGCAAGCATTTATGGCATTTTCTTTTCTGTTACCAATCCAATGTATTATTCTTCCTGATGAATTAGAGTAAATTTAATTTTAAAGGGGAGAAAAGCGTATTTTTGTTATAACAGAAATCTCAATCGTTTTATTACATAATTAGTTCTACCTATAACGAATTCTTTTTTTTAAAATAAAAAAAACGCAATATAAAATTTTTTATGACTTTTTTCAATATCAAAAAAAATAAAGTTGATAAAAATGACTGGAAGTGAAAAGAGAGCTGTCCTTATTTTACAAAATGGGACTATATTTGAAGGAACTGGCTTTGGAAATATAAAAAAAGTTATAGGCGAAGTTGTATTTAACACAAGTGTTGTCGGACATTATGAATTACTATCAAGCCCTGTTTATACTAATCAAATTTTAATATTTACATATCCTTTAATCGGCAATTATGGGATACCCGACCCGAACCAAAGGGATAAATGGAACGTTTCCAAATGGTTCAATTCAGATTTTTACGATTTGAATGAAAAAAATCCACCAGATTATTGGAATTTTCCCAAACCGAATCTAATAAAAATAGCTGGATTAGGAGTATATGAATGTTGTAAGGAACCAAGTCATTACACTTCTAAAATTACATTAGATGACTGGATGGTAAGAGAAGGAATTCCGGGAATAGAAAATATTGATACACGTCAATTAGCAAAAATAATTCGGGATGAAGGAGCAATGCCTGGAATACTTCAAGTTTTTTCTCCAGATGAAGACCCAAATGTCGATAATTTAACCAAAGAAGCAAAAAACTTGGAAATTAATAATGCAATTCCTATCGATTCGATATCGATTAAAAGCCCACATATTTATGAAAATAATGGAGATACTATAGTATTAATTGATTGTGGAATGGAATATGGAATATTAAAAAGTTTTTTACAAAGAAATTTGAAAGTAGTTAGGGTACCATATACTTTTTCATACAATGAAATTATTCAATATAAACCAAAGGGAATTGTTGTAAATGGAGGTCCTGGTAATCCTAAAAGGCTAATAAAAGCTATTGAAACATTAAAAGATTGCATTAGTAATAATATTCCAGTACTAGGAATTGGATTAGGCAATGAACTTCTAGCTTTAGCCGCTGGTGCTGATACATATAAAATGAAATTTGGACACAATACCCAGAATCAAACATGTATAGACACTGAATCTAGAAAAGCATATACGACTGTTCAAAATCATGCATTTACGGTAAATATTGATTCGCTAGAAAAAACCGATTTTAAAATTTGGTTTAAAAATGCAAATGATGGTACAGTAGAAGGATTGAGAAATAATAATCTTTTATCCGTGGATTTTAATCCAGAACCTCTGATAAATGTATCTGACACTAAATTAGTATACGAACAATTCCTAAAAAACCTAAATTCATCGGGAGGAATTTAAAATGCCTAAAATAGAAGGTGTAAAAAAAGTTTTAGTTCTAGGTTCAGGAGCTATTAGAATAGGTCAAGCAGGTGAATTTGATTATTCAGGAAGCCAATGTTTAAAGGCTATTAGGGAAGAGGGTATTGAAACTGTTTTGGTTAACCCAAACATAGCAACTATTCAAACAGACCCCAAATTAGCTGGAAAAGTCTACCTCTTACCGGTTATACCAGAATTTGTAATAAAGGTAATTGAAAAAGAACGTCCCGATGGCATATTATTAGCTTTTGGTGGACAAACTGCATTAAATTGTGGAGTAAATTTATCGAAAATGGGAGTTTTTGAAAAATATAATATTAAAGTATTAGGAACACCTGTAGAAGCTATTGAAGCCACCGAAGATCGGGAATTATTTCGCCAAGCTATGTTTAAAGTAAATGTAGGAATTGCCAAGAGTAAAGTTACATCCAGTATTGATGAAGCAATAAAAATTGCTGAAGGAATTGGATATCCGATATTGCTGCGACCTGCTTATGTTCTTGGTGGAAAAGGAGCAAGTGTCGCATATAACGAAGAAGATTTGATTACGAAAGTTAGACGGGGCTTAACACAAAGTATGATAAATCAAGTTTTAGTGGAGCAATTTTTAGAACCACAATTTTGGAAGGAAATTGAATTCGAAGTAGTTAGAGATGCGGATAACAATTGTATTTGTACTTGCAGTATGGAAAATTTTGATCCTGTTGGGATCCATACTGGTGATTCAATAGTGGTTGCTCCAGTCCAAACTTTAACATTAGAAGAATTTGAAACGCTACGCGAAGCTTCTATTAAAATTATAAGATCTTTAGGGATAGTTGGTGAGTGTAATATTCAATTTGCTTTACATAATCGAACTGGGGAATTTAAATCCATAGAAGTAAATGCTAGATTGTCCAGATCTTCTGCTTTAGCATCCAAAGCAACTGGTTATCCTCTAGCGTATATTGCTGCTAAATTAGCATTAGGTTATACGCTTCCTGAATTGAAGAATCTAATAACTTTGAATACAATGGCATGTTTTGAGCCTGCGACTGATTATATAGTTGCTAAAGTCCCTAGGTGGGATCTTCAGAAGTTTAAGAACGTCAGTAGACATGTAGGACCGCAAATGAAATCTGTAGGTGAAGTAATGAGCATAGGGAGAAATGTTGAAGAAATTCTCCAAAAAGCTGTTCGAATGTTAGATATTGGTAAAATTGGATTAGTATGTAATCCTGAAGATGATGAACCAGAATCCCTAGAGTCACTAAAAGATCAACTCGCTAATCCAACGGATCAAAGATTGTATAAAATCCCAAAAGCTATAAAGGCAGGTTTAACTGTTGATCAAATACATCAATTAAGTGGAATTGATAAATTTTTCATATATAAAATTAGGCATATAGTTGAGATCGAGAAAGAACTGAAAAGAATAAATATCATCCTTATAGAGCCTGAAAAACTACGTAAAATCATAAAAAAAGCTAAGGTATATGGTTTTTCAGACCTCCAGATCGCAAAATGTTTAAACACCGACGAATTAACGATCCGAAGATTAAGAAAGAAACATAATATCATCCCTTGTGTCAAACAAATTGATACATATGGTGGAGAATGGCCTGCTAAAAGGAATTATCTATATTTAACCTATGCAGGATCATATGACGATGTCCAATTTGAAACGGAGGATAAAAAAATTATAGTATTAGGAAGCGGATGTTACCGAATCGGGAGCAGTGTAGAATTCGATTGGGGAACTGTTCAGCTAGTTTGGGCTTTAAAAAATGAAGGAATTAAAGAAGTAATCATGATTAACTATAATCCAGAAACTGTGAGTACAGACTATGATATGAGTGATAAATTATATTTTGAAGAAATTACGTTCGAAAGAGTTCTCGATATATACGAAAAAGAGAATCCATATGGTATTGTTGTATCAGTTGGAGGACAAGTTTCTAATAATATCGCACCAAAATTAGCTAGTTTACGTGACTATTTTAGGACAGGTAAAGTAAATGTAATTGGAACAATGGGTAGAAATATAGATCGAGCTGAAGATAGATCAAAATTTAGTAATTTGTTGGATAATATAGGAATTAAACAACCTCAGTGGAATGCTTTAACCACAATTGATAAAGCAAAGGAATTTGCAAATGATGTAGGATATCCCGTATTAGTCCGTCCATCTTACGTCCTTTCAGGAGCTGCTATGCGTGTAGCTTACTCCGAAGATCAATTGGAGGAATTTCTATTATTAGCAGCAAATGTTTCCCAAGAGTATCCAGTAGTTATTACTAAATATTTTGAAAACGCAAGAGAATTAGAAGTCGATGCCGTCTCAGATGGTACTGATACTTTTATAGGATCTGTGGTAGAACACGTTGAAAATGCTGGAGTCCATAGTGGAGATGCGTCAATGGTTATACCACCACAAACTGTTCCTGAAGAAATTGTTAAAACTATCGAAGATTACACTCAAAAAATAGCTGTGGCTTTAAACATAATAGGACCATTTAATGTTCAATATCTTGTTAAGAATAACACAGTTTATGTTATTGAAACGAATTTAAGGTCTTCAAGATCTATGCCTTATGTATCAAAAACAAGAGGAATTAACTTGATGATTTTAGCTGCGGCTGTTATGCTTGGAAAGAAATTAAAAGATCTAGGAGTATTAGAACACCCTTATGAATCAAATATCGGAGTAAAAGTACCGATGTTCTCATTTATGAGATTATCTGGTGCAGATCCTGTTCTTGGTGTTGAAATGGTTAGCACAGGTGAGATTGCTACATATGGAGAAACATTTGAAGAGGCTCTTTTAAAAAGCTTATTAGCGGCAGAACTGGATATTCCACGCAAAAATGGTCATGTATTAATTACAGTTGGTGGAAAAGAATTAAAAAATCAAATTGTTCCTATAGCTAAAAAATTTCAAGATTTAGGATTCACTATTTATGCAACAGAACATACTGCTGAAGCTTTAACAAGTAATGGTATTCACACCACAGTTCTTTTCAAGATGTCTGAAGTCTATAAACATCCAAATATCAAAGATTATCTATTATCCAAGAAAATTGATTTAGTTATAAATATCCCAATGACTGGCTCGATAGATAAATATGTCCAAGTAATGGAAGATGAGTATAACATTCGAAGACAAGCTGTGGAACATAATGTTTTAGTAATTACCAACCTTGAATTTGCAAAAGCATTTGTAGAATCATTAGAGAAAGTTAAAGAATTTTCAATTTACTCATTGAATGATCTCATGGATCGACTTAAGTTTAAAGTAGGTTGGTAAAAAATCTTTTTTTTTATTAAATGAATTTTAATGTTAAATTCATAATTAATTAAAATTAGGATGAAAAATTGGAAACCGACGTTTTGAGTTTTAAAAAGGTTTTATGTTTGAGGTTTAAAAATATAGCAAAGGATAATTAAATTTTTATATTCTTTTGTTAAAAATTGATTTACGAGGGACTGAATATCTGGCTGCAAAAAGATATCATTTAATAACATTAACATACTTAAAATTCCAACTTCGGGAGCAAAAGTTGTATTTCTTACAATCCAATTTTCTTTAACTAACTCTTTTTTTTCTGTATATAGTTCAAATGTTTCTATTTTTTTTTCATCGGTTTCCAATTTTTCATCTCAGCCAAAGTTATAAGTAATCTTTGACGTCGTACATTATAAAGGATAATTCTTTATTATCGTCGAGTAAAATATTGAAAAAATTTGATAATTTTATTTAAATATTTTTCTTTATGAATTTAAAATAATTGTTTCTTAACGTGATTTTGTGAATAAGACAAAAAATAAACAAAAATTATTAGAAGATTATATCATTACTAATGAAGGTATTCTACAATTAAGCCCGACTTGGGTTCCAAGGGCATTTCTTAGCCCAGGAAGGAGATTGAAATTAATAAACACGGATCTTTATGCCCTTGGAAAAGAACGTGGAGGAATTACCGAAAGGTGGCTAGCATCAACGACAAATGCCGATAATGGTCCGGGGACACCCGAAGATGAGGGATTAAGTTATATTATTATTGATCCAAAAATGCAAAAAAGTAAAATTCTTTTAAAAGAGGCAATTGATCTTATAGGGGACGAAATTCTTGGAAAAAAAATCATGGTAAAACATAAGGGTTGGATGGTTTTAACCAAATTTTTTGATAATATGGATCCAATTCCATTCCATATTCATCAAGATGATATCCAAGCCAAGGAAGTTAATCGTCTTGGGAAGCCCGAAGCATATTATTTTCCTGAACAATTGAACTTCACTCAAAATAACTTTCCATATACATTTTTTGGACTTATTCCAGGAACTACCAAAAAAGATATTCAAAAATGTTTAATGAGATGGGATCAAGGAGACAATGGCATTTTAAATTTTTCAAAAGCATACCATCTAGAACCAGGGACCGGGTGGTCAATTCCCCCAAGGATCCTACATGGACCTGGAACATTGGTGACTTATGAAATACAAAAAGCTAGTGATGTCTTTGCAATGTTTCAATCCCTCGTCGGAGGAAATTCCATCAATTGGGATCTTGTGATAAAAGATGTTCCACAAGATAAATATGAAAATTTAGAGTATATCGTAGATTTAATCGATTGGGAAGCAAATTTAGACCCAAATTTTAAAGAGCACCATTTCTGTGCTCCAAAACCCGTGAATAAAATTGAAGATATGAATGCTGCTGGTTATGAAGAACATTGGGTAATTTATGGAATGGAGGAGTTTTCCGGTAAAAGGCATACAATATTTCCAGGTCAAAGCATTGTAATTAAAGAAAATGCCGCTTATGGACTAATTGCAATTCAAGGATACGGCACAATCGATAAATTGCCATTAGAGACTCCAACACAAATAAGATATGGGGAAATTACAAATGATGAATATTTTATTACATATGAAAAAGCTAAAGCTGGTGTGACATTTACAAATCTAAGTAAGTCTGAAAATTTGGTTATTTTAAAGCATTTTGGTCCTAATTAATTAAGATAAAGAAATAATTAGGAATTAGATTAATTGGAGTTCAAAAAAAATGAAAGTAATGCTTAGTACAATTGATTGGGAATATCCTGACGAAAAATATATACCAAAGCCAGTCATGTGGGATTTAGAAAATAGAAATGAGTTGTGGGTATTGTATAAAATGATAGCTGATGGAATTGTTTTGGAGATGAGAATAGAAGGAGAATCGCAAAAAGCATTAGATGTTTTTCGAGATATATTGATGGGAGGTGGAAGTTGCCGAGAAATTACACTGTCTGATGAACAAATGAACAATTTATGGTTATATAAAGAAGGTGATGATTGTTATATACAAGGTGATTCTGGTTATTTTTTTATGAATCCTAAACCTCAGCCAGATAAATTTAAAGAATGAGAATTGAAAAAAACAAGATTTTGAATTAAATTATGCCCTTTTTCTTAAATTCGATAAGTTTTTCTTTATTATATCCTAGAATTCCTTCATAAATTTCTTCATTATGCTCACCAAGACCTGGGGCTAGCGTCCAGATATCACCTGGAGTTTCAGACAACTTTATGAGAATTCCGGGTATTTTAATTTTTCTTTTTTCCCCTTTTTTTTCTGGATCATCTACCATAAATTCTCTAACCATTTCTCTGGCAAGTATTTGTGGATGGTTTGAGACTTCCTTATAAGGAACTATGGGACCACAAGGAATTTTCGCATTTTCCATTATTTCGACAACTTCAGCTACAGTCTTTGTTTTAGTCCAACTTTCTACGATCTCAAGAATTTCATCGCCGTATTCTATTCTTTTTATAACATTTCTATATTTACGGACTCGGAGTAAATCTTTTCTATCCATTGCTAGCACTACACGCTTCCACTGTCGATCTGTTATCGCTACGATTGCTACATATCCATCTTTACATTTAAAACTGTGATATATTGGGACAGTTATGCGTTCTTGGTCTTCTCTTTGCAGAGAATCTTCTGGTAATGCACCACGTATTACAGCTCTAAAGTTAAATGCGTACATGATGTCTTGCATCGAAATATCTACGATTTGTCCTATTCCAGTTTTGTCTCTATAATGTAATGCGGCAAGAATACCATATGCGGCATGCACACCTGCACCAAGATCTGCTATAAATACAGTAGGTGCTCGATCTTCTCTCTCCAATACACTCATAATGCCTCCAGTAGCTTGAGCTATCATATCAAATGCAGTTCGATCCCTTAATGGACCGGTTTGACCAAATCCACTAATTGCACAATAGACTAAACCAGGATTTATTTCTTTAAGCACTGTATAGCCCAGACCCAACTTATCCATATAACCGGGAACATTATTTTCTAAAAGAACATCCACATTTTTTATTAATCCTTTAAAAATTTCTTTCCCTTCTTTGGTTTTCAGATTTAGTGTTATAGCTTTTTTATTTCTATGAAGCAGGCTCATCATTGGTGCTATTGAAGGTTTGAATAATGTATAAAGTCGCATAGTTTCACCGATCGGGGGTTCAACTTTCCAGACTTCCGCCCCTAAATCCGCTAATAGACTGGATGCATAAGGACCTGATAAGAATTGTGAGGTATCTAATATTTTAACGTCTTCTAAACATTTATTTTGTGACAAGTTACTCATCCCAGTTTTAAAATTAGATATATTTCAAAATTAAGGTTCGAATATTTAAAAAAATATGATAAGATTTAGATAAGAGAATATTGAGATTTTTAATTTTTTCTGAAATTATAATATAAAGTTTCAGTTATATCTGTTAATTAGTATGTTAATATCCTTATGGTAAAATATAATATACCAAAAGAGAAAAAGAAAGCATATAAGCTTAATCCTAAAAGAATAAAGTTATTATCAGCAAATGGGGGAATTGTGAGGATAAAAATTAAAAAAAATATGGTAAAAATACAAACAAGAGGTATAAAATGGAGTAGATGGTGATTTTTATGACAGTTTTTACATAATATTGTTTTTCCGTAAAAATATGATCTTAACTTAATTTTTTCTAGTGTAACTCCACAATAATCACATAACCAATCATTTTGATGCTTTTGGTAGCAATTTTCTGCTTTATTACTAAGATTTTTTGTAACTAATGCAAGAACTAAATTACTTATTCCTATAAGTAGTTGGAAATGATATATTAACAAAGAATGTAAAATATCCCAAAATAATATGAAATTAAATAATGATAGGATAATCCAAAAAATACCTAGGATAAACCATACTATATACAATCTTAGATGAAATTTTCGTTTGTAAGTTGACAATCTAAAACTCACTCTTAAAAAAAATCATTAAGAAAAATATTATTTGCTTATCATTTCTTTTAATTCCCATAAATTTTCCACTTGGATTTCATATAATTCCTGTTCAATGGATTCTTTTAGCATTTTTTTAACTAAACGAGGATTACCTTTGGATCTAAGATGAATTATCCTCAAAATTTTATCATCTAATGGATATAAAGGATCTTGCGGTGGTTTTAGTTTATTTTTTTTCCAAAATTCCCCCATTGATTTTTTATAGAAATTTTGAACATTTTTTTCTGTAAAATTATTTAAACTTTTAATATTTTTGAAATCTTTTTTCAATACGGTCTCAAATAAATTCTTAAAATAACTCCAACTACCTGTCAAGGATGTTAGGATTATTAAAACCGAATTCAAATTCTTATATAAACTATTAATTAATTCAGCAAGTTCTCTTTCTTTCTCCAATAATTGATAGTATTCAATATCATCAAAAAATAGAATTAAAGGTTTTCCGATATAAGTTGTAATTATTTTAAAAATTTCTTCATATTCCTTTTCTGTAAAATCATTTGATTTTATACCCAGCTTTTTTAGTTCTTTAGCAGTAAGTGATTCTTTTTTTAACCATTTTAGTGCTATTTCTCTTTCGAATGTAGTTCCAGAACCTAAATAAATAAATACTTTAATCAAACTTTGTTCAAAATCTGAAATGTCTTTGCCAATTTTCTGAAAAATTTGTTTTATTATAGTTCTTGGCGATTTTTTAATTTTTATAAGTCCGAGTAAATCTAAATTAATTGTCTTTCCTCCAGTAATGTTGATAATTTCTGAAGCTATCGATTTAAGTGATTGTTCTCCTAAATCTGTTAGGATGTTTAAACATAATTCAAAATAAATATCAACAATTTTTGTATCTTGGGGTGAAATGTATGTTATATGAAAATTTGGAGCTTTTAAATTAATGGAATTACTCAAAACCCAAAAAAAGTGGGTCTTTCCCAAACCAGTATCTCCAACTATTGCTACTATATGATTTTCGTTTTGATTTTTCATATTTTTAATTAAATCAGCAATTTCCTTATCTAAAGAATTTCTCACATCAGGTATATCGAATAATTCCCGTTTAAACCTTTTAGAAACGAATAAATCAAATGGTGTTTTTTCAGATAATAACTCCAAATATTTTTCCATTCTTGTTACCTATTCAATTCAATTTTATACAATTACATAAATAAGCCTAGAAAAATAATCAAACCCTCTCTAATTTCTTCTGGATTCCAAGATTTTAAAATGTCTTCAAATTTATATTTAAGACGGGTTAATTTATAGTTAGTTTCATTGATTTTTAAAAAGTCATCTATTTCCTGTTGAGAATTTTTAAGATATTTATTTATCTGTATGTAATAATCTTCTAGAATTTTATTTAAGGATTCAATATCCTCTTTTTTCTTTAATTTATACGCTTCATTCTCAAATTTATACAAATTTTCTTGGAATTTTAATTGATGATCCTCTATTTTAGTCTTTAGAATCACCTTTAAATTTTGAATTATTCTACTTTTAATTTTTTGAATTTTCTGCGAGTTGAGAATTCTTAAATTCGATTTTAATTTTTTAACCGAAGAATGATATTTATTTCTTAAACCAATTATATAATTACTAAAGTTTTCGATATTTTTAGATTGATTTTTTATAAATTCATCAGATTTTATGTTGAAATTATTAATCAATTGATTAAATTTATCAATTTCTGCATTATATAGCTCAAACGTCTTTAATTCTTCAAAAGCATTAAAATTTGAAATTTCATCAAATTTTTTGTGTATCTTAAAGAATTCTATCTTGATGGTATCGTCATAATCTGCTCTAATATCTAAGATATTTTGGACGTAACTTAGATTTTCCTTTGATTTCTTTATTATTTCTTCTAAATTCTTTAAAATAACTTTGTTATAGTCATTTTTCATTTGAATTGAAAAATTCTTTTGTAATTCCATTTCACTGTTTATTATTTTTTCGGAAAATTTTTCTAATTTACTTTTAATTTCTTCCTCATTTTCTGAAATCTTTTTTCGATCACTAATATATTTGAAGAAGCGAATTATTTGTTCATTTGATTCCTTAAATTCTTGAGAACACTGAAGGACAAAATCCTCAAATCTCAATTGTGCTTGATTTTCTTCAGTTAAAGGTATTACTTCCGATTTCTCAATAAAATTAACTTCAATCTTGAAATTTTCTTCTAATTTTTTTAACCTTTTACGGATAATATTTTGGTCTAAACCTATAATTTCTGAAAGTTTTGATAGATTTACTCGCCCACCAGTCCTTGGAGTTGATAATTGAAACAAAATTCGAACTAATAGAATATCTAAAATATCATTTTCTTTCTTTCTTAAACCATCATCGATAGAATCGTAAAAATTTTCCCATTTTCTCAGCGGAATTAAACTTAATTCCCCAAACCTAGAGAATTTTTCAGAATTTTCTCTATATATTCCTGTAATTTGTTCATTTTTTTGAAAAATAGTTTGTTTTATAAGAGATAGCTGATTATTTAAAAGCTCACGATAACTAATATTTATTTTTTTCCAATTAAAACTTTGTATTTTATCAAGATCATTTATTTTTATCATAAAATTTTGTATTTGAGCTTCAATATTTTCTTCAAATTCATTTTTTTTCTGAATCTCAAGCTTATCAATTATTTTTTTTCCAATTTTTTCTCTTAAAGATTGAACTTTCTTTCCAAATTGTTTAATTTTATCTGCCCAAATAATTGGAATGTCTTGAACTACTAAATCAAAATCCTCAAGGATCTTATTGGTATCTCTAATAAAATTTGAAATATATTTATCTGATTTATTAATGGAATTAATAATTTTTACAGTTCCTGAATAGATTTTCCCATGATTTTCTAAATTATTTATAGATTTTAATTGTGAATTGATTGAAATTTCCATTTCTTTAATATGATTAATCAATTCTTCATGTTTATGTATTTTAGACTTGAATTCTGTAATTTTTTTAAAAGAATCGTTTCTTTTTTGACTCCACTGATTTTCTAACCAATTCTCAAATGGTTGTAATTTCTTCTTTATAGCGGTACTGACAATTCTTTTACGAAGTTGGGGATCATCAGAAATAATGACATTTTTAAATAATTTCGTTTTTTTAGTAATACTTGCCAATTCTTTACTCTTTTTTTGAATATATTGTGTAATTTCTTTGAAATCTTCATCCATTTTATCAAGATAATCTAAAAATTCTTGAGATTTAAGAGATAATTCATTTCTGCTGCAAGTTTTATAAAAAATCGCTATAAATACTTCAATTTTATTTCTAAATTTGGTAATATTTTCATTTACAAAATTTACAAACGATTCTAACTCATTATAAGCGGTTACAATTTTCATTCTTGAAGAAATCTTTGTGGATAAGTCATTATGTGTATCTTGTAATGCCTTAAGTGTGGATGTTGAGATATTTTTCCATTTTTGATAGAGATTTGTAATATCTGATTTAAAATATTTCATGCTTGAAACTTTATCAGCAATATCTTCATCATTTGATTTTATTATGATTAAATAATCATTAAAAAGTCTATCAATTTTAAAATTTGCGATTTCGACTTCATCGATATCCAATAAATATTCTATACTTTCTTTGAAATCAATCGGATATTTCTGGAGATTATTTAAAGCTTCATTAATTTGTTCTTGAACTAAGTTTAAACTTTCCATTTCAACTAATACTTCGTCAGACGGAAGGAGATCTTTTCTAACTAAAATGAATTCGGGTAGATAACTAATTTCAAGAATATGGGCGTCTTTTATAAGTTGAGATGGTTCTATATTGCCATAAATCAATTTTGAATCTATTAAATCATATATTACTCGAATAATTTGTTCTTCATTTACATTAAGAGAATTAGCAAACTCCAGTAGGTCAATTTTTTTCTGGTTTGCTTCATACACTGATTTTAAAACATTTTTGCCAATTTTCTGATCTAAAGCTTTTAAATTTTGAACATATTTACTGAAAACAGATTCAAATTTTAATAATTTAATATTTAACCATTTATATTTAGAATTTAACATACCTAAAATTTCGGCAACTCGTCCCTCTTTAATAGAAAATTGATCAGAAAAGCGTTTTAATAAATTATGGGTATTTTCACTTAATCGATTAAATATTTCATTCTCTAATTCTTTTACTATAAGTGAATTAAGAATAGATAGTATGATTATGGCTTGAGTTGTAACTTTTAAATTTGAAGTTGATTCCCCCTGTTCATTATAGCCTCCATCCGAATTTTTTTGATTTTCCAGAAATTTTTCTATTATTACTCCTTTATTAATTCGATGTAAAAACTTATGCGAATTTAACCAAGTTATTATCCAAAATGTATCTTGGACCCGTCCAAAACCTCCTGATTTTCTTTGGAAAAAATGTATTATCTTTAATAAATCTTTTATTTCCATTTTTATATCAATTTTCAAAAGGTTAACAGTTAAAAAGAAAAAAAAGGTGTCAAAATTATGGATATTAAATGAGAGGGATGTTATTTTCTCAAAAAATTCGGATTCTAATTTTTCTTGAAAATTTAATAAAACAATACTACCAATTGCAAAAAAAGTATACATAAATGCAGTCTGTTGACGACAATTACAATTTGGATCCCTACAATGAAGAAATAATCCTTCTTTAGTTCTGCTTTCCATTAAGTAATTAAATGTTATTCGCTTTTCATCTTCATTTAAATCCAAATCAAGTAAATGTAAACAAGATATTGCATAAAATGTTGTTCTAGCATCTGGGTAATCTTCATGCTTCGAAAAAAAACCTCCTTTTGGGGACCTAAATCTAAATATGAACTTATTTATTTTTTCGTTATTTACTAAATCTAGCTTTTGCATTAAATGTAATGCCAGAAGGATCCAAAATGTATCTTCAATACTTCCAAAACTCTCAATATCTCCTTTCTTATTTAATATAAAAGGAATAACCCTATCATAATCTTTTTTGAGTAATAATTCATTAATCGTAAGATCATTTTGTGATAAATCCCAAAAAGGAAGCGTTTTCAATATTATTATTTACCTCCCTTTAATAAAAAATCAAGCTTTGAAAGTAATTCTTGCCTGTCACGGCTTTTATAACGCCTCAGATTCTTTAGCTTTATTCTTATACCCTTTTTTCGAAAATCTATAGCAATTAAATCTGATTTGAAATTATAAAGTTTTAAATAATTTTCAATAAATCTTTCAACACTCTCGATCTGCTCTGATTTACTACCTTTAATGTTCTTTCTGAAATAAAATAGTTTTACAGATTTATGAATGCGATCAATTAAATCAGATTTGGTAATAAAACTCTGATACATGGGTTATTGCCTTTTTTTTTATTATACAATTCACTAATGATTAAATAAGACTTATAAATTTTTTAAATGATTGTAATTGTAATGAATTTGGAGAAAGATAAATCTCAAGAAAATTTTGAAAACATTTCTGGAGATAAGATTGTTGATAAGACCGTAATCGGTGTTTCCGTTAATATCTTAATATTAGGTTTTACCAGTCTATTTACTGATTTAAGTTCGGAGATGCTAATTATCGTCTTTCCATTATATCTATTATCATTAGGCATCAGCACGGTAATCTTAGGCTTGATCGAGGGTATTGGCGAAGCGACAGCAAATATAGTCAAAGGCTTTTCAGGATGGCTTTCTGATAAAATTGGGAGGAGAAAACCGATAATTTTGGCTGGATATGCACTATCAAATGTTACAAAGCCTTTAATAGGAGTTACAAGAAATTGGGAACCAATTCTTCTCTTAAAATTTTCTGATCGTTTCGGTAAAGGCATAAGAACGTCCCCAAGGGATTCCTTAATTAGTCATTGGCGTCCTAAAAAAACGGGAAGGGCCTTTGGTGTTCACCGTGCTATGGACACGACAGGCGCAATTTTGGCCCCTTTTCTAGTGTTTTTACTATTATTTTTATCCTTATCATATTCAGATATCATCATATTATCAATATTTCCAGGGATTATTGCTATAATTGTTTTATTATTTGTTAAAGATGTAAAACTTCCTAAAAAGACAATTGAAACTAATAAAATAACTAAGGATTTTGTAAAATTACTTTTTATTTTAGGTATTATGGAATTTGCTGCGGTAAATGTGGCATTTTTAATTATTAGAGCAGGAGACTTTTTTCCAGGTAATCCCATAATTCAATTTATTAAAGGTTTTGCTGCAAACTTTGGTTTAGGTTCCTTGATGCCATCTTTTACATTAATACCCCTGATTTATGGATTGCTAAATATAATATATGCAATTAGTGCTATCTATTCTGGAAGACTATCTGACAAAATTGGTCGAAAAAAAGTAATTATCTGGGGATTAATAACTCTTTTAACTGTATGTATTGGCTTAAGTCTTCCCATTAAAGCGAGTGAAATGTCTATATTATTAATTACCTTATTCTTTGGTCTATATGGTCTATATAAAGGACTGGTCGATCCAGTCTCTCGAGCGTTTGTTGCAGATTTTGCAGGGAAAGAAAAACGAGGTAGTGCATATGGGTTATATTATTTAATAATTGGATTAACATGCATTCCTGAAACATATTTATTTGGATATATCTATGAATATTTTTCTGCTTCTTCTGCCTTTATATATGCTTCAAGTATTTTAATCATTTCCATCATATTATTTAGCATATATGCTCCCAAATTACCTAATACGAAAATTAAGAGTAAAAATGCTAAAATTAATTAAAAAGCAATTCATTTTAAAAATAGTTTAAGATTATTTTAAATATCAAAATAAGGTTAAGAAATTTACTTTTATTTTAGAGTTACTATTTTTTAAGAAATATTTGAGTTGTCTATGTAATGCCAAAAGCAAAGAAGCCAAAAGCTAAAACTAAAAAAATAAAAGCAAAACAAGTTACAAAGGGAAAGAAAAGTCGATTTGTTGATGAAATAATATTTCAAGGAGTAATTTCTGAAAATTTCAAAGTTGAGATACCTGATATTCAACAGATAATAATAAGTTCCCAAGATTTCAAAATGGACATAGAACTTCCAATAAGTTTAATTGAATCAATTGAGGAAAATTACAATTATGTTCTTGAGGAAAAAAGAGAGATTTTTATTAAAATGAGTAGAGATAAGATTAAACAAGATTTTGCCATATTTTTAGGGAAATGTATCATTTTTGACGTACGACAGAAATATTTTTTAGGATCGATAGGAGGATTAACTATTAAACTTATGAATCTGTCTGAAAATATTAAATTATTTCCTCAAAATGCAAAAATTAACGTAGCCCTTTTTAAATCTCTTGAAGACTTGCAAAAATAAAGAATAATATAAAAGGAATGGTAAAAAACAATAGTTATATATTTCTAAAGCTTTCAATTTTTTTATATGGAAAATCAAATTATTGAAATTGCAAATGAGATTTCTAATTATATGGGCAATATATTAACTAAACGAGTCTATATAGCATTTGCTGGGAGGAATGGCGAGTTTTATTATGTAGATGAAGAATATAACGAATATATTGAATTTGTACAAAATTTTATGCGGTCAAGTTTCTCACTTTTAAAAGTTAATGATTATGCAATGCCTTTATCGTCCCTAAATTTAGTATTTTTCAAAATTTCGAATAATCTTGCAATAATTCTCTATGCTAGGGCTGAAGCAATTAAACCTGGTCAGCTTTTGGGTTTTAAAAGTAAAATAGACGAATATAGTTCACCATTAGAAGAATTACTACAAGGAAATTTTCCTCCCGTAATTGAAGCTCCCGAAGTTACATTCGATTCAAGGCCTGCAATTGAAACATTAATCCCAGATAAACAAGTTCAAACTGAAACAAAAATCCGTAAAGTTCCATATTTATTACGAAAATTAAAGATGAAGGATAAATTTGAACTTACAGAATCTGTAGTATTAAATCTAATCGACGGAGAAACTTGTATTGAAGATATTTGTAAAAAATCAAATTTAGTAAGTGAAGATGTAAATGGAATTATAAAAAAATTTAGAGATAAAGGCTGGCTTCGAATCAGAATAATTGAGCCAGAAGTTATAGGAAAAGAACGAATAGTCCTTTATCCAAAATTAACGGAACCTGTTTCACTTACATTAGGATTCGAGGATGATGAACGTTTAGTACTAAAAAATTGCTCTGGAGAAAAATCTATTGATGATATCTCTGTAATTACTTCACTTGATAAATCCGAGATCATCGAAATTCTAGATAAATACGAAGATAAAGGATGGATAGATTTTTCATCTGAGGGGAAGCCTGATTATTTGCCTAAAAATCTTAAAAAATTAAGCCCCATGGGAGTGCAGCTTGGATTAATGAGCCCAAAGGAATATAAAGTCCGAGAATTATGTACAGGAGATGTATCCGCACGCTCAATAGCGAAATCTCTCGATATGGATTATAATGAGCTTCTTAAAATGCTTAGAGGAATGGAAGAAAAGAAGGATATCAAATTAAAAATAAGGAAAGGTTGAACAACTCCTACCTAAAGGAAGGAGATTCGTGCTCCCCAAGACCACCACTTCGATGCCCTGTGGACAACACCTGACAGTTCTCTGCCAGCTCTCGCAAGTTATTTTACTTCCCGTGCGAACTGTTTTTCAGGAATGATGATTACTCATTAGTTTATTATTACTTAAAAGCATATTTAAACGAAACAGATTTAATGAAAAATGAAAAAACTGAAATTATATTGCATTCATCTCCCACCTGAAGGTGGGAGCATTCTGCAAGACTCTAGGTAAAAACAAATTAACATTTTGTAAAAAAGAGTAAAATTTCAAACATACATTGATCTATCAAATGTATTTTGACGTTTTATTTCATTACTAATTTTTGGAACGATATCATTAAAGAAGTGGAGGACTCCGAATGGTATACTCTGAAATTCAGACTGAAAGTTCTCAAAATTTGTGACTGTTGGCATATCAGTTTCTATATAAATATTATTCACTTGATCTAAACTATAAGTGACTTCTGCTAGGTCAAAATTTGCTCTTAGCAACTCTTGATAAAGTAAATTCTTAATATTCCCACTGGTTGGGATTTTATTATCATAAATTATTAAACATTTTGAAAAAATCCATCTTTCAGTTATTAGCATTTTAGTTTTCAAAATAATGGGATCAGAATTTTCGAATTCTATTGTAAGTGGAATTTCTAATGAATTCTCATCTTCATTTTCTATAATATTTTTTTCATTAATACCTATCTTAATTAAAAAATCTTTAACTTTTTTATAATTCTCTTTTAAAACGTCACTTTTTGTCGCCATTGTTATCAACACTTATTTTAATCAAATTTATTCATTTTAGATATAGTTTCTTTTTAATTTTTTTGTGAGTAATTAAGTTATTGTTTTAAATAATTAAATTATTCCAAATAAAATTCTATATATTATTTTTTTCAAACATGTCCAATTACGACAAGGATAGAGTGTTCATTGTTTAGAATTTACGAAAAATTAATTCTTTTAAGAATGATTTTTAAACTAAAAATAAAATTTTTGTTTTTTTCTTCTTGTAAATTTTATTATATATTCAAATCCAATATCTTTTAATTTCGCTATGGCGGCATCAAATTCAAAGCCAACTTCATTGGGTTTATGCGCATCTGAACCTAATGTGATCTCAATTCCTTTTTCATATGCTCCCTTTAAAATGAAATCTTCAGGATAAAATTCTCCTACTTTTTTTCTAGATCCAGCAGTATTTAATTCGATAACTAAATCATTTTTTTGAATTAAAATTAACACTCGATTTATTGAAGATTTATATTTACCAGTATCTTTAGGTCTAAATCCATATTTTTTCATTAAATCTAAGTGTGAAACAACATCAAATAATTTGGAACTAATTAATTTTTCTAATGCCTTAAGATAAATCTCATAACATTCATCTATATCATATTCATCATAAAATTTTAAGAATCGGCTATCATCAAATGCAAATGGTTTCCCATTAAAATATATTTGATGAATGGAACCGTAAGCATAATCAAATGAATACTTTTTTATTTCTTCAGAAATTAAATCAGTCTTATTTTCTAGGAAATCAAATTCTGTTCCCAATTTTATGGTTATTTTATTTTTATAATCTCCTTGTAGTCTCAAAACTTCCTTAACATAATTAGGAAATTCATCATATGGCATTGCATATTCTTTAATAGGTATTAAATCATGATATTTTTTAGGTAAATCCTCAACTAAAAACTCCTGAGGGAAGTGTTCACAAAAACCAATTTCAATTAATCCTTTTTTAACTGCTGATTTAACATATTCTTCTAGATCCCCTTCTCCATGACGACATAATTTTGAATGAATATGATAATCTATCAATTTTTATAACCACTTATATAAATTTATAATAATTTGAATAATAACACTAATCAAACAAAATTAATTTTCCCAATGAGAAAAAAGAGGATCACTCTATGGAGGTTCAAGTTTGTCCATATTAGATAATTTGGAAAAATTGAAAGCACTTGTTAAAAATGAATTAGATGAAAAGAATAAAGAAATTACCCAATTAAAAGAAGAAGTAGAAACAAACAAAGAAAAAATCAATAAAATTGATGAATTGGAGTCCGAGATACAAAAAAATAAGGAAAAAATTCAAGATTTGGAACAAGAAAAAAATGAACTTATTAAGTTTAAGGATGAAATTGAACCTTTAAAAAAAGAAAATAGCTCTTTGAATAAAAAATTGGAAGGATATAGATATTCTATTAAGATAATTTCAAGTTGGTTGCCTTCACAGAAAGAGTCAATTGATATTTTGATTACCTTATCAGAAAGTAATGAGCATACAGCTACATTTGATGAAATACATAAAAGAACTAAAATTCCGGCAGTTGTAGTAAAAAATAGAGTTGTTCCCCTTTTAGCTGAGAAAGGATTGGTTGAGGTTACAGGTGATTCTGTAAAAATGCTTGAAATTGAAGAATAATAATAATTATTTTAAAGATTAATGAAAAACTGAATAAACTGAACAAACCGAATTTGAAAAGTTAAATAAGTTAAGATTCCTAAAAATATATGTTTAATATTAAAATGTAATTATATTTTCAAGGTGATTATTATGCCAATTGAATGGGATAAAATTAGGCGCAATCCAAGTAAAAGTCATAAAATTCTGGGAACTGAGGTTCTGGATTTAAAATTAAAAAAAGAATCACAGGAAAAAAATATTGCAGAATTAACTAAGAATCATGATGAATTAAAAAACATTTTAGATAATCTAGAATCCGAGCTTAAAGAAAAAAAAGAAAATATTGCGTCATTAGAAAATAAAAATAAAGATTTGAATGATTCGCTAGCTAATCAAAAGGAAAAGATATCCGAACTGGAGAAAAAAGTTACAGATAAGACTAACGAAGTTGAGGGGTTGGAAAAGGAAAGTTCCGATAAAGATAACAAAATATCTGAACTAGAGAATCAAATTAAAGATCAAACTAGTGAAATTTCTACATTAAAAGACAAAAGTTCAGGATCGGAGAGTGAGATTTCGGATTTAAAGGATAAAATATCACAATTAGATAACAATGTTTCCGAATTAGAAAAACTCAAATCAGAAAATGAATCAAAAATTAAGAACCTAGAGGACCAATTGGCTCAGGTTGATACACTAAAAAATGAAGTTTCAGCAAAAGACGAAAAAATAAATGATTTGAATACCAAAATTGAAGCGGCTAATACCGAATCCGAGGAATTAAATAATAAAATTACAGAGTTAAACAATAAAATAGAAGAATTAAAAGTACAAATTCCTAAGAAACCTGTTTATGAAAAAGCTGAAGAAACTTTGAAAGGAGGACCCTGCCCCAAGTGCGGATTTCCAATTTATGAAGAATATAAAATTGTAGAAGGAGAAAAGCAATTAATAAGAAAATATTGCCCGAATACAATTTGTGGTTGGCGAAGTGCAGAAAGACCTAAGATTAAAATTATGATGAGGTCTGAAATGCCAGAAGAAGAAAAGTTGGAGTTAAAGATATACCAAGTTAAACGTGAGGGCTTAGAAGAGACCGATGCTATCAATACCAAAATGGTTGCAATTATATCCGACCCTGGCCAGAATATAATTTGGATTTGGAAGGGAAAAGACTCAAGTAGATTCGAATATGCCGACGCTACAAATGAAGCTACAAAAATAAAAAGGGAAAAATTATTCCAAGCACACATAGAACGTGTTGATGAAGGCGAAGAACCCGAAAACTTTCCAATATCGATATCTTAAAATAATCATTCTATAATTTTTTTTCTAAGAAAATGGAGAGTAAAGAATGGTAAAATTCAAATGCACGAGATGTTTTTGGGAGGGAACTGAAGAAGAATGTCCAAAAGTTTCAATATGTCCTGATTGTACTACTGGTCATAATAAAATGTATCGGATTATGCACTCGGGCGACACTTTGCAGTGCCCTAACTGCGCTTGGAATTCTACATTCAGTGATCCTCTACAAGAACCAGAATGTCCAAAGTGTAGAGACCAATATCTAAAGGAAATAGGATAATTTTTCAAATAAAAATCGTTTTTATTTTTAATTTATTTTTGTTTTTAAAACATCTATTTTTAATTTTAAAAATTAACTATAAAATTTATTTTAAAAAAGAAAATAATCCGATGATAAATGCGGGGAAATAATTTTTGAAAATAGGGGGATGGTAATCCATAATATTCTTATCTTAACGTATAGAATTGATTATAAACCTTAATATTTAATCGAATAAAGTTTTAAATTATCTTTAATAATCTCGAGCATCTTTGTACGATTTTCGGGGTCAAGAGCGACGAAGCCATAAGTGGGTATTTCTCCCAATCTTTTATCTTTTAACCGTTTTTGAATTTCTTGGGGATATAACTTGTCGGGCAAGTCTTGTTTATTTGCAATAATAACAACTCTCGCAGCTGGCTCATTTTCTTCTATTAATTTTAAGAATAAGCGAGATTCGTGGACATTTTCTTCTGTAGAATCGACAATAAGCATGACGAGGTCCGCTCCTTCAATAAACTTGGGCCACATTTTAGAATATCTCTCTTGCCCAGCACTATCCCAAAAATAAAGCTTAGTGTTATCTGTTAACGGAATCTTAACTTCATTTCCTACGATAGTAGCAATATGTCGCTTTGGTAATTCTTTCTTCTCTAATAACCTTGCAATTGTGGTTTTACCAGTTCCTGAAAACCCAATGAGTGTGATTTTATTTCTAATTTCTTCAAATACTCTATCTGCTGTATCTTGGAATGACCTGAAAATATCCGGCGAAGCGGTCCTTATACTTTCTTTATACTTTTCCATAAATTCTTCTATCATAGGTTCAAGCGTATTATAAATGGTGAGATCATCGTCTGTGAAATCTGTAATGAATAAAAAGAGTAAATCTTTTTCTCTATTAACTGCATATGCAACTTTAAATTCTACAATTTTTATTATTTGAATAAAATCTCTTTTAATTTGTCTTAGAAAATCAACTAGTGATGAAATATCTAAAGAATGACCGTATAATTGTTGGAAAATTTTATTATGCCCACGGAAAATTGTTAGCTCCCGCAACAAGTTAAAAACCTTTGAGTTTATATTATGTAATACATATTGAGATAAATTTAAAATTAGGTGTATATTAACTTTTCATCTTGATTCCTAGAAGAATATAAAAATTGAACTGTAATTGTCCTTATATGTTCTTAATATAATTTCTTTGGCAATGTTTTATGATTCCTATCGTAATTAATGGAATTGAATTCCAAGCAAAAGAAGGAAGTACTGTATTGGAGGCGTTAAAAGAAGCGAATATGCCCTTTGATAAACGTTGTGTAGTTGTAATTACGTGGGAAGAAGAGGAAATTGAAGAAATTGAGGAAACTCAAGAATTTGAGATTGAAACAACTAAAGGTCTAATAGAAATTCGTATAGATGACAATGAATTACTACCTGTTTGGATGCAAATTTATAAAAATTTTAAAAATCAAAGTGTTGGGTGGTTGGCTCGTCCAATAGTGACCTTTGGTCCTATGGACTTGAGAAATTTTAAATTAAATGCTTTAAGGACTTCAATTAAATATAAAAAAAGGGATTTATTCTTAAGTTTTGGTGGTTTTGATTCTGAAAACGCACATTTATGTTTTTGTAAACAAAATCATGATGGGGTATATGGGGCTCCAGAGACAAAAAGTAAAGGTATATTTGGAAGAGTTATTCGAGGAGAATATTTACTTCCAAGCCTTGGAAGAACTGATTCGATAATTGATATTCGACCAACTAAATGGAGCAAAGAATTTTCTACAATTCTATATTTTGAAGATTTTTTAGAAAAGAAAATAACAAAAAATATGAAAATAAATTCATATATCGAAGTAAAACTATCAGAAAATGCACCGCAATCTGTAGATCACTTCTTAAGCATAGTTAAAAATAATAATAATATATTATCAATAGATTTTTCAACCTCAATGTATTTACAGAACAATGACCTTGTAGGAATAAAAGTTGAGAAAGAAAATACTGTTTTCAGAGTAAAAGGAGCAATAACAGTTAGAAATTCGGGACATGAAGTTGGTTCTATATATCTTTATAAACAAGATACGTCTTTTACAGCCTCACATAATGTTATAGGTAGGGTTACAAAAGGTGTTGATCTAATCACACATGCAGGATTGGAAGATAGAATTTTAATTAGAACTATACCAGATAATTTACGAATCATACAGATGACAAATAAAAAAGCAGAAGAATACCTAGCTCGAAGAAATATCATATTAATTAGAAATGGATACAAAGGGGATGATGCGATAATAATTGAACAAAATCCTCAATATACTATGATGGTCTGGAAACAAAAATCAGTAGAATCATTAGGATTAGATCCTGATTTATTAATCAAAATTAAAATTGATGATGAAAGATCCCCGAGAAGTGCCAAACACTTTCGAACAGCAGCAGATATGATCCATACACCAATTGGCCGGTTACAAATTTTAGAAATAACCGAAAACATGATTCTTTTCGCCCCACTTAGTCGAAAGAGAACTATTCGAACAGTTCCCCGTGAATATTCACCAGATATTTATAAGCCTGGTGATATTGGTTTAACTAACGCAATCAGAAGATTGACAGGTTTAATAGGCATTCGATTAGACGAAAGTAATGAGTATGGTGCTACCGGAGAAGTTCTAGAGGCAACTAATTATATAGGAAATGTTGAAGAAGGATTAGATTTTTTAAAAAAACTCGATATTGGAGATATTATCTGGATAATGGAACTTAAGTGAATAATTCTAATATTGATGAAATTTATAACGAAATTTAATATTGACTATTTAGAAGAAATTTTTGAATTCAACAAATTTAATTTGAAATAATGAAAGAAAATAAAGGATAATTTAAAATTGGACAAAAATAACGAAGATATTGAAGCTAGAATCTATATTTTAGGTCCATATTCTCGCTTAACTCCAGCCGAACTATTGAGTTACGTTATAAACTTACGATTGCCTATAAAAATTAAAGAAACTTGCTTTGGAATCATAGTAGAAGGAAAAAAAACGATCATTTCAAAAATCACATCTCGAATTCGATCTTTAGATAAAAATAATATATTCACAAGAATGAGAGGTTTTCCCCCAGGTGATCCCAGAATTTGCAGAGCCACATCGGGTGGAGGACCTAGATATGGGTTTCATTTTTTAGAATTTGAGCATTCACTTCTTCCGTTTATAAGCGAAGCCCTTAATTCAATCGATAATAAGGAAAAAATTGAGATCAAAGAAATTAAAAAAGAAATTCCTCTCGATGCAAAAAAAATTAAGAGTATAATTGAGGAAATGATCCCAAAAAAATAGAGAAGAGAATAAAAAATTGAAAAAAATTTTCATTTATCCCCCAAATAGCCTTATTCTGGCAGACCTTGTGGAAAGATTCGGACATCAACCTTTGATGATTCAGTCTCAAATTCGTCAAAGAATACTTAGTCCTGATATAGACAGCCCCCCATTTAATATTACAGAAACAGATTTAAAAAAAGGTCTTGATTTCGTTCCAGTAGAAGCGCCTAGTGGTATTAGAGGTAGAATGGGTCTTATTGGTCCTCTAATTAAAGAGGCTGAAGCCGCGATTATTATTGAGGAAACCGATTCTGACTGGAGTATAGGTTGCTTAGGCTGTACCCGTGCAGCTAATTTAATAAAATATTTAGTTTCTATAAAAGAAATTCCAATTATTAGGATATGTTATCCAAAAAGTGAAGATGATGCCAAAATTATGGTTAAAAAAATTAAAGATTTTTTAGAAAATCTTAATTGATCAAATTTAAATTCTCATTTTTTATTTCCAAGCTATTGAATATTTGAATATTGATGTAGATAATAAATACTTGCTAAAGTTATTAATATCGCCCCAATAGATATACAAATTAATCCTGTAACTGGATAAAAAATGGTTATTATATATGGTTGAAGTGTGTTTTGAATAAACTCCAATAATATCACGTAAATACTAAAAATTATCTCTAGGGGATAATAAATTGCGAAATAAAATGGTATTGAAAAAGGATCTATATTAAGTTCGGGAGCGATTTGCATAAATATTAATAAAGTTAGAACATTAAAACCTAAAGCCTCTCTTTTGTAAATTCCGTATCCATATATCAATAGTACTAATCCCAATCCACAGACTATGAAGCCATAAATGAGAAAAAATGAGTATTTTAGATTCATCCCAATTTTTTCCTTACAATATTTGAATTAGAGCTTTAAATAATTTAATTCTAATAAATAATTTATTTATTCATCATATAAAATGATTTAGTATTAGTAGAATTAATAAGGAAGTTATCATTTGAATGTAATTCTTATCATTATAGATACTTTAAGAAAAGATCATGTTGGGAGTTATGGCAATGAGTGGATAAAAACTCCAAATATGGATCGTCTCGCAAAGGATAGTATAGTTTTCGATAATGCATACCCAGAATCCTTGCCTACTATCCCGGTTAGACGAGCTATACATACAGGGATTCGCTGTTTTCCTTTTAAAACATATCATCCGCGCAAAGGGGACATGGTTCGCACGATGGGTTGGGAACCTATTCCTGAAAAACAAGTTACTCTTGCCGAAATACTTCTCAGACGTAGATATAGGAATGTTTTCATTACCGACACCTATCACCAGTTCAAACCATCAATGAATTTTCACAGAGGATTTAAATTTCATTGGATAAGAGGCCAAGAGGGAGACCTGTACAAATCCACTCCAAAAATTCGTGGGAAAGACATGAAAAAATATTTTCCTAAAAGTGGTATTTCCGCCCATATATCTTTAGTGTTAGATCAATATTTAAAAAACGTTGCAAACCGTAATAAAGAAGAAGATTATTTTGCTCCCCAAGTATTTTCTACAGCAATAAATTGGTTAGAAGAAACTAAAGGAACAAAGAAATTTTTCCTATGTATTGACTCTTTCGATCCACATGAGCCTTGGGATCCACCTCAGCACTATAGAGATATGTATTTTCCAAATTACGATGGTCAAGAAATTATTACTCCAAACTATCTCACTAATATAAACTATCTTACCCCTGACGAACTTAAATATATGAGGGCGTGCTATGCTGGTGAAGTTACAATGGTTGATACATGGTTAGGAAAATTGATGGATAAAGTTAGTGATTTAGGACTATTAGATAATACATTGATCGTTTGTATATCTGATCATGGTCATCAGCTTGGTGAGCACAATATGACCGGAAAGATACCCTGGGGATTATACCCTGAATTAATAGATATTCCCTTCTTCATACGACATCCGAAAGGATTAGGAAAGGGAAAGCATATTAAAAGCTTCGTTTATAACTTTGATATTTTTCCAACAATATTGGAATCGTTGAATACCACTCCTCCGAAACCTATTGATGGAATAAGTCTCTGGAAATTACTTGATAATGATTACATTGAGGATCGAGAATTTGTAACATGTGGATTTAACAGCTATGTTTGGGTTCGAGATGAAAACTATGCGTATATAACAGACTATAAACGAAAGAATGAATATTTATACGATTTAAAAAAGGACCCGTTGCAAAACAAGAATATTGCAAAAGAAAATTCTGAATTAAATCAAAAAATGTTTAATATGATCCTTAAGGACGCTGATGGGGAATTAATTGATCATTCTACCTCTCTTATGAAAAGAATAGAAGAATGGTATAAAATGGAACCTTAATTAGAACATTTTTTTATTAAATCCTTTATATAATCCTCCCTATCTAAACTAAGACCAGAATTTTACTTAAAGACTTGCAGAATGCCCCCGCGTTCAGGCGGGGGATGAATGCAACATATTTTTTTAATTTTCAATAAGAGTCCTAGGACTTAAAATAGTGAAATTATTAAATATTCATTAATGAAACGGACTAATACAATCGAATTAAAACCGACCAAGCAACAGAGAAGGATTTTAAAAGATATATTAGTCCGTAGTAGTGCAATGTGGAATTTGGGGAATTATAAGAAGCGACAAGCATTTTTCAAGAAAAGTTCAATCCCTTCAAGTTATAAACTTGCTGAAATCTTAAAAACGCATCCCCTTTATAAAGTATTAGGAAGTGCGTATGCTCAACAAATCTTGAACAAGCTCCAAGAGGCGTGGAACTCCTTTTTCGGTCTGCTCAAATCCAAAAAAGTAGAAGGTAAGGTAGGGCTGCCAAGATATTTTAAGAATCGAAGGGTAAACCAAACCACTCCTGGGTTATTGGTTTGTCGCAACGATTGTTATCGAATTGATAACCGATATGTATATATTAGCTGTCCAAAGGACTTGAAACAAATATATGGCATTAAAGGACTACTCAGAGTTAAGTATAATGGGGTTCTAAAGTGGAGAGGCAAACAAAAACGCATGGAGTTAAAATATATCCCCTGTATTAAGAAGTTTTATGCCTATCAAGTGGTAGAGCCAGAAAGGACTCCAATCGAGAATAATTCTAGCCATATCACAAGTGGAGATATTGGCATAAAGCGGTATTTAGTCAATTATATTAAAAATACGAAAGATTTTGTCGTTCTCTATCCTTCAGAGCATGTTTTCCAAGAATACATGAAACTATCTAAAAAAATATATGATCTTCAGGGAATAGCCAAAAAAGAGAATGGAAGATACAGCACGAAACGGATAAAACGGTTATTCTTAAGGAGGAAACGAAAATTAACAAACTATATGAATAATATAATTGCCGATTTGGTCAGACAATTAAAAAATAATCAAGTTTCTAGGTATGTTGTGGGTGATTTATCCCACATCCGAGATGCCGAACTTCCCATTTATTTCAAGAATAAAAAGAAGCTCAATACGATGATACAAAACTTCTGGTCGTTTGATCTTCTCATAAGTAAGTTGAAAAATAAATGTGAAGAGTTCGGTATCGAATTCGCACAAATTAATGAACGAGGAACTTCCTCAACTTGTCCTGTTTGTGGAAAAAAAGTTAAACCGAATGACCGCACCTTTAAATGTAAGAAATGCGGTTATGCACAAGATAGGGATGTTGTGGGAAGTATCCAAATCCTCAACAAATATATTCAAGATAATAATATGAACCTACGGGTGGAGAACCATCCGATAGTGTCTAGCGTTCTCATCGAACACTAGGGACTATGAATCCCCCCCCTTTAGGGAGGGGTAGTTCAAATTTGTATGAAATTAATACCTCGTTGATGGTTTTGTTAGTCTTAAAAATCATTACCGAATTAAAAAAAGATAGAAGTAAATAAAGAAGGAAAATCATTTTTCTGTATATTTGCTACTTTTTACAAAAAACATTGATGATAATCAGTAGTATAAAAAATTGATTTGAAAGCACCCAATTCATAGAGAAAAAATTTTATTAGATTATGAAAAAATTGTCAAAAAGTTTATAGATAAATAATGTAATTTTTCGTGGTGCGAGATTGGAAACGAAAGAAATGATATATTATTCGATCATGAATTTAGGAATTTTAATGATAATGGGTTTTCCTACAAGCTATTTGTATTTCTTTCTCCAAGATGAATTGCATTTTACTTTAAATCAAGATTTTTTTAGATACTTCTTACTCAGTATAGGTGGTCTAATCGGAATAATCTTTGCTCCTATTTTTGGCTATTTATCAGATAAGACAAGATCAAAATACGGCAGAAGAAGACCTTGGATAATTATATTTTCGCCAATTTCAGCTTTTCTATTTTGGTTGATTTCTATTCCATTTTTTCGTCAAGAGCTCCTGACGCAACCTGGGGTAATCTTTATTTACATAATTACCATTTATGTCATCTATTCCATCATATTTAATGGTATGATTATCCCTTATATTGCCTTGATGCCGGAAATAACTCCAGTAGATCAGAGAATACAGATGTCAAGCTTTTGGAATATAATAGGTGGTTTAGGGACGGGAGGTATTATTATTCTACCCGCAATCCTCTTACTTATTGTAGATTCATATATCTTTGTTTGTGGCATACTCTCACTTATTCTCGTTTGTTGTGCTTTAATTACTTTCTTAAAAATTAAAGAACCAGAACGGTCTATTTCAAAAATGAATGATAGCCACAAAAAAGGATCCTATACTGAAATTTTAAAAAATCGACAATTTGTAATCTATCAAATAGCCCAATTTTTTTGGAATTTTGGTTTTCTTATTATGTTATCCTCTTTAACAGCATTTGCGGTGAGCGTTTTTGATGTAAAAAATGAATTTGAATTTGGACTGATGGGAATTTTGCTATTATTTATTTTAGGTGGTTTTATCTATATTTGGAATGTAAAAGGTGAGGTTTGGGGAAAGAAAAGAAGTATTCTTTTTTGTTTGTTCTTTTTAGCTGTTGTTTTTCCATTTACTATTATTTTTTCTTTGACTCCAAGTTCACTTATTTTTGTAGAATTTCCAGGTTTTTTTAAATTTATCATTGAATTACCATCATCTGCAATTATTCCTATTCAAATTCAAGGTATTATTTGGTTTTTGTTTTTGGCAGTGGGATTATCAGGAATTCTAATTTTACCATTTAGTATACTAATGGGGATTGTAAAAAAAGATCAAGAAGCAACTTGTATGGGATTCAATTCTACATTTATTAGTATATCAGGAGCTACAGGAAACATGTTTATGGCATTATTTACTTACTTTTTAGGAGCTAAAGGTGCGTTCTACTTCTTAGGACCAATATTAGGAATTTTATTATTTATTTCTGGTCTGATTACAAATAAATTAGAAGAAA
>JABXJV010000207.1 GCA_013375355.1 Candidatus Helarchaeota archaeon
CACGCCCTTCGTGCCGTAGGTCCCTGCCTGATTTCTTGTGTCATTTCCCGACACCCACGTCCACCATCTACTCGTCATGTTGAACATCCACAGGTCATTAAGCCTGCCAAAGTCATCTGCACTGTCATATCCATATCCCCCGAAGAGCCATCGATTGTCATCCGAGTCCATCGAGGAGACGCTATCAAACCTTGCTCCGGGGACGTTTCCCGCAGCGGGCAAGCCCTTCGTGCCGTAGGTCCCTGCCTGATCTCTTGTGTCATTTCCCGACACCCATGTCCACCATCCACTCGTCATGTTGAACATCCACAGGTCATTAAGATAGCCAAAGCTACCTGCACTGTCAAATCCATATCCCCCGAAGAGCCAGAGGGTATCGTTCGAGTCTATCCAAGAGATACTACCGCGCCTTGCTCCGGGGACGTTTCCCGCAGCGGGCACGCCCTTCGTGCCGTAGGTCCCTGCCTGATTTATTGTGTCATTTCCCGACACCCAAGTCCACCATCTACTCGTCATGTTGAACATCCACAGGTCATTAAGCCTGCCAAAGCTACCTGTACTGTTATATCCAGATCCCCCGAAGAGCCATAGATTGTCATCCGCGTCCATCAAGGAGATGCTACCATACCTTGCTCCGGGGACGTTTCCAGCAGCGGGCACGCCCTTCGTGCCGTAGGTCCCTGCCTGATTTCTTGTGTCATTTCCCGACACCCATATCCACCATCCAATCGGTATGTTGAACATCCACAGGTCATTAAGCCTGCCCGGGCTACCTGCACTGTCATATCCAGATCCCCCGAAGATCCATCGATTGTCATCCGAGTCCGTCCAGGAGACGCTACCAGTCCTTGCTCCGGGGACGTTTCCAGCAGCGGGCACGCCCTTCGTGCCGTAGATCCCTGCCTGAGCTATTGTGTTACTTCCCGACACCCACGTCCACATTCTTTCGGTGACCATTACGGTATCAGGGGAACCAAATTGACTATTATTGTCATAAAATTCGATAGTGTAATTATATACTTCTCCAAGAATAATGCCAGTGCGGTTAATCGGTACCTCTAAATTCGTATCATTAGTCCAATTAGTCCAGACTACCCAGATGTAATAATTGTCGTTAGAATCGTTAGCCCAGACCCTATATTGCCCGGGATCTAGATCATCATCATATAAGGTCCAATTGATAGTTTCTAATCCACCGGCAGCTGTTGTGATATCTTCCGGGTGGTTCGAAGTCGGTGCATGATCTATAGTCTTTTTTGGTGATATTATAGCTAGTAATAACATTATTTGATCTATTGCTCCTTGTTGTGTCATAATAATTCCAGCGGTTAAACCAATAGATACGCCAACAGATCCAGCAATTATTGCAATTAAGATTATTGCCTTATTTTTTTTTTTCCAATGTCATTCCCAATTTATTTTTAATTTATAATAGAGATAAATGTAATTAAATTTAATATGCGTGAATTAATAAATATTAGTTTTTTTTAAAATGTCCAGATTGTGGTTACAAAAACAAATTCAGAATGGTGAAATAAATGGTTGATATTAGCAATACCAGAAATATTAATGAGTGAGAACCAAGATATTTACTATACTATTTTCAATAGTAAATTCACGATTCTTCAGTTTGTACTAATTTATTGCCTCTGCCTCATCCCATAATTTTGTGAATAAAGTATATAGGTCATTATATAACGGTTTATTTGTCATAAAAAGCGATGTTAAGAATTTTTGAGGGTTGACAGGATCTTTGTAAAATAAAATTATCTTATCACGGTCAAAAATCCCGAAAATTTGATCATTTACTTCAGATTTTTCTTCTAACATTCGGATATTTTGAGGATTTGGTTTTTCAGGACGAGAATTAATCCACTCAAGAACATTATTTTTTTCGGCGGTCTGATAACCAATGATTAACTTATAGGTGATACCTTTCGTTTTAAAGGTATCATAAATAGTACGAGCAGTATTACGGGTGTCAGTTAATAATTTTAGAATAGTTGCATTGATTCGCATATATGCTAATTTCTCCACAAAATAAAACCTTGAAACGTGTTTTTTAAAAATATCACGTTCATCAAGAGCTACGTTCCAAAAAACTGAATTATCTTTTGGAGTCTTTTTTTCTAAATATGATTTAAATTGAAGTAAATTTTCTTTAAATTCTTTAAATTCATTACTTTTTAATGCATATAATTTATCGTATGTTAAGGTTGGATTTAATACTCGATATTTTTTTGGTCTAGATTGTTGTATTTCTATTAAACCAGTTTTTTCAAGTTTTTCAAGAATGTTATAAATTTTACTAGTAGGTATATGTGTTTTATAACAAATATCTTTAGCTTCACAGATACCCAGATATAAAATAGCGTTATATGCCTTCATTTCATTTTTTGTAAGATTTAGGTATCTTAGAACTGATAATTCTTTTGGGAATTCCTCAATTTTTTCATTTTTCGTGATAATTTTTTTACACCTTATTACTACTTTTGATAGTAGAAAACATAAAAATTTTTATCCAAGTACATTATACTAAAACTTTCTTTAAAATTAAAAAATCAAATAAAAGAGGGTCTATTTTTGCCGGAAAAAAAAGTTATAGATTTTCAGACGCAAATGACGACAAAACAAGGCGCATTATTCCCCAAATCTATGAAAGGCTTCTTCGAGAAGCAATTTAAATGTGATATACCATATTATCAAACTGAAGAGGAAATGATTGAACTTTATCGTGGAGCTAATATAAGAGCGATTTTAGTTGGACCAACTGCCACAAAATCTAAATTTGAAAAGATTAGAAAGGTTAATGATTATATTGGTAAACTAATTTCAGAGTATCCAGACGTCATTATGGGCGCATGGATAATGACTAATCTAAAAGAGAATCCAGAAGAGTGGCTTAAGGAGGCAAAACGCTGCATAACTGACCTTGGTTTTTTTGGACCATGGCATTATGGGGCGTCTACTAATATACCTCACACTTCACCAATACTACAACCATTCTACGATCTTTGTATTGAGCATAAAGTCCCGATTAAGCTTTCAGTAGGTCATACGGCTGCAGGGGCGGGATTGCCTGGTGGTGGAGGAATGAAGCTCGAGACCGAGAGACCTATTCCATATGTTGATAATGTAGCCGCAGACAATCCAGAATTGACTATCGTGTGCGCTCATATGCCATGGCCTTTTCATACAGAAATGGCTTCCGTGCTGATCCACAAAGGTAATGTATATAATGAAGTTCATGGATGGAGTCCAAAATATTTTCCTGATGATTTTAAAAGAGAAATTAATGGCAGATGTAAACGAAAGATACTTTTTGGTTCTGATTGGCCATTCCTGAAATGGGACCGATTATATAAAGATTGGGAATCGGAAAATTACAAACCTGAAGTACTAGAGAATATTTACTATAAAAATGCTGAAAAATTATTTGGAAAGCTAAAGATATCAATATAATTTATCAATAAGAAAAATGGTGTTGCTATGATAAAGACAGAAATTACAGAAATGTTGAATATCAAACATCCCATCATTCAAGCTGGTATGGGGCCTTTTTCAACTGAAAAATTAGCAATTGCAGTTTCAAACGCAGGTGCATTAGGACTTATTTCCCACTCAGGAGGACCGCTAATGGGCTTTAAAAAAGCGGTACCAGAGATTATGGACGATGCTATTGAAGAAGTAAATAAGCATACAAAAAATACCTTCGGAATAAATGTTAGGGTTGCGAGAGCACAACCAGATGCTCCGAAATGTATTAAGAAAATTATTGAAAAAGTTAAAGGGGATTCAAATATAGAGAAAAAATTAAGAGTTATTGTTACATCTGCAGGGGACCCTAGACCATGGACTAAGAAAATTCAATCTGCAGGCATTTTACATTTTCACGTTGCAGCAGCTACTTCTCATGGTAAAACAATTGAAAAGAGTGGATGTGATGCAGTCATTGCTTCGGGTTATGAAGCTGGTGGACATATTGCTCTAGAGCCTGTTCATACTTTCGTTCTACTCCCTGAAATAGTTGATACCGTTAAAATACCAGTTATTGCCGCAGGAGGCATGTGTGATGGCAAGAGTTTAGCTGCTGCCCTAGCTTTTGGTGCACAAGGTGTCCAAATGGGAACGCGTATGATTGCTACTATTGAAAGCGATTTTAAAGACAATTATAAAACTCAATTTGTGAAAGGAGTTGAAAGGGACACAACAGTTTTACCAGGATTTTTCTCCCCTCACTGTAGATATCTTAAAAATAAATGGACAGATGAGCTTAAAGAGAAGATGGAGAAGGGGACGCCAGAAGACGAATTACTCCGATTCAAAGCTTTGGGACGGTCTTTGGCTGCTGATAAGGGCGATGAAAACGGATCCCTCCTATGTGGAATGGTAGTTGGTCGTATAAAAAGCGTAATATCAATAAAAGAACTCGTCGAATCTACTGTAACAGAAGCTGAAGAAATTCTAAAAAAATTACCAGGTTATATTATTTAACCCTTTTATTTTCACTTTTTTTCTTAACTAGAACTTTTATATTTTAAAGCAATATCACGGAATGTCTTTTTACCTAAGTCCCACATATTGTGATCTTTATCCCTCATATCCCTTTTTTCAACAGCGGGAATACCAACATAGACTTTACCTTCGGGAACTGTGCCTCTAAGTACATATGACATTGCACCGATCATGCTATTATCTTTAACTTTTGTCCCTGGCATAAGAATAGAGCGAATTCCAATGACACAATTGCTTCCAACCACGGTCCCATGCAAAATTGATCCAAATGCAATTAAACTATTATCTCCTATTTTACAGATGTTGCCCGCTGAGCTATTGATCATTACCCCATCTTGAATTACAACCTTTGAACCAATTTTTACTTTTGCAGTGTCTCCTCGTATAATCGTTCCAGGATAAATAACAGTATCAGGTCCAATTTCAACTCTACCTAGAATAGTGCATCCCTCCAAAATTATAACAGAAGGGTCAATCTTTGGAACTATTCCATCAAATTCAACAATTGTCACAATAAAACTTCCATATATTTTAAAAAATTTAGACAAAAAATATTATTAGTTTCTAAAATTTCAAAGGAAAAGGGGAAAAATTTGCTAGAGAAAGAAATTATTGCGTTTCAACGTTTACTTGCATTAAGAATAGTTACACCTATAATTTCTCCTTTTTCATATCTAATTATTATGTCATCATCAGTTAGTTCCGAATCCTCTGCATGACTTGGTTTCTTAAAATTAATGTATAGCACATCAGCTTCTTTATCATAAGTAGACCAAATTCTTGAATGTGGTATCTCTAATAAATTAGGTAACAGATTAAGAATTTTTTTTACTTCTGGCGTTTCCAAATTTTTCGTCTCCTTTCAAATTGTTTTTTCTTTTTTGTTAAGAAAGCAGTAATCACAAAACCATCTTTTTTTTCTACTTCTTTATATATAACTACCATATATTTACCTTTTTCTATTTCTCTTAAAGCAATATTTTCTCCTGTTTTTCCTTCGTATATTACCTCTGGGTCTTCTATAGTTTCAAGAACATCATAATAATAACCTGCTATCTCAGAATGTTCTTCAGTAATATGAAACCATCTTTCTCTGGTTAATCTAATTGGAACGTTGTTTTTTGAAGTTGAAATATCCATATCAAGTCAAATCTCTTTATAATTAATGTTGAAGATCTGTAATTTGATATGCTTAACAATATTTAAGTTAGAAACATCATCAAATTTAAAATATTATATTCCTTATTCGTAAAATAAGAAATTAAATTAAAAATTTCACTTAGTATATACTTTTTCAAGTAATTCTAAATGTTTAATTGCGACCTCTTCTTTGATTTTCCTCTGGTTGAATTCTTTTCTAATTTTTTCAATAAGATATTCTGGGAAAAATAAATTTACATTGATATTTGATAATAGAAAAACCCATTCATTGGTTTTTTTATCTAATATTTTTGTAAGGATTTTTTTCTCAACCAATTCATTAATAATATTTCTTAATTCTTCGCCTCCAACTTCTGGGCCCTTAGGAATTTTGCCAAATTTATAGAAATTATCAGTAAATAACTTAAAAACATCATATTTATCAGGATGCTTTAAAATCGAAGCTATTTTTAAATTATCATCCGTCGAAGGTAGATATTTTGAAAAAAATTCATTTACTTGTTTTAGATATTGTTGAGCTACATCTGAACTAGGTCTGTTTTTCTTTGCTAATTCTATTATTTTTAAAGCAGGTCCTCTTAATATTGAAAAATCATTTAATAAAAACAAAAATTGATCACGAAAACCAGCAATCCAATCTTCCTTAATAATTCCTGTTTGAATAAAGGATTCAAGAGAAATATCTAAATTAGTTATAATTTGTTTTAAATTATCTTCAAGATATATCTTTAATTCCTTTTTAGAAATTGGGCTTTCCTGCAATCTTTCTAAAATTTGGCGACCTTTTGGACTGCTATATATTTGGGCTATTTTCTGTTCTTTATTAAGATTTGCTAAACGTTTTAGAAAATCAAACATTTTAGCTAAGTATTTATCAAGATCTTTATAAATTTCAAATTTTTGAGCGGGATTTTCACCTATTTTATCTAAATATCGTAATATTTCTGTATTAATTTCAATAACAACATCTCCGAACATCTCCGGGTCTTCACCTAACTCTAATATCATATTTATCATATAAGGAACCGCTGATTCAATACCCGTAAAATGGCTACTGATGTTCGATTGTGCCTTTTCTAGACGAACAATCACATTTCCTTTCTCTCCAGTACCAGTTATGTGGGCGTAAAAAACCCGCATCATATCATCAAGATCAATTTTTAAACTTTCAGGGAACTTTTTATTTAGAACTAGACCTTCTTCCATTGTCCATTCTAAAATTGCAAAACCTTTCGGCAATAAATTATCTCCTTTTTAATCTTTTAACAATAAATATCTTATTTTATTTTTTTAATGACCTTCCTTTTGAAATTTTTTCAATATCAAGAGTTTTTAATTGATTTTGTAATTGAGATTGAATAATATAATCCCTATCTGTAGTTAAAACTGGTTTTTTTGCCTTTCTTTTCTTAATCTTCTTTTTAAGTTTTCTAATTTTACGAATCATAGGTGGATATTTGAAATATCCTTGATATAACCCAATAACAACCACTATACCACCTATTGCTCCGATTAATAAATATACAATTAGTGCCCAATCTTGACCTGGTGGATTAAATAAGGGAGGGGGCTTTTCTTTAACAGTTACAGAAATATAGAGGGTTACATTATCTATTGATATGGTTTGATTTTGTGCTAAAATAAAATTATCAGCAAGATAGACTTCCAATGATAATAAAATATTTTGTTTTTGGACTATAAGATTTGTGACATCAAAGCCCTCGGATCTCGCATCTTGAAATGTTGTGTCTGCTGTTGAAAGTTTTATTGTTTCAGAATGTGTATTATTATTTATAAGAATTTGAATTTCTGAATTTGGTGAATCATTCACAGGCCAAGCTGAATCAACTTTATATTGAAAATATAGTCTTGCTTCATTAATTATTAGATCCCGCCCATTTAATACATCAGTAGTTTGACTCCAAGAGCCTCGCGCATTTTGATCAGTTTTTTTCTGCCCTGAAAAAGTTAAATTTAATGATTTTATACGTGTATATTCCCAATCATCTTCATC
>JABXJV010000208.1 GCA_013375355.1 Candidatus Helarchaeota archaeon
CTTTCTCAATTACAGCAGTTATTGGTTTGATATTAACATTAATTATTGAAACCACTTACGTTCAAAAAAGTGTCAATGTCTTTGTAATATCTTTAATTCTATCATTTATGTTCGCATGGATTTCGAATTCGTATATGTTGCTACGAATATCATTTTCTTTCCTCACTTTTTTTAGCTTTAATTGGATAACTTTAGCAATCTTGTGTAAAGAAGATTTTCGAAATGTAAGAGTCCTAGATATATCAATGAGTATAAATAAAATAGGAAGTTTATTTTCAATATTCTTCGTAGCTTTCTCAATACTTCTTAATACTTCTCAAAGTGTATATTTTTCAATTAATTTTCTAATTTTTTTAATGGGAATATTTGTAAAAATAATTTACAAAAAAATAAAATATGCTGACTATTTATTATTAGGCGTTCCTATTTCTATCGGAGCTCTCTTTTATAATTTCTTATATTTGGGCTCTAAATTAACTCATGAAGCATTTTTTTATTCCATGGCTTTGACATTATTCATCTACTTATTTTTATTAGCAATCTGGAAAATAAAATTCAAAATGATTTACTATACTATATTAGCTTCAATAATTATTCTCATTGGAATTTCATTCAGTTATCAAGTAGCTGGCACAATTTCTATAGCAAGAATTGGGTTTATGCAATATTTAGGAACATTATTACCTTGGTTCTCCATACTTTTCGCATTTTTATTCATTTTCATTTCTAAAAGGATTAAAAGTTACAGCTGGTTGTTTTTAATAATCTGTTCACTCAATGTTGCCCTTATAACTTATCATTTTTGCTTTTACTACATATTTATGAATATATCTTTATTTGAGAAGAATGTTTTTTGTGCTTTCTTTTCAATCTCAATTTCCTTATACAATTATGCATTTACTCTAAAATTAACTCCCGAATATTTTAGGAAAAGGATTGTTCCAAAAATTTTAATTTTTGCGGTTTTGACAGGATCTTTTTCATTTTTTTGGATTCTATATAATGGAATAAGAACAGATTTTATAAGTAGCCTTTTTTTCACAATTGATCTTGGTGTTTTTCTAACCTACCTGTCTTTAATATGTTATTACTGGAAAATTTCAAAAGAAATTTGGGACAAAGGCTGGTATCTTTGGATAATTCTTCCGTTTATAAATTCTTTACTATTATTATTACGCTCAGTGAAATTTATTGCATTTCAATTTCAAATTTTTAATTATATACTGGGAATTGCATTAGGTTTGATTCTATTTTATCCGATTTTATATAAATTAATAAGAAAATATTCCTGGATAGATATCTCGATTTGTCTGGCATTGATATCTGGATATTTCTTTTATTTTTATATCGAATTTACGCATCTTGTAATTTTATTAGAAGCTCTATGCTTTATAATTTCATTATATCCTCTCAAATATTTCGGTGTTCGAAAAGAAATTATCAATAAAATGACAGGCTATGCCGTATTATTGATTTTACCTCCCTTGACTTATTTTGCTCAAATAATGGCTTTTCAATCCTCAGTTCCGATGACTTCTTGGATTACTGGGTCTATTTCAATAGTTATTCTTGGTCTAATTATTAGTTCTTTTCAAAAAATCAGAATGTTTAGACAGGATTATTCTGTATTTGGTTTATCATTGATGGCTGCAGGAATTACTACCATTTTTGGATGGGTTGGTATTAATATTTTATCTTTTACAACGTCTGTGGATGTTATTTTAACCCTTATCTTATTTCAAGTGTTGTCATTAGTGATTTCTAGAAAATTTTGGCGTATAACTTGGATAACTTTGAGCCTATCTATTGGTATTTTAATTGGAGTTATCATGGACCTTAATTTTCGAATGGGATTACATTCTGAAAATTTAATAGAGCTTCTTATTGGGAGACGTGAAATATTTTATTATCTAAAGTGTGAATATGACATTGAACATCCTCCTGTTATGGAGCTATTGCCGTCATTAGGGTTTACGCCATTCATGATATTATCTTTATCTGGTATGTTACTAATTAAAATTAATGAGAAAATATATAATCGACCACTAATGGATTCTGCTTTTGGAAAATTAAATTGGATAATATTTTCTATAAACTTTTCGGTAATATTCTTCTGGGGTCTTGCGGAAAATGTGATATTTATTCCAAATATTACTCAAAATATGTTTATGATAATTCAGATGTCTTTAATCTTAGTATTTCTAATGCTATATTTCTTAAAATATCTCAAAGTTCCTCGAAATATTTTAGTTATAAATCAAATAGCCATATTGATTCTACTATCAACATTTATACTTCAAATTACTACTTTGATTTTTCCAATTTCAGATGGATTTATTTATACTCCAATAAATGCAATCCTAAGCGTTTCACTTACAGCAATATTTGGAACCGCATTAATTTACACTTACTTGATAAGAATTCTTAGAACTAAAAATAGTGGGATAATCTATACTGCTTGGACACTTATATCATCAAGCTCTACCATCTTTACATTTACTTTATTTTTGGATTTTCAAATTCTAAATATTGCTTTAAGTTTGATTGTATTTAGTCTTTTAATGTTCAATATCACCCTAAAAACTTCTAAAAGCCTTAATTTTAAAAATTTGATGACTTTTAATCATGTTCTTTTAAATCTTGGATTATTAGGAATGGGAGTATTTACTTTATTAATTTGGTATTTTTTCGAAATCTTATCAGTTACCCTTTTAAATTCGATCTTTACAACAGTTTATTTAGGATCCTTAACAGTTTACTTAATTGCTGTCTTCAGAAAACAGTGGACTCAGAAATCAACCATATTAATGTTAATATACTTTATTTCTTATTCATTATTCATATTCGAATTATTTGCTCCAGCTCTTGGAGTCTTATATAATTTCTTTTTAGCAATTAACTTTGGATTCGTTCTGGGTTTAATATTAGTGCCATTGAAAAAAATAGAGTTTAAAGAAATTATCCCGATTTGGATTGGATACATAGGAGCTATCACAGGATTATTATTCTTTTTATTAGAATACATAATTTTAGATATTTTAATCAGAATTTCATTTTTATCGATTTTTTTCACCTCTCTCTTATCTTTGGTATCCAAAAAAATGATATGGAAAATCATAGCATTTCTGAATGTCGAAATATCTACTTTTTTGATGTTATTTTTATATTCTTCTACTAAAGAAATATACAATTCAATTAGTTCTGGTTTAATTTTTGGAACAATAATATTATTTATTTCAAAACTTTGTTCAAAAAAATGGAATGTAGCTAAAATTGTTTGGATTGCAATAAGTTTCCTCATAGCTAGCAGAATTAAAATTATCGTACCATTAATACCCGATGAATTTTTCATAATTCTAGCAAATAAACTAGCAGATGTGGAAATATCTACTAAATTTCTTAATAATATCATACATGCCGTTTTTTTAAATTCTTTACATATATCATCAAGGACTAACATATACTCCATTGAAGACTTTTTCATTTCTGTATTATGCGGGTCATTCATTTTAATTTCAAGCGAATTAATCCCAAAAACTTCAAGCAAGCTTCGTTCAATTGTTCGGTTAATTTTCACTATCAATTTATCTTGGCTTTCAATGATAAATTCTTGGTTTTATGTATTTGAAAAGAATATATATTATAGCATCTCGCTAATGTTATTAATTTTCTCTTTGATTTTTCAATTATTTACATGGTTGCCTCCCTCAACTCCGATTAAATATTCTAGATCTTTAAAATTTCTTATGCTCATGTGCCTATCGATTCTTTTGAATTGGTTAATTTATAATATTATTCTAAATTATTCAAATCTTCATTTAAGTCTTCTAATTTCGTCTGCTTTCATGTATTCTGGATTAATGGTCCTGATGAAAGATAGAATTTCTTTAAAAAGTCAATATAATTTGTTGGTAGTTCTACCAATGTTATATGGAGGCGTTTTTTTCATTATATTTGATATTTTGCAAATCTCATTGTTATTAAATCTATACTTGACTGCAATAGTGCTTATTATATTGTATTTAATTTTTAATCAAATTAAATTAATTCCATGGAAAATATTCACTTGGATTTGGAAAATTTTACCAATTTTTATTATTCTATATATTTTAACCAATTTTATCCAAATACAATCTGATATTTTAATTAATTTTTTAAATTTAATCTATTTTGTTAATGTAATTTCTTTGATCTATATTGTTCATTTATTCCCAATTCATTTTGTTTCTGCAATTCCAAAAAAAGTTTCAAAAGTTTTAAAAAATATAGCCGTGTTTAACTTATCTTTTATAATATTTGTCTTTTCTATTATACTATCCCAGAATTTGTTATTTTCAATATTTTTCTCTTTAACCTGCTTCTTTTCACTGCGATTTTTGATCAATTTTCAAAGAGAAAAATTATGGTTTAATTTGATAAATTGGATGTTATGCTCTATTTGTTTTGCTTCAGCAATTTTCATATTATGGTCGTTGAATTTAAAAGATATTAATATAGCGTTCATTCTTTCTGGGATAGTTTATTCAATTTTGGCTGCTTTAACCGCGGTGTTTAAAAATATTAAATGGAATACATACAAGTATATCTGGACTTCCATAAGTACATTTATTTCTGCTATTGTATTCTGGATTTCTCTCCAACTCTTTTATTCTTATGTTTCAATATTCAATTGGTCAGAATTTCTATTTTGCTTTATGTTGAGCTTATGTACTTTTATAACTTTTTTTATGAAACCTCCTTTAGCACCCTTAGGACATTCAATAAAAAAAAATTATTCTATCATTTATACTTTAACCATTGTTATAGGATATAATTGGTTTAATTTTGTTATTCTTAAGTCTGATTCAATTTATGGCATTTTTTATACAATATTAATCAGTTCTCTATTTTTACAAATTTTACCCTATTTTGAAATCATTAAATCACATTATTGGAAATTTTTTTATGTCCTTTCTGCTTTTTCAGGTGGATTAATTATATTTAATTATTTAATCTCTTTAGACATTAATCCACTTTCAGTATTTTCACTCTCGATATTAGTTGGAATTTTGTTTTCAAGCCCTCTTTTGTTTAGTGGAAAAAAAGAACATAGAAACAAAATTTTTAATATTTTCTTAATAGTTATAGCAATAGATGCAGTTTTTATTATTTTTAGCTCAATTGGTTATATACTACCCCCTACAGAAAACTATCAATTTCTAATTCAAATTTATATTATAATGATATATTTTAAAGGAGATGAGAGATTCCTTTGGAATATATTTTGGGGTATGTACCAGTCATCCGCTCCTCAATTGGGAATTTACGCACCCCCAACTTTCTTTGCATTAGGTGTCATCTCATTAATTCTTTTCCCTTTATTTATGAGAAACGAAAGATTCCAAAGTTATAGAAACGTTTACTTTGGATTCACCCTTTCGATGTTTGTAGGATATGCATACTGGATGGTTTTAGCCCTACAATTTTCAGATATAAATATTCTATTACATGAAATCGTTCCAATGATGATGCCAATTCTGGTAGGATATATACCTATATTGAAATCAAAGGAATCAGATAATGGAAAATTTCTTAAAATTAGATTTGGAGTTTTAATTATCCTAATTATATGTTCGATCTTTCTATTTTTTGATGTTTTAGCAATATTTTTCAATAATATTTTTAAGTTTTCTCTTTATTAATCACAGAATATAGATTTTTGAATTAGTTAAATTTAAAAATTAAATATTTCAATTTAAAAAAACTACTTAATAAAATGGTTTAAGGCAAAGGAGTTATGGATACCCTCTAAAATGCTTTTATTTCTACATTATTATTTCTATAACTGTTATTTTAAATTTATTTGAATTTCACAAATTCATCAAAAAACATTCAATTTGAACCGATAATAAAAGATCGCACAAAATTGTTCCCTCTTTACTTAAATTTATAAATTATTAGTTTTAATAAAAAAACAGAGGAATTTTTGCAATTTTAACAGAAAAAATTCCATTTCAAAACACTAGGGAATTAATTATTATAAAGAATAGGTCGTTAAAATGCAAAATATAAAAAAATATATTGCGCTGTTTATATGTGTACTGTATTTTAGCAATATA
>JABXJV010000209.1 GCA_013375355.1 Candidatus Helarchaeota archaeon
AAGAACATGGTTTCAAAATAATGGTAGGTGCAAATGAAGCTAATAGAACATTAATAGGAGAAGCACAAAATAGGATAATTAGAGAAGGTGATTTTGTTCATTTGGGAGTTGCACCCAAAAGAGACGGATTAAATTCTTGTATTAGAAGATCGGTAATTGCAACGACAGATCCTAATAAAGTTACATCATGGCAAAAATTTTGGTTTGATTTTATAGAAGAAGCATATGATATAGGACTTCAAAAATTCATCGAGGTAGCGGAAAAAAAACTACCAGCTAAATTACAAGAAAAAACATTAGTAGATTTCTTTAAATCTAAATCTAAAGAAGTATCAAAATTTGTGGGTAGGGAAATTGAACTTGAAAAATTAAAACCTTACACAGGTACCCATAATTCTGGATATACAGAATGTCAGGAGTTCTACGGTGCTATAACCTTGGATTCTGAAGAGCCTCTTGGCGAACAAATTGTTATGATGTTAGATGTGGCACTTAGAGGGATAGGAGATAAATGGAATGATGTAATAATTCCTAATTTTGATTATATTGTGGTGGAAGATACTTTGGGAAAATTTGGAAAAAAAGTTGAAATTCTTACAAAACTACCTAAGAACGTTCAAGATATGGTGGGTAACGTAAATGTAATATAATTGTTAATGGAGATCTTTAATTTTTGAAGAAGAAAAATGTTTTATTCGTTTGTACAGGCAATATTAATCGAAGTAAAACTGCTGAAGAGTTATTTAAAGAATGGGAAAGATTAAAAGTAAAATCCGCAGGAATTTATTGGGCAGCAAAGACTCCTCTAAGTCGAGAACTCATCGATTGGGCAGATATAATATTTGTAATGGAAGAACTTCATAATAATTATATAGCTAATTGGTTTCCAGATGCATTAGGAAAGGTAGTAATTTTGGGAATTGAAGATGTTTATATCACAAATGACCCGAGGTTAATTACAATATTAAAGAAAAATGTCATCCCTTATCTTAAAAGATTATTAAAAAAATAATGGTCAGTTAAGAATGTTTAATCTTAATGAATCTGATATCATATTAATTTATATCTTTCTGATTACTTCTTTTAATGGTTTATTATATGGATTAGTTTCTAATATTATTGCTAGATGGAAATTAGAAGATTTTAAAGAAAATTTTTTTGCTAAAGTTAAAAGTAGTTTAAGTTTTGGGGGTATTCTAATTTCTACTAACAAATTATTTTGGATAGGATATATTATATCCTTAATTTTCAGAATAATATTGTTTTTCTTAAATAATTTCGAATTATTTTTTCGTTTAACTTTAGGCATATTTTTAAATTTCTGGTATATTTTTATTTATTTATTATCTAGAAGCGGAAGTGACCTTATTTCTGGTAAATCACCACCCAAACCTTATATCAAAATCAAAGATCCAATAATTCAAGAAGGATATCATGAAATTTTTAAATGGCTAGAAATCAATCTCAATGCACCAAAGGGTAATTTAAAACACCGTTGGGCAATGCCAGCTGCAATATTTATGTTTTGCTATTTATGGGATTCTGCATTTATATCGCTGGTTTGGAAATATTGGGATCAAAATATAGCGAGCGAAATTTTATTACCACTTCTAGATAATCAAACTGAAGATGGAAGGATCCCTCATTTCGTTTCATTTTTTAATAAATCAGAAAAGATCCAACCTCCACTTATTGCTTGGGCAATTTCTAATCTTAAAGTTAATAAGGAATATCTAAAATATGCATATTTTAAATTGAAAAAGTTCAATCAATGGCTTTATAAAAATAGAAGATTGAAAAACGGTCTATTTTTTTGGAAACATTCATATGAATCTGGCATAGATAATTCTCCGAGATTTACAGATCGAAGTGAAAAACATAAGAGGGATTTAACTAGAATAGCTGCGATAGATCTTAACACTTACATCGTTCTCCAAAATCAATCTCTTATTAAAATAGCAGAAAAACTACAAAATGGAGAAAAAAAAGACGAATACGAAGCAGATATTGATGAATTCCACAATAAAAATGAAGAATTAGTTGAACTAATCCAAAAATATCTATGGGATGAAGATACAGGATTATACCTGGATTATGATATCGTAAGTAAAAAACGAATCGTAATTAATACTATTGCTAGTTTTTTTCCTCTCGTTGCCGAAATACCAACCGAAAATCAGGCTAAACGGTTAATTAAACATCTGGAAAGTCCTTATGAATATAATACAAAAATTCCGCTACCATCTGTTGCATTAAATGATAAGAATTTTGAAAAGGATATGTGGAGAGGGCCGATCTGGGTAAACACAGCCTATCTAGTTATAAAAGGTCTTGAAAAATATCAAAGGTATAAATTGAGTGGAGAATTTGCATTTAGAATAATTAAAGGAGTATTTGAAACTTGGAAAAATGAGGGATCATTTTACGAATTTTACGA
>JABXJV010000210.1 GCA_013375355.1 Candidatus Helarchaeota archaeon
AATGTTCAACGCTCAGATTATAAAAAATTTCAAATTGAGAATGCTCCTTTGCAAGAGGAAATTTTAAATCAGAAAGCAGGAGGGGAAAATGTTCTTTCCGATAAAGACGAGAACAAATTTTTAAAAGAAGAGGCAGTATTATCGGCAACTCCCTCCGGAATTAATGATTCAACAGGAAAAGTTTTCGATTTAAAAGAGAGTGAACAGTCTCTGGACAGCAAAGTAAAATATATTAATAAAAGTGATAAATAATGTAAAAAATTTATAAATGATTTTTCTATTTATTTTATGTAAATTTAACCCTTCTATATAAGAAGGGTTTTTATTTATAGTTGTGTATGAAAGGATAAAATGGGACTAATATTACAGAATTATCCGGGTTTAAATCAAAAGTTGTGTATAAATGAAGTTGGTATTTTTGAATAGATTTTTTTGAGTAAGAACATAAATGGAAGATAATGTTTTATTGGGTGCTCATATGTCTATAGCAGGGGGAGTTGATAAGGCAGTTCTTCGCGGCGAAAGGTTAGGATGCAAAACAATTCAGATGTTTACAAAGAATAATAATCAGTGGAGAGCAAGATCTCTCTTGAAGAATGAGGTAGAAAAATTTATGCTTATTTCCCGAAAGTCGAATATTAATCCGATATTTGCACATACTTCATATCTGATAAATTTAGCATCTCCTAATAAAATTAATTTCCGAAAATCTTGCAAATCTTTTATAGATGAGATGGAAAGATGCGAAATATTAAAGATTCCATATCTTGTTATGCATCCTGGCTCAACAGTTGGAAAAGATATTAAAACAGGAGTTAATATAATATCTGATGCTTTTAATAAAATATTTTCTGAAAAAAAAGAAAGCAAACTGATGATATGTATTGAAACAACAGCGGGACAGGGTTACAGTGTTGGATACAAATTTGAACAAATAGAAGAGATTATAGAAAAAACTGAAGAAAATCATCGTATTGGTGTCTGTCTTGATACGTGCCATATATTTGCGGCTGGATATGATATTAGTGATGAAAAATCATATAATAAGACTCTTGGGGAGTTTGATAGTATAATCGGGAGGAACAGGCTGAAGATTATCCATATAAATGATTCGAAAAGAGAACTTGGCTCAAGAGTGGACAGGCACGAACATATAGGAAAGGGGCGAATAGGTCTAAAAGCATTTGATTTAATAATGAATGATAAAAAACTAAAAAGAATTCCTAAGATTCTTGAAACTCCAAAGGAACCTGATATGAAAGAAGATATAATGAATATGGAAATATTAATCAGTTTAATAAAATGATGAATTAATTCGATAAAATGTATCATTAGGATGCATATTTATATTATTAATTGAAAATTTATGATTAATTTTATAATTAAATTAATTGTGAAAAATTTATTTGCTGTGTAAAAATTAACCTTTTGTAAATAAAATATTCATAAA
>JABXJV010000211.1 GCA_013375355.1 Candidatus Helarchaeota archaeon
GAATAGTTTTGATGAGTCCTTTTCTTCGGTGGTAGAAGATGGTGGTAGATCTGTTAATGGAACAGATGTAGGTATTTCACTCGGTTTATGAACAGCGACTGGTTTAGGGATGGGAACTGGTTTGGCAACAGGAATGGGTTGAGCTACAGAAACTGGCTTCGGAATAGGTACAGGAGTCGTTCTTGGTACTTCTATTGGCTTAGGGGCAAGTGTAGGAATTCCAGTATTTGTGGGTTTCATAGGTTTTATCTTATTAATTAAATCTTTTATTAAAATAATCTCATTTCTTAAAATCTGTAATTCTTTTTGGATAGTGTTTTTAAAAGCATTAAAATCTTCAGTTTTAACAATATTTAAAGGAGTAACTGCTTCTTCAAATTTAATGGTTTTTGCAAGTGTAATAACATCATATGTACCCTTTGACAATTCCTTATTCTCCTTAAACCAAGGACCGTAAGGGTCCCAAACTAATAATTTTTCCTTTAAATTATCAAGTATAACTTTTAAATTTTCTGAATTAGGACCTTTTCTTAAATTACAAAATGCCAAAGTTGAAGAAATTGCATCTAATAATTTAATTTTCAAATCCGCTTCCATGTCGGGAGTATTGTCCGATATCATAAATTTATTATAAATCTCTTCTATTTGTTTAATAAGTTCAGATATATCCATAAAATCCACCTAAATTGAATTCCCAATTATGAATTGTATTTTCCTCATGGAATATTACTATATTATATTGATAATATTTTATTATGATTTCATTTTAAATAATATTATTTCATTCTAAATAAACTATGTTTTTATAAGAATAATTTAAATAAATCTGCAAATTTATTTCATAAAGAAATCCAAAGTCCGAATACCCGTAAGTTCTTCAAAACTAATTCCTAAAGCGTCCAAAACTTGATCAAATGTGGATTCAATTGCTTGCTTATATTTTTTAGTATCAATATCCGTTAACCTTGCAAGTTGAATTGGCTTAACGCCATCACTTGTTCTAGTTTTTACAAAAAATATCACATCTCCAGCTTGAATTTTTATATCTGTAGAATCTTGGAGTTGTTTTGCAGCTTTTACATGTTGGGGTGTAGTTTTTTTATATTTCTCAAGTGACCGGGTTAGGACCATCCTGAATGCTAAATCTTCCAAAGAATATAATTTCTTCTTCAATTTCGTTAACGAATTCTTAACAAGTTTCTTTATTTTTTCTTTTACTGGTTCAATATCTTCTTTTTTTTCTACTTCACTCAATATAGTAATCAAATCAAAAAACAACTTTTGTAAAAACATTGGTGTGTGGCTTTTTTTACCCGTTAATCCCTTAATATCAACAGCACCATTTGGATAGACGCCTAGATAATTCTTCTTTCTATCAGAAAGAGCGACCCACCTAAAGTTTTTTTCTACGTCCAATTCAATTTCTAATTCTTTACTGCTCCATTTTATCAGTTCATCTATTTGTTCTTTCGTTGGATTATATAAAAATACCGAGTCAGTGTCTCCATATAGAACCTCGACGTTTAATTCTTTTGCTTTTTTTATGGTCTGCTCAATCGCAAAACGCCCTCCTGCGGTTGTTGCATCTGCCACAGGGGGGCAATATAATGGAAAATTTGCAAATCCAAAGACACCATAAGCAGCATTAACTATAACTTTTAAAGCAAATTGAATAACATCATACATGTTTCTTTCTTCTGGAGAGAGACTTTTATCTTTCGCTTTAAGTTTAAACCATTTTACCCGCAATTCCTTTAAAAGTCCTATAATTAGTGCGCTTAGACCGGTTTTTCTTGTACAAACCCAATATTTTGTATTAGGTAATATATTTGTTTTACATTCTTTATGAGGACAATTTATAGTTTCATAGCTGAGATTATTCCTTTGTATAACACTGGGGTATAAGGAAGCGAAATCTAATACTACAACATTAAAAAATACTCCGGGAGTAGGTTCTATAACTATAGCTCCTAGATATTTTTTTCCTTTACTTATGGCTCTTGATTTAGCTTCCCCCTTTATACTTAAAATATATTCGGGATTGGGAATTAAATATCCTCTTTGCCTATGTTCGAAATAAAATAAATTTTTTAACCAGCTAGAAATTCCTTGTCTGGTTACATCTTCCATACTTAATTTACTAATTCTCATAAGAAGAATAATTAAATCCATAACTAAATTGTTGTTAAATTGGGTTAAGTCCAAAGTAAGTTCACTATCATGAAAACAATAGTAAGCTAATTCATTATACGATAAATCTGAAATAAATTTATCCAACTCTATCTTCTGTGAATTTAATAAAGCTTTACTAACTTCATCTAAGGAGACTCTTCGATATTTATTGCTAAAAGCTGACAATTGGATTGCTCTATTATGGAAAAATTTATACAAATCAACATGAATCCCCTTTTTTAATAGTGCTATTTCGCGTCCTAGAAAAATGGGAATTTCATCCTTTCTAATTTTAAAAATTTTATTAGCTCGATTGTATAGATATTTTAAATCGAAATTATCGCCATTAAATGTTAAAGTTACTGCGTAATTATTTATAATATTAAAAATTTCTTCTAGTAACTCTTTTTCTTCTTTAAATTTTTGAATTTCTACATTGAACCCCTCTATTTTTTCTCCTTCTTCAATTCCTTCTCTTTCCAATATTAAGACTTTTTTAAATCCATCTGTTGCTGCAAAGGAAATACAAATTACTGGTTGTTGAGCTTCATTAGGGTCTGGGATACGATTTTCGGGGGCTTCAACCTCAATATCTAATGCTAATCTCTCTATGTGAGGAATTGGAGTAAAAAACAATTCAAGAATTTTTGGTAATGTATTTTTAAACTCGTCACTTTCAGCGGAAAATAAGTTTGTAATCTGCTTTTTCAATTCTTCAGGAATTTGAAACTCTTTTTTAACTAGATTTCCATTGACTTCGTTATAAAATAAACCAGGAATTAATCCTTTATCGAAGATATAACAATTATGGTATCTTATTCTATCTTCCCATGAATTATTTCTTAGAACTTCTCTTATACTATTAACTTTTCCTCCTATACTTAATGGATCTTTAGCGATAACTTTTGTCATTTCAATCTGCTTATCTACTATCAGATTTTCCAATCGAACTTTTTCGAATTTTTCGAATCCTTCATGTTTGTAAACCTTTGGATATCTATCTTGAATTTCATCTGTAGTAAGATTTGAAATAAGATAAGGTAAATGACCCGAATTATCATAATGTTTTCTTATATTTTTCTGATCATATAAGTTGGCAACAGCCTTACTGTTTCGACCATCATAGGATACGCTTAATAAGAGATAATCCCCCTCAGATATTATTGATTCATTTTGCTTATTAGTTAATTCACTTGTTTTCTTTCCGTCTTTATTTGTTTTTTTAGGAGAATTCACAAATTTATCCAAACTCAAGGGCTCATCCCTTTAATTATATAAAATAATATTAATTATAAATTTTTTTAGGTATTATTTATAAATTTGAGAAGAAAAATATAAAATCATCTTAAAATTTCATAAAACATTTGTTTAATCAATTTAAAACTTAAGTATTTATTACATTTTGATAAATTCATCAATAAATATTGGTGGTTATTATTTGACTATTTCAATAGCATTTGATTTTTCGCATGGAGAAAAAGGAGATTTAAAAAATACATATAGAATGCTTCGGGATTTATTAGATCCTGAAAAATTTAGATTAAGAACTCACAAAGAATTCCCCATCAATTACGAAAGTATTTCAAAATATAAGATTTTCATAATTGCACAACCAACAAATTATTTATCTGAAAATGAAATAAATGAAATTATTAAATTTGTAGAAAAAGGGAATGGACTATTCATACTAGGAAATTCTGGAGGGGACAGGGCACATATGTCTAATTTGAATGATTTATCAAAGAAATTTGGGGTAAAATTTAATGACGACAAAGTAAAAGATAGTGAGAATTCTTTGGATGATGAGGAAATAGTTATTATTAAAGATATAAAATTACACCCGATTTTTTCTCAAGATATAAATGAGTTTACTTATCCAAAAGGCTGTAGTTTGAATATAGTTTCTTCCACTGCCACCAAAGCCATTGCATGGACTAGTGGAAATGCAATTCCGCCTAAAAATCCCGTTTTAGCAACATCAAAACTAAAATTTGGTAGAGTGCTAATATCAGGAGCTTATTCCCAATTTCGATATGATGTTAGAGGTGGTATTGACTCCGAAAAGAATAAAAAATTATTTGAAAATGCAATTAATTGGTTAATTGGAGAAGAAAAGGTCCAAGCGATTAAGCCTCCTACAATAAAATTTGAAATGCCACAAATTCTGAAAGAACCTTCAGTTATATCAAAGCAAATCCCAGAAGAGATTGAAAAAATTCCAATAGAAGATGAAAGTTTTAGAAGTCAAATTAAATCTACTTTAGAAATTATAGAAGAATTAAAAGGTACTCAAAAAGATTTTGGGAAATTTAAAATATTGAATCAACGTTTTGAATTTCTTATTAAAATGATTTCAAAAAGATTGAATATAGATTTACCAACTTCTTTCAAAGAAAAGACTGAAGAAAAATCTACAAATATAGAGAAAATTAATAAAAAACTAAAAGAATTGGAATTAAGAAAAGATTCTTCAATTAAATTAAGGAGTTATATTCAAAAACAATACAATTCAAAGGTTATTTCAGATTTAGAATATAAAAATAAAATAGAAAATATTGAAAGAGAGCTTCGAGAAATCGATGAAGAAATAGATTTGCTTGAGTCTAAATTAAGAATAGTTGAGGGTATGATGTAAAGCGATTTTAATTAATTGAATTTTTTATTCCTATTTGTTACAAATGAAGTTTATATACTGCCGACTTTTTAAATTTTATAACCAATAAATAATAGTTTTGATCTCTCATCGGAAAAAATGGAGAATTTTCATATGGAAAGGTTTACTTTCAAAATTGTCGTATGTGGCGACTACGCTGTAGGAAAGACGAGTTTGCTAAATCGGTATATAGATGCGAGATTCACTGCTGATTACCTCCCAACTCTCGGAGTAAATATGCTTCGTAAAGAAATTGAACGTAATAAAAATAAAGTGAAACTAATGTTTTGGGATATTGCGGGGCAAGAGCTATTTGCTCAAGTAAGAGAACAATTTTATCAGGGGACGCAAGGGGCAATGTTGGTTTATGATGTAACCCGACCTGAAAGTTTCGCGAATATTACACGATGGCATCAAGAAATAGTTCAAGGAAATAAAGAAATTGTACACTGTATCTTGATTGGAAATAAAATCGATCTTGAAAAAGTAATTCCAACGGAGGAGGGAAAAAACTTTGCAAAGGACAATAAAATGTTCTTTTTTGAAACATCAGCACGTACTGGTAAAAGAATTGATGAGGCTTTTAATTATTTCATAGAATATCTGATAAATATATATTAGATGTTAAAAAATTAAAAATAATATAATTTTAAGGTTATTAATTTGGGGTAAATTGAAATGGAGGAAGCTCTAAAGAATTTAAAAGATATTTCAAAATCTTTTCAGCAATTTATGGGCTCTTTAGAAAAAGTCGGAAAACAAATTAACAAAATCCACAATCTAGTAGAAGAAAAAATAGGGATGCTTTCTAAAGATACTCATAATATGGTGGAATTCATTAAAAAGGAAGATGAAAAATCCAATAAATTAATTTCAGATTTAGCTGAAAAAACTACTTCGGAAATTAAAAGATTTTATGATTATTTTGAATTAGAAAAAATTAACAAAATGATTAAAGATTTAAAAACAGAAATAAAAGTTCCAGAACTTAAAGGAGCAACTACTCCTGAGGATTTAAAAAGTGTTCTTTCTGAAATAAAAAAAATTGTAAAACGGATTTAATAATTAAAAATAGTGATTTGTATGGAAGATAGTGAAAAAACTACAATAAAATTTGTAGTAGCTGTAATTGATGATATATATAAATGGATGGAGAAAGTAACTCAATCCATCTCGACATTAAATAAATCATTGGAATCGTTATCTGATAATTTACTTAATCAAATTGTTGAAATATCTGAAAATTTTCAAACAATAACCGATTTAATTCGCTCCTCAAGAGATACTCAATTCAAAACTGTTTTTAATATGTTCTCTAAAAATATAGAAACAATTGAAGGCATTAGAGAAGTAGCACTAAATATGACAGACCAGCAAAAAGCAATCACAAATGATTTTTATAGAGTACTTGAACGGCTACAAAAAAAGATGTATTATGCGGATTACCAGACTCTTGTCTCAGATCTAAAGAACTTAGCGAATGAGTTAAAAACATTAACGGGATAATTTAAAATTCGATATGAAATTTTTCGTCTTTTTTAACTTGTTTTTTCTTTTTTACTACTTTTTTTTCTTCAAGTTCAGATACCATTTCAGTCGGACTTTCTTTTTGAATTACTTCAGGTTCTATAATATTTTTTTTATTTGCAGTTATTTGTGGGTTTTTTGTTTGTTGCTGCAAATTTTTCCTCTGTATATTGTCTAATGATGAACGAATTTCATGAATCGTTTGCTTAAACTCAAATAATTGAGTTTCTCTTTGTAAAATATCAACAGTCTCTCCTAAAGCATTTTTTGCCTCAATTATAGAATCTACACTAATTTCTTTCCTAATATTATCAATACCTGTTGATAAAGTTTCTTTCAATTTTTCAATACTGGTCCTTAAGTATTCACTACTTGCTTTTATTGATTCAGAAATGTCCTTAATGGTTTTTATTGTATCTTCCATAAACTTTTTCTGTAATTCATATCTCTCTTTTTCTGATGCTCTAATTAATGAAATGAATTCGATTATTTCTTTCATGAACCCCTTTGTATTTTCGTCCAAACTCAATGGATTATGCCTTCTTTTTTAATTAGATCTAATAGTAACTATAAAATGTTAATCAGAATTATTTTTTATTAACATTTGGTTTAATAGAAATTTATATTCTTGAAAAAATTGTATACCCATATTATCTATTGGTTGGAAACTATAGAAAAAATAGTCTTATGATATTATACTACTAAAAAAATCCTCCAAATTATTAAAAAATACTTGAATAGGGTCAGATGGGAGCAAAATTCTTATCCAAATTAATGGAATTGCAATGCAAATCGTAATTAATCCATAAATTTTTTTAATTTTTACATCTTTTAATCTATAAGTCACTCTTGACCCAATACTTGAGCCAACTACAGCTCCAATTCCTAAAAATATTCCGAAAAAAATAGCAAAAATAGGTAAATTACCATTTAAAATATGATTAATAACACCTGAAGAGGAACTAAATATCATTATAAATAAGGATGTTCCTATTGCGACGTGAATCGAAATATTCATAAC
>JABXJV010000212.1 GCA_013375355.1 Candidatus Helarchaeota archaeon
AAGATGATTAACGCTGTTGAGACCAAATCAGAAGACAAATTCATAAAAAATTCTCTTATAATAGCAATAATTTCATTAGTTTCTTATGGTATTCTTTCAAATTTTAGATCCATTATTAATTATCCAGATTTTTTTCTTGGCAACCCTCCACGTCAAGATATATTATTTGCAATAGGTTCAGTGATATTATTCATCACAATTTTTTTCTGGATTCAAGATTGGAGGCAAAAGGAAGTGAAGGCACTAGTACTCTTTGAAATTTTTGGTAGCAATTCTCTAACTACATTTATTACTCATTATTATGTTTTCCAAAGGGTTTTTGACTTGATTTATGATCCATGGCTGAATTTAGATCCATATTCTGTTTATCTGTTAAGCATAATATTATGGATTAGTCACGCAATTTATGGTATTATAATCTTAAGGAATAAAAGGAAATATAGTGTAGAATGGTTTATTAGAAGCTGCGTCTAATTTTATTTGATATTTATAATTTACAAAAAGGAGGTTATAAAAATCGGAAAGGATAAAATAATATACGTAGGAGAATTGAGTGGAACTATTGAACTTATAGGTGGTTCGGGAGTTTTTAGTTCAGGTGGTACAGTAAAAGTTAAGTTAAATGAACCTATAATGGACATTCAAGAAGTAATTGCCAAATCAAGACATTTCAATGAATTTCCATTTAAAGAAGGAGATTCGGTAAAAATTCATGGGAAAATAATTCGAAAATTTATAGCTTTTTGGGGCAAGGAATACGAAATTTTATCGGCAGAACATGCTTGGAACGAAACACTTGGATTTGGCTGGTAAGAAAGTAATTAAGAGAATTTCATAATTTATATTTTGATATTATGGATAAACCAAATATTATTTTTATATTATCTGATCAGCAACGCCATGATACAATGGGCTGTTACGGTCAAAAACTAGAAGTAACACCGAACCTTGATAATTTAGCAAAAAAAGGCGTGATATTTACTCATGCATTTACATGCCAACCAGTTTGTGGACCCGCTCGTTCTTGTATCCAGACTGGCCTTTATGCTACAGAAACAGGATGTTTTAGAAATGGAATTCCTCTACCAATTAGCGATAAAAACATTGCCAATTATTTTTCTAATAATGGTTATGAGGTAGGATATATTGGAAAATGGCACCTGGCAAGTTTTGTAAATGTAAATATATTCAAAAGGAGCAAAAAAGAACAATATATAAATAGAGGAGTACCACTAGAGCTTCGAGGAGGTTATAAGGACTTCTGGCTTGCTTCAGACTTGTTAGAATTCACATCGCATGGTTATGATGGATATTTATTTAATGAAAATATGAATAAAGTGGAATTTAAGGGGTATCGGGTAGATTGTTTAACTGATTTCGTATTGAAGTATCTAGAAACTCGCGATGAAAAAAAACCTTTCCTTCTTTTTATATCATACTTAGAACCTCATCATCAAAACGATCATAACCAGGTTGAAGGTCCCATTGGAAGCAAGGAAAAATTCAAGAATTATCAAATACCGGGTGATCTTGAAGGCACTCAAGGAGATTGGCGTGAAAATTATCCTGATTATTTGGGATGTTGTAATAGCATTGATAGAAATTTTAAACGGATTCATAATAAACTCGAGGAAATGGGAATTTTAAAAAATACTCTTATAATTTACACAAGTGACCATGGTTGCCATTTTAGAACGAGAAATGGAGAATATAAACGTTCTGCTCACGAAGCTTCAATTCATATACCGTTGATAATAAAGGGACCTGGATTTCAGGGCGGGAAAAAGATATCTGAACTTGTAAGTTTAATTGATCTACCTCCTACTTTATTAACAGCTGGGGGAATAGATGTTCCAAAACATATGAAAGGAAGACCTTTACATTCTTTAATTAATAGCACCCCAAAAGACTGGTCGCAGGAAGTTTTTATTCAAATAAGTGAAAGCCAAGTTGGAAGAGCTATTCGTACTAAAAGGTGGAAATATAGTGTCAAGGCACCATCTAGACGAGGATTTTATGATTCTGGTGCTAAAGAATATGAAGAAGAACTTCTCTATGACCTAGAAAATGATATATATGAGAAAAATAACCTCATTAAAGATCCTAATTATTCAGAAATTCGTATTAAATTAGCAAAAATATTGAAGAAAAAAATGGTTGAGGCAGGTGAAGAAGTTCCAATAATCAGATCTATATAATCTGAATTGAGGGATAAATTATTGTCTGTTAGTAAGCCTCCTTAAAAAATTTACATGAATTAATTAATTGTGATAAATTTGGTAATTGTAAAAACAACAAAAGGAGAAATAAGAGGCGTTCAGGAATCAGATTATCAATGTTTTTTGGGAATTCCTTTTGCAAAACCACCTCTAGGAGATTTGCGCTTTCGGGAACCACAACCCATGGATCCATGGGTGGATCTTAAAGATGCTACGCAATTTGGATCAATTCCTCCTCAAAATTACAAAGATATTCCACCGATTAATCAAAATGAGGATGAAGATTGCCTCTATCTCAATATTTGGACTCCAAAAGCAGACGAAAAGACAAGACCCGTGATGGTTTGGATTTATGGGGGAGGTTTCGTGATTGGTGCCAGCTCAAGAGACAGATTAAATGGAGCAAGACTTGCTGTTCATGGTGATGTTGTTGTAGTGAATTTTAATTATCGTTTAGGAGTTTTAGGGTTTCTGAACTTACCGGGCATACCTCCAAACATTGGCATTCTTGATCAAGTTGCCGTTTTAAAATGGGTTCAAGAAAATATAGAACGGTTTGGTGGTGACCCAAATA
>JABXJV010000213.1 GCA_013375355.1 Candidatus Helarchaeota archaeon
GGTTTTACAGGAGCTTGAGTTCGAATTTTTTCTAGGGTATCTGTCGCAGCAGCTCTGATTTGTTCATTTTCATTTTTTAATAGTTTAGTAAGATAAGGGATAAGAATATCATTTACTTCAGGAAATTTAACCCCAAAATTCCCTAATTCCAAGACATATCTCCATCTGTCCGGATCGTCTTTAATCTTTAGGCTATCCATAATTACATCAATAAATTGATTAGGAGCCTTAAGCCGAATTAGGTCTAAAGTTTGTTTTATTCTCGTGTATACACTCTGATTATTCAATTCTTGAATAAGGTTAGGGACGATAACCACGAAATTTTCAGGTAATTTGGCGATTATATCACAAAAAATATTAAATAAAACTTCATAATCTTCTTCGTTTTGTCTTTTTATAAGATTAATTATTAAAGGAGCAATATTTGGATATTTAAGCCCAATTTGTGTAAATTCGGTTATACATTTTGCCCTAGTCCCCTCTTCCTTACTATTGATATAACACTCTATAATTTGATTTAATACTTGTTCAAATTTCTCCTTTTCTAGGAGTTTTTTAATTTGATCAGTATCTAACAAATATAATCTCCTTTCCGTGAAAAGATAGGGATCAATTTATAAAATATTGTACTCTTTTAAATACTTTCTATTCCTTTATAAAGGAAATTCGACAAAAAAACAGTTTATATAAATAGAGAATTTTAACTATATTAAAAAAAATTATTCAAAATTTTATTTACTTCATTTTTACAGTTATTGATTATTTTATACTTTTTTTGTAAAAAATAAAAATTAGAGTCAAAATTTTTTCCTCAAGAATATATTAATTTAAATTGATTTAAATTAGTTTTTAAGATATAGATTATTAAAATGAAGAAATTCAAGGGTTTTTAATTTGAAAATCGGTGAATTAGGTGAAATAGGAATTATAAAAATATTTCAAGATGAATTCTCTTCGCTCCCACATATTTTATTAGGACTCAAGACTCCCACAGGAATTTATGAAGATACTGGTGTAATTGATCTAACGGATGGGAAAGTATTAATTGTAACTACTGATTTAATAGGTAGAAAAACACATATGCCTCCGGAAATGACTCCTCGGCAAATGGGAAGGAAATCTGTAATTGTTAATATTAGTGATTTAGCTGCAATGGGAGCGAAACCCTTAGGTCTAGTCATGAGTATTGGTCTTCCAAGCGATTTAGGCGTTGAGGATCTTAAAGAAATTGCAATTGGAATGAACCTAGCTGCAGAAGAGTATGATACTTGTATATTTGGGGGGGATACTAACATGACTGATGACGTAATATTAGCTGGAACTGCAATTGGGATTATTAATAAAGAAGAACTGTTAACTCGTCACTCAGCAAAGCCAGACGATGTTGTGGCTGTAACTGGTTATTTAGGTTCTTCAGCAGCAGGATTACAAATTTTAATGCGAAACTTCGCTGTCAGTACTGAAATTAAGAAAAAATTGACCAAATACACTTTAGAACCAAAGGCTCAACTAAAAATTGCTATGGAATTGAGTAAAATAAAAGGAATAACCGCTTCTGGAGATATTACCGATGGGTTAGCTTGGGAACTCCACAAGATTGCAGCAGCAAGTGGTTGTGGTATTAAAATTGAAGAAAATAAACTTCCCATTCTCGAAGAAACCAAAAAAGTCTCTAAAGAGTTTGATCTGAATCTCATAGATCTTATTATGCATATTGGAGAAGATTTTGAGCTAATATTAACAGTTAACCCAAAAAAGTGGGAAAAAGTTCAAGAAATTTGTCAAAAAAATAATATAAAAATAAGTCAAATAGGTCAGGTCACGGATAAAAAAAATGTAGTATCCATGATAGATAAAAATGGAAATGTAATTAATCTTAAAAGGAAAGGTTATGATCAATTTTCAACTCGGAGTTGATATTCAATTTCATTTCAATCAAAGAATCGAAATATTATAGCAAAGTTATACGCCCAAGCATATAATGCATTTGAAGCAAAGGATTATAAGAAAGCAATAGGCTTTTGGAAAAAAGCGATTAAAAAATGTAAAAAAATAAATGATAATGAATTATTAGCTAAACTACATCTAGGATTAGGAATGGGATATGCTCAAGATAGGGAATTTGCAACTGCCCTCACAAATTTTCAGCAGGCTCTAGAAATATATAAAAAGATTAAAAATTTGTTAAAACAAGCTCATAGTTTGTATTTTATTGGAAAAATGTATTTAAAATTAAATAATTATGAAATTGCGAATCTGAATTATAATAAGGCTTTAAATATTGCTCAACAAATTAAAAATCAAGAATTAAAAGCTGATATTTTATTTGATTTAGGCTCATCCGCTGGACTTCAAAAAAAATACAATAAAAGTCTGAATTTTTACAGGCAAACACTTAAAATCTATAAGAAAATTGAAGATAAAGTCGAACAAGGGGAAACATTATTCGAAATTGGTAAAATTTTAAGAGAAATGGATGAGGAACATTATCAAGAAGCGTTGAAGAACTTTAAACAAGCATTAAAAATTATGGTCAGAGAAAGACAGCCAAAAAATGAGATAGAAAGTAGAATACAAATTGGGGATCTTCTTATACTTACAGATCACCCACAAGAGGCTTTAGATTATTATCAAAAAGCAATAAAGAAGAGTAAAGCAAGTAAAAATATTTTAGGAGAGATTAAATCGTATTTTGGCAAAGGAAAAGCTTTATTTGAACTAAAAAAATATAAAGAAGCCATCAAGCTTTTTCAATTTGTTTATGACTTTTATCAAAAAATAAAATATTTGAAAGGTGAAGTAGCTTCTCTTACATATCTTAGTAACTCATATGAAAAATTAGGAGACACTGAATTGGCAAAGAAATTTAAAAAATTGGCTGAGGAAAAATCAAAGAAATTAGAGAAAAAAAATAATAACTAATAAAAAAAAAATAAAATCTAAAAAAAATCACTAAGAATGAATCAATTTCTTATTATTGTTAATTTATTTAAGATCGATTCAAAAAAATAATTGCTGATAACTGAAAATTTTTATATTAGTGAGTAGTAAAATAAAATATTTACAAAATATGGTGAAAATTATGTCACTCGATATCGACGAAGTTATTTTAAGGACTTATCCAAAGATAATATTCTTTTGGCCAACAGCCTTAGCTAGCGCAATTTTAGGTCTACTTGCCCAATTTATTCCCTTAATGAATGTACCCCCCATTGATTTATTATATCAGCTTACTGTAGCAAATGGGTTGGCAGTAGATCTAAAAATTATACTTGGAATAATATGGTTTGCTAACTTTGCAGGAAATCTGTTCATTGTTTCCTTTGAATATAATAGTGCAAAAGTTGTCGCATTAGTACTTGCCGTGGTAGTTGGAGTGCTTGGAGCAATATTAGTAATGGCTTATATTCCAGATGTGGGTCAAGGACTTCCTAAATTTTCAATAAATGATTTTCCTTTAACGATGTCCTGGGCATTTTATTACTCTATAGCTGGACTATTTGGTTTTGTTTTTGCATTTATTTGGATCGAAAAGCGTTGGGACTATTATAAAATTACATCTCAAGACATAGTCCATAAATCTGGGATTTTCGGAGACTTAGAAAGATACCCTGCTCCTAATATACACATACATAAGAGAATTTCGGATGTTTTTGAATACTTATTATTAAAATCTGGAGAATTAACCATTATACCTGCTCAAAGGACTTCAGTAATACACTTGCCTAACGTACTTAACATTAATGAAAAGGAAAAACATATACACGAGATACTTGGAACATTAGCAGTAGAAGTGGACAACCACGCTGAATAAAATCTTTGGATAGTTAAAAATATCTAATATTTTTTATTTTTTTACTAAAAATCTGTTAAATTTTTGAACATTAATAAATAGACTCGAGTTTTTTATCTTTATATTTCACTAGATAAACTTTTTAATGCTAATTCTAATCTTTCATCATTTGTTCCATCTAGCTCTGTTACTTCTAACTTCCAGTTTTGAATAAGTTCTTTGATTATTTGATCAATCTCCATTTGGAACTGTTTTGTAGTATCTCTAAACCCATCATCCTCTAATTTCTTCTTAGGAATTTTAGCATAGAATAGAAAGTTATATGTTTTAGTCCAATGTTTGCTTTTTATTCGAAGTATTTCCAAATCCTCTTTTGAAATTTTACCCATCTTAGAAGCTCTTAATGCATATGCATAATTATCAATAGTTGTCCTGTCTGTTACTATTACGTTATATCTCTCATGTTTTTCTATTTCATCAATAATCTGTTTATTAAGAATCCAATATTGAGATAGAAAATTCGTCATTTGATTAATAGGAAAAGGACATTCTCTAACTGATTCTTCTACAAAACCTACAAAAAGATGCTTGCTTTTTAATTTTGAACAAAGTGAAAAAGCTAAAGTAGTTTTACCAGTATCATGTGTTCCTAAAACTCCTATCTTTAGTTTCTTATGAGCTGATAGATATTCTATAATTCTTTTTTGGATGGGTGCGATTTTGCTGGGCAATTATAAATCAGACCTATCATTGCAAGTTTTTATTTTTACTTTATCTTTATTATTTTTTAATTAGGTCATAATAATTAAAGGCTATTTCGCCAGTTAATAAAAATTAAATTAATAATAATTGATTATTTTTAGGATATAAAAAATACAAAACCACAAATTTTAATGGTGATTATATGGCACAGTATGAAACTCCTCAAAAAGTATTTGAAATAAACGGTATTAAATTTGGAGGGAAAGTGGGGGAGACCCCTATCGTTTTAATAGGAAGTATCTTTTATAAAAATCATAAAATTCTTGAGGACCCTAAAAAAGGCGTTTTTGATAAAAAAAGGGCTGAAACTTTGATTAATGCTCAGGAAGAAATATCTGATAAAACAGGTCTTCCACATGTAATTGATATCGGAGCAGAATATCCCGAAGCTATAATTAAATACATTGATTTTGTTTCAAATATTACAGATGCTACATTTTGTCCTGATGGACCGACTCCCGAAATTAATATCCCTGCTGTGAATCATATTAGCGAAATAGGCTTATCAGATAGGGTAATATATAACTCAATTGATCCGCATACTAAAGATGAAGTGTTAAATGCAATAAAAAATGCAAAAATAAAAGCCTCTATCATGTTAACTTTTCATTCGAAGTATATTTTTCCAGATAAGAAAATAATATTATTAGAAGGAGATGAAAAAACGGAGGGGTTGTTAGTAAAAGCTGAAAGGGCTGGAGTTGATAAACCATTAATTGATACTGCAACTTTGGATATTCCTTCAGTTGGTATTTGTGCGAGGGCAATTAAATTAATAAAAGAAAAATATGGCTTACCTGCTGGCGCAGGGGCCCATAATGCTTTACATACATGGACTAGGAGAAATGAATTTGGAGCTGCTGTTAGGACCATCAGTAATGTAATAATTAACACGATACCTCAAGCAGTGGGGGCAGATTTCTTGTTAATTGGTCCTATCGACAGAGCTAAGGAAATTTTCCCGACAATTGCACTTAATGATGTAGTTCTTAACTATACAGCAGCAAGGATTGATAGGATAAAAGTAGATAGAACAGGTCCAATCTCCAAAATATTTTAATTATTTATTTTTTTGATGAATTTCGGTTGAAACAATTTCTATTCATTCTCGGAAAAAATTACACTCTATCTTTATGTGAAATTTCACATCTATTGCAATTTAATCCTTATAAGGGTAAAATAATTGATTATTCAAAACAAATTGGGATTATAGAATTTGAGGAAATAATTAATCCGGACTCGCTTCTGAAATTACAACATCGGTTAGGTGGTATTCAAAAAATTTGTGAAATTATTGCTGATTATCCTAAAGAAATTTTTATTGAAGGATTTCCTCTTCAGAAGCTCCCAAAAAAATTCAAGAAAGCTAGAACATCCATAGAAAACAATATAATACCCAAAATATTACCCCAAATTTTTCTAAATATTCAAAATAAGAAAATTATGTTTGCTATAAGTGTGTATCCTTACCTTTTCTCTAAACCTGAAGTAAGCGTTGGACATCTCATCCAATTCTTAAATCAATTTATAAAAAACCATCTAAAAAAAGATTCGAATAGCGTTAAATATTTCAAATATCCCGATAAACTTTTAAAATCTAAAGATTTGAACCCTATTTGGCCTCATCATGTTTTGGTTTATTCTTTGCTAGAATTTCCAAATGCAGAAATAATTTTGGGTTTTACAAAGGACCGATGTTATATAGCAAAAACAATAGCAGTTGATAATCCTAATGTGAGAAAATTAATTGATGAACATCGCCCTGAGACTCAATTTGAAACGTCTATACCCCCAAAACTCGCCAAAATTCTTATAAATCTTTTAAATTTACCTAAAAACGGCATTTTACTTGATCCCTTTTGTGGAACAGGAACTATTCTAATGATGGCTGCATTACAAGGTATCAATTTTTTTGGAACTGAAATTAATAACGAAAGAATTGAGGCAACAAAAAATAATCTAAAGTGGTTAACAAAGGTATTTGAATTTGTAATTCCAAATTTGGAACAGATTGTTTTTAAATTAGATGCCAGAAACCTAGATTCTTATTTTGAGGAAAATTCTATTGATGGTATAGCAACTGAACCATACTTAGGACCACCTTTAAAATCGTATCTTTTAGAATCTGAATATAAAAAATTAATTGAAGAAGAAATCCAACCATTATACTTCAAATCTCTACAAAGTATGAAAAAAGTCATTAAAAAAAACGGGAAAATCGCGATTATCTCACCAGTGTATAAAGAAATAGATAATAAAAAAGTTGACTTTGATTTAAAAAGCCTTGCAGAAGAATTAGGTTTGAAAGTAATAAAATTATTACCCAGCTCAAGATTCGGTATAAAAAAAGAAAAGATATATGATAAAAATTCTTTGATTATCCTTAAAGATCAATATGTGATGAGAAAAATTAATTTATTCAAAAAAATTGAATAAAATGTGATATATTGATAGATTTACACATACATACCCAATTTTCCGATGGACAAGCAACCATTCCTGAGGTTTTAGAAATTGCAACTAGCAAAAAATTAGATTATATTGCTATTTGCGACCATTTTACAACTACTTCTAAACAGAACATAATACCTACTCTTTCTCTTGAAATGATTGGAAAATATATCAAAGAAATAAGAGAAGCTTCCTCTTCATTTTCCACGAAATGTTTTGTTGGGATTGAAATAGATTGTGAATCTAAGTTTAAAGATATTGAAAAATTGCCTCTTGAAGAATTCGAACTTATCCAATTTGAAGATGTTTTTTCAATAAATATTTTGAAAGAAGTATGTGATCTAATTGATAAATGGCAGCTTCAGGGAATTTTTTGTTTAGCTCATCCTAATATCCACCTTTATGATAGTTCTTATCCTGTTAATCTTGATTTTATAAAAACACAGCTTGTCCCATTGCTGATTGAATATAATATTGCATTTGAATTAAATTCTCGTTATACCCATCGTTGGGCAAATCTTGAAGCAAAAATTCAAGCTCTAATAGAGAGAGGGGTCATATTCTCGATTGGAAGTGATGCTCATTTTGATGGAGATATAGGTGAGGTTTCAAAACAATATGAATTCCTAAAAAAAATGGGTGGATTAAAGAATATTATAAAACTAAATACTTAATAATCCAAAAATTTATTTCAATAAATTATTGGTATTTCAGGATTTTTTATTAAAAATTAAATTTAATATGAATTATTTATTACAAATAATTATATTGGAGGTTTTTAAAATCGTTAAAGTTTTATTTAGAGGAACTGTACGGGGAACGGTAACTTCAACGGTGACTCATGTAGGTTGTACTGGAGGTGCAGTAAAGCTGAGTTTTATATTCAAAATAGATGAAAGTATTAATGGAATTCCTGAAGAATTTACAGTATTTGCATCTAAAACATATAAGAGTGGAGGTCTATTTAGTACACATATGCGAGAAGGTGATACAGTTAAAATAAAAGGTCAAATTCTTCAAACTAGAATAAAAGAGTGGCAAACAGATATCATTTTTATGAAAGCTGACCATATATTTAATGAAAATCTCAATTTCGGATATTAACTAACAAGATATTGTAATCTCAAGATTATTTTCAAAATTCACTTCTAATTTATAAACATTTTTAGATTTTTTTATTAATTTAGTATTCTTGGTATTATCAATTTGCCACTCATTGTCTTCTGGATTAAATAAAAATAAACTACCATCATTTTTTCCAGAAAATTCTAAATTTATTTTTAATTTTTTAGAATCTTCATCATAAATGCACCTTTTAATTTCTACAAACCCTTGCATAAAATGAAGCGTGCTTGAGAGTATTTGTGGCTTAGATTCTACTTTTTTAATCGCTATTAATTCACACGTATGTTTTTTTACGTTTCTAAATGTAATTTTTCGCTTATAAATTCCGTAATATTTCCTTTTCCAGAATTCAAAAACATGATATTCCTTATCTTTTGCCAATCCTAAATCTTCGAAATTCAATTCAATACTCTTTGTTTTGTTGCCCCAATTAAAAATTCCAACAACATGCCAATCTCCAAATTCTTTTTTTATAGGAAGGTCTAGAATTTGAGGCATTTCACTTTCGAAGAGATCGATGGGTATGGCTGTATTTCCATCAAATGGAAAAAATTTTTTAACCAAACTAACTTGTTTATCGTCTACGTATGAAAAATTATCGCTTAAAAAGTAATAACCATTTAATAATCCTATACAAGTAATCTCCGATTTTACTTCTTCTTCAGAAAGATTCGTATTTTCTAACCTAACCATTAAACAATCGGGATCATTAATCCAAAACTTCTTATGCATAAAAAAGGCTCTCATGTTATTTCTCATTGCATTTACAACGCAAGGAACTCCATGTAATCGTATGCGTTTTCTTAATAATTTTGCATACCAGGGATCCCAACTAGTGTGTGTATCTGGGGAAACTCTCATCGCGTTTACAAGCCCGATTGATGGTCCGATAGGTGCTCCGCATCCTAATAATAATACATCCGGTCCAATTGCTTCTCGAATAATTTCAAGTCCTTTTCTGTAGACTTGTGCCCTAGTCATTTTTTTATTATAATAATTTGTAGTTGCACATGCTCCAAAAATGAAATCAATTTTAATGCACTTAAACCCCCATTCCTTAGTAATTTTAGTAAATAATTCACGCAACCACTCATGGACTTCTGGATGAGAACAATCCAAAGCATATATTGTATTTCTATAACCCCAAGCTGGATTTTTAGTTACAACAACAGGTTTTCCCTTATTATTTCGAAGTATCCAATTTGGATGTTTTTTATAAAGCATAGATTTTTTTCCAACAAAGAATGGGGCTAACCATAAACCGGCTTTGAATCCTTTTTTTTCGATTTTATCAACAAATTTTTTCATCCCATCTGGAAACTTTTCATTAGCCTCCCAATCTCCAATCGTTTTCTGATACCCATCATCAAGCTGGAAATAAGTTATAGGAATAGGATCTCGTCTTTCAGCTAGAAAATTTAAATTCTTTATACATTCTTCCTCATTAATTTTATGAAAATAAATATACCAAGTGCAATATCCTGTTGGAACTTTATCCCATTGGATAGTTTTATTTAATTTTTTTATTAAATCAGCGTATAGAATTAAATTTTCTATTGGTGTAGTCACAAAATTGATCATTAATAATTCTGAGGATAATTCTTCATTTGGTTCTAGAATAATATTATCTGCTTGAGATCTTGTTTTCAATCTTTTTAAGGCTCTTTTCTTTTTGTTAAACCGAAAAATTATTTGTGATAATTGATTTTCAAATGTTAAAAATCCAAAAAGCATATTGGACTGTGTTTTTAGATTCTTGATTATAATATAATTATCCCCTACTTGCTCATATTTTTCCCTCTCTTCATCTGGATTTGAAAGAAATACAGTACGTCCAGGTGCGATAAAGTTTGGGACCTTTGGCCTAAAATCTTTTTCAAAAGGACCTACCAATTTAATAGGGGCCCAAGATTGATATTGTCCAGCTAGAATTTTCCAATCATCAATTGATGTACCTAAATCAATGTTGCTTAGACTAGTTTCTCTTAATTCAATGGGACTAAATGATTTTATCCTTATATTTCTCCCTAAGTCATTAATAATTGAATTTTGTAGAAATATAAATGGTTTATTTTCAAATAATTTAATTATTAATTTTAATTGTGGTTTTCCTATTTTTGATAGAAAATTCAGATTTAAGGACTTTCCTTTACCGTTTTCATCTTCAAAATCGCTAATTTCCCATTTAATTTCAGCTTCATCCAAACTGTCAACATCTCTAGAATCATATGAAATTGAGGACAATCCATTCGAAATAACATGATTTTGCTTTTTTTTATCCATGAAATTCATGAAGCCCGAATTAGTATCAAATTGGAAAGTAATAAACTCATTTTCAATTGTTAGAATCCCATTTTTTTCGTTAAAATTTATCATATTAACACCAAATAAAATTTTTCTTTTTATTATCCACCCAATCTTTCAATAAATGTAATATCAGAATAAAATGGTTTAATATTTCTAATCTCAGAACCGACAACAACTACTTCTTTTTCAATTTTAAAACCAAATTTCTTAATAAAATTAACTGCTGAATGATTTTCGGAATAAACTTCACAAATCCATTTTTTAATTCCTTTATCCTTTAAGTAAAGACCTCCATGAACAGCTAAAGCTATTGCCACCCCTGATTTTCTAAAGCTTGGATGAACTCCAATTTGGGAAATTAACCCAATTTTTTCCTCTTCCCTTTCTTCTATGTTCACAATTATAAAACCAACTAATTTTCCTTTTTTATTTTCAGCTACGAAGACATCTTCCGCTGGAATTTCATCAAATTCGTCAAGAGTTAAAGGTATAAAAGGATTTTTTGAATACGTGAATGATCTGTTAAACAATTCAATAAAATTTTCTCTTTCTCGATTCTTATCTACATTCCTTATCTTCACTTTTGAAGATATTTCTGGAATCTTTAAAGATTTTAAATCTAGAGTCATTATGTAATAAAGATATGTAACTCGAGATTGCATAAATTAGAATAAATAAAATTATATTAAAAAAATTGAATGATCATACAAATTCTTAATAACTAGGATAATCAATCTAAAGCTTATTTATTCATGTGTTGGAAATGGACGATTCTTTATTTAATCCAAGAAGTGTCGCAGTAGTAGGAGCATCCCCACATTTTGTTTCGGGAGGAACCTTCTTTTTAAGAGCGCTCTTAGCTGCGGAATTTCCTAAAGAAAGGTTATTTCCTATAAATCCAAAACATGAAGAAATGTATGGTCTTAAGGTGTATCCAAGTCTTCAGTCAGTTCCACATCCCGTGGACTATGTTATTGTTATAGTTCCTAAAGATGCTACTTTTAAGGTAATGGAGGATTGTGTTGAAAAAAAAGTTAAATTAGTAAGTTGTTTTACTTCTGGATTTTCTGAAATTGGTAATAAAGAAGATGAGCGACGACTTATATCTATTGCTAAAAAAGGAGGCGTCCGTGTATTAGGTCCTAACTGTATGGGGTTATGTGTGCCTAAAAATAGGTTGGTATTTGATACAGGAATTGAATCTGGAGAGGAATGGGCAGGTAATATTTCAATTATCTCTCAATCTGGAGGAAATGCCGATGTCATGATTATAATAGGAAATGGAATTGGTTTAAAATTTAATAAAGCGGTATCTTATGGAAATGGGTCTGATATCAATGCAGATGAACTTTTAGAATATTTTAAGAATGACCCTCAAACAAATATAATCTTACAATATTTAGAAGGATTTAAAACCATTGAGCAAGGGAGAAATTATTTAAAAACCCTTCGTGAAACGACCCTAAAAAAACCTGTAATTATCTTTCAAGGAGGGACCACAGCAATAGGAAAACGATCTATATTCAGCCATACAGGTTCCATCTCTGGAGACAATCGTGTTATAGAAGGTGCTTTCAAGCAAGCTGGAGCTATTATGGTTAAGCAAGGACTTCATCACCTTCTTTATACAGCTTTATTGATTTCATGCTTTCAAAAATCTAATAAATTATTTAAAGTCGGACCAAATCTAGGAACAATTTTAGGGGGAGGAGGCAATAATGTATACGTTGCTGATATTTGTTCTAAAATAGGATTAAATTTTCCTGCATTCGACGAGGAAATGAATGAATGGTTGAAAAAAAATGTTGGAGAAGTTGGAACTGTATTGGGAAATCCAATCGACATGAATGCTGGTATGAGTGGCTATAAAACCGCTATTAAAATAATGAAATTGATGGATAAAATAGACCAAATTGATGTCATTACCTATGAGACAGATTTTGATTGGTGGCTTGTAAGCGCTAAAATTAGGCAAAAATTGGATTTGTACAAAGAATTTGATTTTAAAGGATTAATGGAATCAATAATGGATACGAATGTTAAAACTTTGATTCGTAATATAAAAAAGATCCAAAAACCAGTTATACTTATCTCTTCACAGACATTTTACGATGCAGATATCGTTTCAAAACGAAATGAATTAGAAGAAACCTTTCGCAAGGCTGATATACCCATTATAAATGATATGGCAACAATGGCAACGGTTTTAAAATACTTAATCGATTATAAGGAATATATTTTACGAGCTAAATAAAATCTTTAAATAGAAAATTAACTTTAAGCAATTGTGATTAATAATGGAAGAATCAGTTGTTGAAAAATATCCCATAGTATTTTTTTATATTACTGTATTAGCGATTGGATTTATTGCTATAATACCGGTAATTTTTTTTGGAATTGGTATATTCACCTTAATTTCCGCTACCAGTGCGAGTTTAGGTGCAATTATTTTTGTTGGTATAACAAAAGGGAAGGAAGGCCTTAAGGATCTATTTAGTACCTTTAAAAATTGGCGTTGTAACCCCGTTTGGTATATTATATCTATTTTTCTGATGCCTGGTGTTACCCTTCTTACAATGGGAATCTCCATTATGCTTGGAATTCCTCTAAGATCAGGACTTACGTTAACCCCTCCGCCTATGCGAAATTTAGAATTACTCATTCTACAGTTCATATTTATATTTTTTCAAGCAGGTTTGGGGGAGGAAATCGGTTGGCGCATTTATGCTACTCCAAAGCTTGCAGAAAAATATTCAAAATTAAAAGCAGCCTTAATAATTGGTGCTCTTTGGGCTTTCTGGCATACTCCTCAGTTTTTATTTCCGGGAACGATACAAAATAGAGTGTCAATCGAAGTTGGATTTCTGATAGCATATCCAGTATATATGTTGTTTGTAACCCTTTCTGCGATTTTATTTTCTTGGGTATATTTTCAATCAGATGGAAATGCATGGCTACCCGTATTGCTTCATACAACTTTGAACACGGCTCACTGGCTCTTACTACCAGAGGCTCCATTCATGGTGGTAATGATTTTTACTGTTATTATTTGGATTCTTTCTGTATCAGTTGCAGTGGTTTATGGTGCTGATCTTTCTAGAAAATTTAAAGATTAACTTCAATTCATTAATTTGATTTTTTTTCTACTTATCATATAGACTATGAATTTAATATTAGACTATTGATAGATCTTTATTAAGATAAAATTAAATGAATTTAAAAGAAATTATTTCAATGATTTATTGTTATTTTGAGAAAATATCTAAATCGCGATTTATATGTCGTTTAAAGAAATTGATATTCCGTCACACGTAAGAAGTTATCAAGGTTACCCTCAACTAATTGAAAATGAGGGTTGTCCGAGATGCAATAGTCTGATGTTATCTGTTGATATTAAATCTTTTAAGACAGGTAATTTAACATTTGGTGCGACTTGCTCGAACTGCGGGTTATTCTTCTATGTAAAAGAAGATGAAAGAGCCAGAAAATTAATATTTGAATATGAAAAGTGATTGTTTTTTAAATTTTGGTGAAATTAGTGAATATTTCAGTTGGGGGAATTAAAGACATCAGCACTATTGATTATCCCGGGGAAGTGGTTTCCGTTCTTTTTTTATGCGGATGTCCTTTAAAATGTCCATTTTGCCAGAATTGGACACTACTTGATTATAAAAATTGTGAAGATACCGAAATATCTGATATTATATTAAAATTAAAAGATTATTCTGACTTTGTTAATGGAGTTTGTATTACAGGAGGCGAACCCACTTTACAAGAGAAAGGATTAATTGAGTTTCTTAACCAGGGGAGGGATCTTGGTCTTTTAAAATTAGACACTAATGGTTTTTTTCCCAATGTTATTGAAAAAATTTTGAAGATGAATTTATTATCATATATAGCACTCGATATTAAAACGAGATTTGAACCTATTGAATATGGTATTGCATGTGGCCTCCCCGATTCTGGAGAAAAAATCATAGAACAGGTCAAAAAATCAATAGAATTAATTTTAAATGAACCCTCTGTCTTTCTTGAGGTTCGTACTACAATTGTACCTAATTTAATTGATAAAAAAGAACAAATAGAAGAAATTGTATCTAGCTTGTCTGGAGTTAAGAGATTCGTTTTACAACAATTTAGACCTGAAATGGGAACGTTGGATCCAAATTTTAAAGATTTATCCATGCCTTCTCATTTAAAAATGTTAGAATTAGCTAAAATAGCAAAAAAATACATAAAAGATATCCGAATTAGGACCTTACTTAATGGAGAAGAAATAATTTAATGAAAAAATTAAATACTAAATAAAAGATGTATTATGCCACGAGAAAAAGTCGCAGCTCACTATATTACTCGAGAAATCAAATATAGTACTCAAATTTGGGAAATTTTTAACCAGAAACGTAAAAATGCACTTGAATTGATGAATGCTTTAAATAAATTTAACCCTTTTATTCATGGTTCAATTGCTCGTGGAGATATCAAACCTACTAGTGATATAGATATTATATTTCCTCATATTATTGATGAATTTCAGTTAATTCAGCCTCTAGAATCTATTAAATATGAGGTTAAAGAACGTTGGTTCGTTCAGGCTACTCCACTTTCTGCAATTAAAGCGAATTTAGTTTTAACTCCTGAAATTACGATAACAATGCCTTTAATCCCTTTCTACCCACGAGAGCTACAATTTTATGATTTTGGTGGGAAAATCGGTCTGGATTCGGTACAACAAGGAATTAGGGTTCCTGGAATTAATAAACAACTTCTATTGATAGCTCCTACCGACTATGGGCATGTTGAATCCCGTGTTACTGAACAAAATGCAGGACAAGTCTCAAAACTCCTTGGAATATCTATTTCAACCATCCTTGAACGTATTCGTGTCCTTGAGAGAAGGGATAAAGTTGGTCGAACAGGAATGTATTTAAAACGACTAGTCCCTCCATCAAAGTCGTTTGGGCAAGTTCTTAAAGAAATAAGCAGCCATTTCCCTGCATCTAGAAGAAGAATTCGAAGGAAAAAGATATGAGCTTTATTTTTACAATCGACCCACATGTTCATTCTAAAAACTCACCAGATTCAAAAATGACTCGAAAGCAAATTATACTTAAAGCTCTCGATTTAGAATTAGATGGAATATGTATTACCGACCACGATATTATTACTAAGATGGCTCTTGATGCCAATATCCTCATTTTATTAGGTTGTGAAATAACAACAAAACATGGTCACATTCTTGCTTATGGTATTTCAGAACCTATTCCAAAGTTACTTTCAGCAGAAGATACAATAGATCGAATCCATGATCAAGGAGGTATTGCAATTGCTGCTCATCCTTATCGTAAATTTGGTCAAATAAATGCAGATATTCTTGGGCTGGGGAATAGTGATAAAATATTTTCTTGCCCTCTTAATGGGGTTGAAGTCTTAAATGCCCTAAATAATAAAAAAGAGAATTCAAAGGCTCGTGAAACCGCTAAAATACTCAAACTTCCTATGATTGGAGGAAGTGATGCACACAGGAGAGAAACCATTGGAAAGGCCGTAACTAGATTATCATCCAGTGTCGGAAATATAGATGATTTCATTAAATGTATAAAAAAAGGTAAAATAATGCCTTCTTCAAGCTATTAAATTTTCATTTACTCTTTTACCCTTCCTGCCAATTATTCTTAAGGACTTATTGGGGACGTCCAGCACCTTGAAATTCTACAAAAATAGATCCGTTAACATCAATCTCATATAAATTAATATTTTCGGTATAAATTTTATATTTGGTCCCAACTAAACCTTCAAAATATTCAGAAATTGATTTTATCGCGTCAACAAATAAAATTCTAGCAACATCATTTATTTTATCTTTCCAACCATGAAATTCTAATTTTTCAAGGACGAATTTGATATAATCTAATTCGGGCTTATCATAAACATAACTAATAATCAATTGCGAATCCACTGCCGAGTGCCCTTCAGGACAATCAATTATTAAACTCTCTTTTTGAAACGGAAAAATTTCTGATAGCCAATATTGAAACAAATCTTTACCATTCGCGGAAATAAAACCAGATATACCTTCAATAGAACCCCCCTGAGTTTTATATTGCTGGTAATGATTATTAACATATTGTTGAAATAGTACAAGAGCATCTGGGGAGGCATTTTTTAAATAATGTCTAAATATAGATTGTAATTTTCCTCCCTCTATTCTCAACTGGGAGAGATTTATAATATTATAAACCAATATTCTAAACCGTTCGCTCGTTTTTTAGCACTCCGTTAAAAAAAATTTTTTACTCTTACTCAAATAGAATCCTTTGTCATTATTAAAAATTTATTATTGTGGTCTTTGTCAATTCTTACTTAATAAATTGAATTTTTAAAGTTTAATGAAATGTATATCTAAATCTTTGGCGGCCATGTGCTCATACTTTCCAGTTATCCCAAGTTTGCCCTCATGATCAACTTGGCGTGCCATATGTCCATAAGGGGTCCCATTTTTTATTCCTTCTGTAATAAATGTATGACGCAATGAATGAAAAGTTCGTCCTTGCTTCTCTATACTTGTTAGCCTTAGTACTTTGTACAATATGCGATTCATAGAGGGTATAGAAAGCTCTCCGGAATTCCTGGATAGAAAAACTGTATCAGAATTATGAGTTTTATTATGAATATATTGATATAACTCCTTACAAAACTGCTTTTCAATACGAACCCGAATTTTACCCCTTTCTTCTTGGTTTTCTTCAGTCTTTCCCTTCCTTAAAATTTTTACAGTTGGTATACAGTTCTCACATTGTTTAGAACAATAAAAACAATCTAAATCATGCTTTTTTAATTGTCTTACAGCTGTATTACGTGCTCCAGTTCCCACAGCGCTGAATTTTAGTATTAAATAATTTCTAAGACTCAATGCTGGATATCTATTATTTTGTAACTCCTTAGATGCTTCTAAAATTTTTTTAAGCTCATTAATTCTGAATGGCAATTTTTCTTTCTTTACTGCTTTAACTCTTTCAAAATTTGATATATCCTCATATTCTTCAATTTCATTTCTGAGTTTTTCGATTTGTGCACCAAAATCTTTACCAGAACGTTTTTTTCTTCTTAAAACCCTTCTCTTAATTCCTATCATATATTTTACAAACGACTTCATTGCCGAAATTCTTCTATTAATTGTTGAACCTGAACATTTTCTCGTTCTCATTACTTCTACATAATCTTCAAGGTCTTCAATTAAGATATTCTCAATATTCTGAATCCCTGTATTTTGGCAAAAATCCAAAATATCATAACGATAATTGCGTATAAGTGATTTTGATTTGCCCTCTTTCTTCTTCTTTTCTAAAAATTTTTCAATAATTGACAAGGACCCACTAATTTCAAATTTCTTCTCCCCAAATTCAATATCAATTACCATTATCAGGATCCTTTATCACTTTATGAATGAAATATAACTGGATTTCACTATTTCATTCATAAAGTCTCATTAATATTAAAAAGAAAGTAACATTTGGAGAATATAAGGAGTATATTTGGGACTATAACGAATAATCTTAATATTAGAATGCTTAGTATTGTATGTGATTTAAATGAGTTCAATAGGAAAAGCAATTAGACTTGAGCGTATAATTGATAGAAATACAAAAAAAACTATAATAATTCCAATGGACCACGGAATGTCAGTGGGACCTATAAAAGGAATTATAAATTTAAGTGAAATGATAAATAAAGTTGTTGAAGGAGGAGCCAATGCCATATTACACCATATAGGTATGCCGATTTACGGTCATAGAAAATATGGTAGGGATGTAGGATTAATTATACACCTTTCTGCTTCTACCAGCTTAGGTCCATTCCCAAATTCTAAAGTTCAAGTTACTAGTATTGAAGATGCAATCAAATTTGGTGCTGATGCAGTCTCGGTTCATATCAATATTGGTAACGAACGAGAAGAAGAGATGTTGGCGACATTAGGAAAAGTATCAAGTAAAGCTTTCATTTGGGGTATGCCACTTTTAGCTATGATGTATCCCAGAGGACATGATATAAGAAACGAACATGATGTTCAAGTTGTAAAACATGTTGCTAGAATAGCCGCTGAACTTGGTGCAGATATAGTAAAAACAAATTATACAGGCTCTATCGAGACTTTTAAAGAAGTGACAAGGGGTTGTGGAGCTCCTGTTGTTATTGCTGGAGGGCCTAAAATAAAAGAAGATGAGAAAAGTAGTCCGGTAGAAAAATTATTAAAGATGACTAAAGATTCTATTGAAGCAGGGGGAAGTGGTGTGGCATATGGACGAAATGTATTTCAGGCCAAAAATCCAACAGTGCTTGTAAAAACATTAAGTAGGATAATTCATCAAAATTGGAGCATTGAAGAAGCTTTAAAAGAATATAATAAAGAAATTAAAAAGTAATCCTTTTTTACAAGTCATTTTCCTTCACAAATTCTTATTATTGTATCTGTTCTATCAATATCTTCCTTAGATAATGATAATATAATTTCATTTTCTTGTTTTTTAAATCGTAGTTCCTTTAAATCTGGTTCAAGAATTATTTTTTCAATATTTCCCCATAGTTCTTGAGAAAATGTAAGTGTAAGTTCCTCTTTATGACCATTAAAATTGATTATATGAATTAGATTATCATTACCATAGATAGAACCAATAGTTCCAAAATCTTTCTTGTTCAATTCAATTCCCGGGACTTTTTTCCCTTTATAATTCATAGGAACAGCTTCTGTAAATAATAAGCGCCTTGGTTTATACCATTTTCCAAGATGTTCTAATTGTTGAGCTGGTTCTGGATATAATTCACCATTCATCTGTGCAGCCATTCCAAAACCAAATTTTCCCCCATTAGCCATAACTATAGCGGCCATTCGAAATATTTCATAAGGATCAGATCTAGTTAATGGGGCATCCCACGCCTTTGCGGCTGGACCAACTAATTCCCATGGTTTTTTTAATTTTCTGTATCTATTTCCTTGTTGCCATGCTGTTTTAGTATCATGTGCTTCACCTGATAGATAATGTGCATATTTAAGTTTATAATCAATACTTTGATTAAATGTGAGAATGATTTCAGGATACTTCTTTTCCATAAAATACATTACTATATGGGAGGATCTCTCTTTCATGTTTGGAAAATGATACCAATCCATCCATAATCCAGCTGTTTTATGATTTTCGATCAATTCTACAAGCTGTTTTAACATGTAAATTTCATATTTTAAGGGATTATATGTAAATTCATTAAAATTGACATCATCGAAAAATTCTTGTTTATATGGGATGTTGTTTCTCTTACTACTAATTTCAAACATAGTTTTAACAAATTTTGCTGTTTCATAAGATTCTTTTGCTATAATTTCTTTATTCTTATGATGCATTGCAATAAAAGATGGTGTACAACTTCTGAGTGGTTGAATATCATCAAATTGAGGATTATGATCAAAAATGCTTGAATAATAATACATAAGTGGAATGCCTGCTTTTTCACTTTCTTCAGAAAGCACCTTAACGTAATCTTCTGGGGTTTTCCAATCAGTATATTTTGTATCCCAATAACAAATTCCATCATGCCATTTAGCTTCAAAAATGTGGTAATCAACTCCAACTCTTTTTGAAAATTCGACCCATTCTTTCATTTTGCAAAATGGACCATTAAATTTAAAGTTTCCATCCTTATCCCTCATAGATGCATTAAATTTATCGTAATTTCGGTTCCATATCCAACCAGGTCTCGCTTCTATCTGATACATAATGGCAAGACCGGGTTTCTCCCACCAATCTTTATCATTTTTATTTGACATTTTTTATCCAAATTTAAATTTATGTAAATATTAAGATTAACTTAGCTATTTTTTATTATTGATAAGGAAAAACAACCTGATGATGAAATTATGTCTATAGTCCCTTGTAAGATAATTAGTGTCGGTGAAGCAAGAGAAGTTCGAGCAAAATTAATTCAAGATTTAGAAGAGATCTTGCAGAATATTGCAGATGGGATTGATGATTCGAGAGCCGAATTGATCAGAACAAATCAAGAATTCCATAATATAGTGCAAGAAATTGTGAACCAATTGAAAAACCTCAGAAAAGCTGTTAAACAAGCACTAGACGGCAATTTAAATTCTGATGAGTTATTAAAATATATATGGGCATTTTTTAAGATTTGGGGGCGAATAGATGAGGAGGAGAGGTTAAAAGTAGCTTTAATTGAGATTGAAACTAAAGCGATAATCGCTAATTCGAAAATTAGGTGGATTTCTGATGCAGAATCCATTATAAAGGATCCAAGTATGGCTCTAAACGAGGATTTGAACTTTACATTTCACGGCAACAGAAAACAGTTAGCCAAGGAATTCCAATCCCGCTTTTTTAGGTTTATGGGGTATGATGTAGCGTTTATGGTAACACAAAAGGGTTTCCAAATGCGATTAATAAACGATCCTCCTGTGGAAGCTAAGAGTGGAATATCCCCCATCCAAGCTCTCAAGACAATGGTGGAGGAGTTTCTTAGATGGGAATTGCGGAAGATTGGTTGTCCATGGCGATTATGGGTAATGTCGGACGACTCCGCAAAGGTAATATTTTGCGTATTTCGTCTAAAAGAGTGAAAATTTAATGAAATTAAGACGATTTAACTTATAAAATGCGCTAATTTTAATTGGTATTCTAGGTTGGGCTTATTATTTTCTCTTATTATTCACTTTTTATATTTTATTATTAATATTTTATTAATATTGTATCATTTTTTAAGTCTAAATAATTTAATCGATAAGATAATTAGCATGAATTTTAGAATTTTTTAAATAATGTCCAATTTCTATAAATAAATAGAATGTTAATAAGAATGCATGAATGGAATTAGTTAATGTGTCGTTATTATGTCATCTAGTACTAATAAAGGTATTTTAAAAATAATTAATGATATTAAAAGCAAAACTTTACCCAGTGATAAATTAATTGAAAGTATTAAAGAAATTGGCAAAATGGGAAATAAATTTTTAGCGCATGATCTAATTCCATTACTAGATGAATTTGATGATGAAGATATATTATTTCATTTGAGAGAAACCTTAGCAAAATTAAGAATAACTCCCGATTTTTTGAATGATACAGGGCTTGAAAAAGAGGATGAGGGAGATTATGACGATGCACTTCAAAAATTTGAATTAAGTGTAAAATTAGATCCTAAATATTATATTTCCTGGTATAATATGGCTCGTATATATGGGAACCAAAAGAAGAATTATCAAAAAGCAATAGAATTATTTGAAAAAGCACTTTCAATTAATCCAACTTATGGACCTGGATGGAACAGTTTGGGGAATGTATATTATGATTTAAAACAATTTAGCCTTGCAAGACAAGCATATGAAAGAGCAATCCAATGTGTGGGTTATAAAGGTAAACATTATCCCTATTATAACTCGGGACTTGTTTATGAAAAGATGGGATATCCAAGGAAAGCATTAGAATATTTTTTAAAGTCTGTAGATTTTAAACAAGATTATTCCAGAGCTAGCTATAATGCCGGAAGAACGTATAGAGAATTAGGAGAACATGAAAAAGCGTATGAATATTTCGCAATGGCATTAAAATATGATCTATCTTATGAGAAGACTATACGGGAACTAGGTGTAAAAGTGGAAGAAGTAATGACAATGTATTTATTAAAAAAATTAGACAAATTTAAACTGGAGCATTAATGGTAAAACCATCAATGCTTGAATTAAATAATTTTATATGATGATGATATGTCTCAAGCTACAAAAAAAAGAATTTCAAAACTCATCAAAGACATTAAAAGCAAAACCCTATCACACGATAAATTAATTGAAAGTATTAAAGAAATTGGTGTAAAAGGAAATAAGTCCCTTGCAGATGATTTAATTCCATTATTAGATGAATTTGATGAAAAAGATGTAATTACCAATCTTAAAGATACAATAAAAAAAATGGGAATAACTGCAGATTTTATGAATCAAGAGGGAATTAAAAAAGAGGATGAAAACGATTTTGACGGCGCAATTCGAATGTATGAGTTATGTGTAAAACTTGATCCAAAACATAAATGGGCTTGGTACAATATGGCTCGGATGTACAATAATCAAAAAAATAATAAGGAAAAAGCAATTGAATTATATAAAGAAGCTGTTTCAGTAGATGAGAATTATGGGGATGCTTGGAATAATATGGGTAATGTTTATTTAGATCTAAATCAATTAAGCCTTGCGAAACAAGCATACGAACGAACACTTCAAAGTAAAGGTTATAATTTTAAACATTTTCCTTATTATAACTTGGGTCTGGTTTATAATCGGGTTAATAATCCAAAGAAAGCATTAGATTTCTTTTTAAAGGCTTTACAAATAAAAGGAGATTATGCCAGAGCTCTATATCATACTGGAAAAACGTATAGAATATTAGAGGAACACGAAAAAGCATCTGAATATTTCGCATTAGCATTAGAACATGATAAACATTTTGAAAAGAGTATTAGAGATCTTGGAGTTGTAATGGAAGAGGTCATAACTAAACAAATATTAAGAAAATTAGATAAATTCGAACCTGATCAAGACAAGAAAGGAAAAAAATTTAAAGATAAACCAGCCAAACCTCATGGGGTTAGAAAACATGGGGTAAGATAAAAAATCAAGATGCTGAAAAACATTACGAATATGGGGACGGATCCTCTTTGATTGCTTTGGAAGGTAATTTTTGAACACCAATTATTTCCACTTGACGATTGAATTCGTCTAGATATTTTTGAGAAAGGGAAGGTTTTGTATTTTTTATATGATTTACTAAATCTTCATTTTGAATCAAAATTTTGGAATCTTTCGCTAATTTCCTTTGCATCGCATCTTGGGCTGCTCCTCTAAATACTTTCATGATATCAGCACCTACGAAGAATTTCGACATTTTACTTAATTGATTAAAATCCAAGTTTTTTTCTGTGGGGAAGTGGGAGGCTAATTTTTGAAAAATTTCGACTCGTTCTTCATGAGTTGGTGGGGGTATGGGGATTATATATTCAAAAGATGAAAGAAGGATATCTCCTATTTTAGAAAGATCTGATGTTTCACAAATTAATATAACAGCAGCTTCTTTTTTGATTTTTTCAAATTCATTAGTAATAAATACTGCAACTTCCCTCGGAATTAGCTCAAGATTCTGTAACACAATTATACTGGGGGCTACTCTTTCTGCATCGTGTAACAATTCATGAAATTTTTTTCTGCTGTCCCTACTGGAAAACCAATTTGTTAATTCTATTGCACTGAAAATAAAATAGTTTGCTTTAGATTCTTTTAACAAAGCTTTATAAAGTAAACTTTTTCCAGTTCCGGGAGGACCAAATATAATTATGCCTTTTTTTGCAGGTAATCCATATTCATGCACTTCTTTAGGATGAACTAATGACGTTAATAAGGTGTTTTTAAAGAATTCTTTAATAGCTCCCAAACCTCCAATGTCATTAAATGAAATTTCTTCTATTCTTTTAATATGTGTGACAACTCCCCGTCTCTCAAATCGTTCACGAATTTCTTGAAATGATTTAATATCATCTTCGGTTAAATCAGGATTAATATTTTCTAGATAGGTTAAAATGTCTTTCATTGTTATTTTAGTAAATTTATTTGTCTTCATTGCCTGTATAGCAACTGCTCTTTGTGCTGATTCACAGATATATTCTATTTCGGCACCTGTATAACCCTTTGTTTTTTTTGCCAATTCTTCAAAATCTATATCCTTTGTTATAGGCAAATCTCTTAAATGAATAGCAAATATCTCTTTTCGGGCATTTTCATCAGGGGGAGGTATTGCAATTCTTTCATCAAGCCTTCCAGGTCTTAAAAATGCAGGATCGATATCTTCCGGTCGGTTTGTAGCACCTATTACGAGGACCTGATCATCTTCATTTAATTCTGAAATTTCACTCAATAAAGTTGATATCAAGGTAACTAAATATGGATGATCTGTTGTTCGACTTCTTTCAAATGCCAAACCATCAAGTTCATCAAAAAATAAAATGGAAGGAGCATTCATCTTTGCTAAATTAAACACATTTCTTATATTCTGTTCAGATTCTCCAAGCCATTTTGAGAGTATTTCTGGGGCTGATACATATTGAAAATTTGAATCTGTTGTAGCAGCCAATATTTTAGCGATATAAGTTTTTCCGCATCCTGGAGGTCCAAATAATAAGATGCCTTTTGGTGCACTTAATTTATATTTGGAAGCCATAACATTTCCTTTAATAATTTTTTCAATATTTTGTAATTGTTCCTTAACGGATTCATATCCTCCTAAATCGTCCCAAGTTAATTCTCTCTCTTTAGCTCCTTTGTCTAATGCCCCATATTTCCTTGCAGTATTTTCAAATTTTGTTAGAATTGAAGTAGATATTGATGGATTTATTTCCTTTAATGCCTTATTGAAGTCCTGCATGGTTATTTCAGCATCTGCTTTCCATGATTTCTTAATCCAATCTAGCTCAACATTTTGAACCAATCTATTTAAATCATAAATGCTATAATGTTTCGTTTTTTCTGCCAATTCATCAAAATTAATATCTTTTGAAAGAGGTTTTTCTTTTAATAAATCCTTTAGAATGAGTTTTCTTGAATCCGTATCTGGGGGATTAACATAAATTATTTGGGAAATATATTCTTGTTTCAATAACATGGGAGAAATTAAATCAGGATTATCAGAAATTCCAATTAAAACAACTGGTTTATTAGAATTCTTAATATTATTTATTGCGTCCATAAGTGAGATCATCGGATCCTGCATTCTAAAAACAGTTGTGAAAAGGTCTCGTTGTTCAGCCGCTGGGGCTACTATATCGATTTCATCCACCATAAAAATTGTGGGCTCTACACTATCTGTAAGTTGCGAATTTATAGAATCTACATTACGCGGATTTAGCTGTATCAATTTTGCTTTGCTTTCTTCTGCGAGAATCTGAACCAACTTTGATTTTCCACATCCATCAGGACCGAATAAAATTATTACGGGAAGAGGTGCTACTTTTTTTTCAGGAAATAAAAAAGGAATTTGAATATTTTCAATCAATTTCGTCTTAATGTGATCTAATCCTACGATTTCTTTCCATTTTCCTTTAAACTGTAATTTGTTCGGATCCAAGACGTAATCACACTCATCATAATTACTTTTTAAGCATAAAGAATCACAATAATCAGTATCTAACGCATTATTCGTGAACCCGCATTTGAAAAAAGGTTCTCCGAAGTGAGTTTCTTCAATTAATTTTGGACATTTTTTCAAAATATAAACCTCCTTAATAACAGAAGTTTTATCAATTTATTTCATAATTATTTCCTTTTTCTTTTACGTTTTTTTTTCTTCTTTTTTGTTTTCTTTTTTGTTTTTGTTTTCTTTTTCGTTTTTTTTGCTCTAGGTGTTTTTCCTTTTAAGTTTTTCAATATTGCATCTACTTTGACTTGGTCTTTTTCATATCCCAATTCTTTATAAATTTGTTTAGATTTAAGCACACAACCTCTTGCCATGGCTGGGTCCTTTTTTTCAAAAAAATATGACCCGAGTTTCATAAAGAATAACGCATGATTAGGATTACCTTTTTTATCTTTCAAAAAATTTAAATAAGATCCTGTAAGAAAAATTAGAATTTCTAA
>JABXJV010000214.1 GCA_013375355.1 Candidatus Helarchaeota archaeon
AAAGCAGAAGTTTTGTAATAGATGAAGAAGGTAAGATAGTTTTAGCAAAAAAATACAGTAAAAAACTTCATGAACAAGCGAAAAAAACGTTAATTGATATTATCAAAATCTCACAAGAATTCAGAAAGTAACACCTAAAAGCTGTACTCAACCCAGCCTCCGTGGTATGCAGTCGGCTTGAACAGGTAGTTAGAATTATTTAAAGATTTCCCATTTATCTTTATATGGTTTTGCATACTCTATAGAAAAAGAATACCAAGTGCTTTTCCTTCTTTTCGAAGGTTCTGAAACTTTTAGATTTTCCGCAACAATACGACTTGGCACGATGAAAAATTCTGTACGATCCTTCCGTAAATTAACAAGGGCATAAATGAAAGTTTTTGAATGTATAGACATATTCTTTATGCCCATTAACCAGAAATTGAAAGTCCTAGCATTAGTTTTCACCTGAACTGCATATGAACGTGAACAGTAAATATTTGTGACTAACAAATCAGCTCCTTGTGCACTGCGGGAGGTTGGAGAAGTAATAAAACCTCGTCTGGATAATTCCGCAGCGACTAAGTAAACTCCTGTCATTCCTGTTAATTGTCCTTTCATTGTTCAAAAATAGTAATTCTAACTTACAATAAACTTAACAACCAGATGGTTATCATGCAAAATTAAAACAGTGTTATCTTAATGTTATTATACAATTTTAAGTTTTTAAAGTCAAGTATATTATTTTAGTTATTATATTTATGTAAACGACAAAAAGGAGGGGAATATAAAAATTATTTTTATTATTGTGATGAATGATAAGCAGAATTTATATTGTTCTGGGATATAAACACTACAGTAAATGTACAGAAAAAAATTACATTCAATAGATAAAAGATTATATTATATCACTGCTGTCCAAAATAAATTAAAATTACAAAATTTGGTATCTAAAAATATAGACTTATGAGTAATTTTTTCACTTTTTTAGTTTCAGGTTTCATAATGCTGTCCAATACTTAAAAGGTAATTATAGTTTGCATTGATTTTGGACAAGTAAATGGACTAAAATAGGGTTGATTAATCCATTCCCA
>JABXJV010000215.1 GCA_013375355.1 Candidatus Helarchaeota archaeon
GACTTACGGGATTATTGATAGATTGCTTAAGAAAAATTTTCTCCTTGTAAATGATATGGCTGAAAAATGGAATGTTTCATACAGAGACACGGCACTTGCAATTGCCGTTCACAAGGTTATCACCGCTATGGAAGACAGAGGATGGTTGGGCAATTAAAAATGATTATTAGTTTTGATTAAATTGCAAATAACCAAAAGAATCTGAAAATTATAACTAAAAAAACCCATTAAAATTATTCAATTGAAAATAAGAATATTTAGCTTATGATTAGGTTTTGAATTGCTTTAAATTTTTTCACGGTATCCGATTCTGTGAAAGGGATTTACTATACTGGTAGTGATGTTTCGGAGATGAGAGCAGACCCTTTTCAGATACCGAATGTAAAGAGCAAGACAAATAGCATCAGTTGGATTTTGAGGGATTCCTTCGCCTTTAATTAGCATAGATACCCATTCGTCGCATTTTCTAGTTATTTCAGAAGAATTTTCCATAATTTTTCTTGCGGTCTGAACATTTGAGTTTTTAAATGCATCAATCAATTGGTCGAAAATATTAATAAGTATCTCCTCAATTTTAGCAAGTTCATCTTCAAAGATACCCCCTTCAAGTTTAGAAGGATGGTTTAAGGCTAATTCGCTAATATTTTTAGTATAATCCCCTATTCGTTCAATGTCGATAATTATGCTTGTTAACACAAGGCCTGCGGTTATATCTGCGGTTCCGGAAATCGAAAGATGAGTAAGCACTTTTTTTCTTACCTCTCTTTCGTATTCGTTTATCATCAGGTCTTTTTCTCTGATATCTATTTTAAGCTCACTGGTATCAGTTTTTCTTAGAGTGTGGACAGACTCAACGAACATTTCACGGTCGAAATCAAGCATTATATAAGACTCATTTAGAGCCTGGTTTAAAAGGTTGTCTCTATGAAATAAGTCAAGAATTTTTCTAAACATAATTTTCACTCCTTTATATAAAATATATAAATAAAATTGGTATAATAAAAAATGTAATTATCACATAAATAATAGGAATTGCTCTGTTTTTTTCTATTAAATAAGAAAATTTTGAAGCCAAAAAAATTGGAATATTTTTTAATAGTGTAAATATTAAGATTCCAAATATGTTAAACAAAAGATGAGCAAGTGCGATAGTGACAGCAGAAATATTCCCGGTTGAAAATGATGCCAGAATAGCAGTGATAGTAGTTCCAATATTTGCTCCAAGAGTATATGGATATATTTGTTGTAATGTTAAAATCCCAGCACCTGCAAGTGGCACAATTAGAGATGTAGTTATTGAACTACTTTGAACTACAGCAGTAAAAATTATACCCAAAAGAAGCGATAAGAAGTAGGTGCGGAATACATACTGATTGAAAAAAACCTCTACTTTATATACAATCAGTGATTTAGCAGTCTTTGAAAAATATCTTAAGACGAAGTAAATGCATATAAATGCAATTAAAACCATAAGTATTCCTGAACCACCTGTGGCTTTAACCGTCAGCGAAGTTAAAGGAGTAACAATCGACTTAATAGGGCTTGTAAATTCCATTCCACCCATACCTTCAAAAATATTAGCGATAAATTGAGCCGTCTTTCCTAAAAAATTGGTAAAGTATTGAACAGGAAAGATAACTATTACAGAAAGTGTATTAAAAAAGTCGTGTACAACCGCTGCTGCGGTAGCCCGACGGAACTCTACTCTTCTTGAAATGTGTCCTAAAGAGATTATTATATTAGTTATGCTTGTCCCTATATTGGCTCCCATGATTATAGGAATAGCATTATTAAGCGAAAGAAAGTTACTTCCTACAAGTGCTACTACAATCGATGTTGTGGTTGAGGAACTTTGAATGATGCTGGTTGATAAAATCCCTATAAAAAGCCCTACAAAAGGATTATTTGTTGTGGATATTATCTTTTCTACGAAGTCTTTTCCAAAATAATTTAGTGCAACTCCAAGAAGAATAATACTGTAGAAAAATAAGTAAAGCAGGATTAATAACAGAAGAATTTTTAATATGGTTGAGCGCATCAATTTTGACTCGGATTAATCATAGGGTGGTCAGAAGGATTAATTATTTTAGCTTAATTTTATAAATTTTTCATTAAATTTCAATCATAAAATATAATAAAATATGTTTGAGGCTTATTTTTGATGATTTGATATGATTTTATTAGATTTATGCATAAAAATAAAATAATTTAAATTATTCATGTTGATAATAATTGAATTTTAGTGTATATTATGATTAAAAGATTATATGATAATATGACAGAAGAACATTTTGGATGGATGAGATATGCTTTAAATGAAGCAGAAAAAGCACTTATGGAAGATGAAGTTCCTGTTGGTGCTGTGGTGGTAAGAAGGGGTAAAATTATTGGGCGGGGATATAACAGGGTTGAGGGATTGAAGGATCCTACTGCTCATGCAGAAATTATTGCCATAACAGCAGCATCATCATATATTAATTCGAAGTGGCTTGTTGACAGTTCTTTATATGTGACGCTTGAACCTTGTGCGATGTGTGCTGGTGCGATTATTCTTGCGAGGTTGAAGAATCTTATAATTGGAACATCCGACCCAAAAGCAGGTGCTTGCGGTTCGGTGATTGATATAGTGAATGATAAAAGGTTTAATCATAGAGTTAGTCTCTTTACAAGAATATTGGAAGAGGAGTGCAGTAGTCTCCTTAAAGACTTTTTTAAAAAAATGCGTAACAAAAAAGACTATATTTAGATTCAATTTAATTATTCTTGTAACTCTGAAATTAATTCACATAATGGATATGCAACTTTTTTAATAAAAGTTGCAAAAGTGAATAAAATTTATAGTCTATATTTGCTTTTGTAATAAAACAACGAAATTATGGAGAGGTGCCTGAGTGGTTGAAAGGGGCGGTCTCGAAAACCGCTGTTCCGATTTCGGAACCCAGGGTTCGAATCCCTGCCTCTCCGCTTTTTTATTAATAGAATAATTGCAAAATGTATAATATGTTAGAAATAATGTGCTGTTTGTGGTAACAATCGAGAGGTTTTATAATGAGAAAGAGTGGAATAATTTTGACGATTATTTTTTTAATTATATTATTAATAATAAATATAAATTGTGCAAA
>JABXJV010000216.1 GCA_013375355.1 Candidatus Helarchaeota archaeon
CACTAGACCAAAAGATATTGATCCAAAGATAAGACAAAGCCCGGTGATAACGATCTGGGCAACGTCCCATGTTATACCCATTCTCATATAACCTGCTGAACCCATCTCTAAGATAAAAAGCATCAAAAAAAAACTATCTTTATCTACATTATATAAAAGCATGTATACCACTGCTGAACCCGATGCATCACTGACCATTTGTTGAAGACCAATTATACTTAGAATAAGAATGACAATTAAACCTACCCATGAACCCATACCGACTCCGAAACCTGTACCTGATAAATTTTTACTATTCCAAATGCCTCCCAACATAATCAAAAGGCACATGTTTATATTAATCACTGTACATAAGACCACAAGCATCCCAAGTATAGGTAAGCTTGCCATAGCGGGAGCAAATAGAAGTACTATTGACGAAATAAAAGCTAAAAGTCCTAACACAAATCCTGTTGTATTTTCCAAGAATATCCCAACTGTTATTTGATATTTTATTCTAATATTGATTAAGTCCAATTTAAATATTTCTCTTTTTTTGAATTCAGACCAATGCTCTACTTTTACCTAACTTTTTATATATATTTTTAAATGATTACAATAATAAGATTTTAAAAACAAAAGTTTTAGATGTTCATTCTAAATTATTTAATATTTCTTTTCTCCACTAAGCTGAACGATTATGTCGAAAAAAAAGAAAAACAACGAGAATGAAGAAAAAGACATCACAAAGCAAGCTCGTGAAAATATACCTATAGAAGTTTGGAACACATTACCAGACCATATTAAAAAGGAAATTGACCCGGATTACGAACCACCAGCACCAAAACCTATATTTAAAGGTGCTTCCCCCGATCTTACTGAATCTCTCAACCGTTTGCGCGATGGATTTGAGAAAATCGGTCTTACCCTTATTGGTCGGATGGGTGAATTTGCAACTACTCTTGAACGTGTTATGATGGCAGTGGCTCGAATTGACAAAGTCGAAAATCTAGTTTCAGAAATAAAATACTTTCTTAAAGGCCTTCAAAAAACACTTGATAATGTGGATTCTACATTAAATAAATTAGACACAACAGTAATAGCATTTGAATTAGAAAATATTAAAAAAATGTTACAACGTGGAATTCCAACCACAACAGCTCCTGTAAGCCCTCAGCCTGCAAAAGTCAGTCCCAAACCAACTCCAGTAAGTGCCAAAGTAGATAGTTCCAAAGCTGCAAAACCCACCCCGAAACCAGCTGTATCAATAAAACCAGAAGAAGAAGTTGTTGTATCTGGTGATTTACAACTCGAAAAACTCATTAAAGAAAAATCTAGACCAAAAGAGAAAGTCCAAAAAGTTTTCGTATTTATGAATAATTTGCTCAATTCAGAAATATCATATCCTACACTGGTAAAAAATCTTGAATTGACGCGTGATGCTATTTCACAATGTTACAAATGGGTTCCAACTCTGTATGACATCGGTAAATCCGTTAGAAAATATAAACCAAAAAAGGATGCAAAGTTATCTCCTGAAACTATAAATGAAGTAAAGCATAGCCTTGAGCAGTGGGAGAAAAAAATTCTCGGTTAATAAATTAATTTTAAATTATAATTTTATGAATTAGTCCCATATGACTATTAATATAACCTATATTAAATTTCATTAAAAATAATTGAGTTTAAATTCTTATTTTTGATAAATACCGTTTTCATCTTAATTGAACAATATAAACGGGTATATCTTCACCGATCGAACTAGTTTCACTAAGTTTTTTTTGCAATTCTTCATTTTTTTGCATTAATGTTGAGATATCTTTCTGTAACTTGGATATTTCTGATCTTTGTCTATTCTTCATATCTTCATTTTTTTTACGTAATTGTTCTATTTCTTGTTCTTTATTCTTCAATCTTTGTTGTATGGGTCTAATTTCATCATAATCACTGATTTTTTCTTTTAATTTTAGTCTTAATTCTGCGATTTTTGCTTCTTTTAACGCCATTTCTTTAGATAAAGCTTCAAGAGCTTCTTTATTTATAATATTTTCCTGTTTTTGGGAGGCTATTACTTCCAATTCTTCAAATTTTTGCTTTATAATATCATGATCTTGCTTAAGTGTGTTCAGTTCATGTTCAAGATCTGAAATATCTTTTTCTTTTTTATTCATTTGTTCTTTTAATTCATTTGATTTGTTTTCAAATTCTTTCTCATTTTCTTTTAATTGATGTCTACTTTCTGCTAGGTCATTCTGTAAAAATTGAATTTCAACATCTTTTTCAGAATTTTCCTGTTCTGTTTTTTCTAGCGCAACATTTTTTTCCTCAAGAATTCTTGATAATTCTTTAATCTGCTCAAGATTTATTAAGTCAATTTTGCCCAGCTCTATATTTTTGGTCCTTTGTTTATATGTATTTTTCTTCTGTTCGGCTTTTAGTTGTTTCATCAACCTATTTTGTTCTTTTATAAGCTTAACTGCCTGATATTCAGCCATTTTTTTATCTTTTTTGAGGGCTAATATTTCTTTCTCGAGTTTGATATTCTTATCAAATTTTTCAGCTTTCTCTTGTTCTAGTTTGGAAAATTGCAGTACTAATTCTTTAATCCGAGCTTCAAGCTCTTTTTTACTTAATTTTTTCATTTCTTTACTTTCCATACAAAACCCTCAAAATCTAGAAATTGAAAACATATAATCTAAAATCTGAGTTATAATATACAAAATTCGATATTTTAAACTTTAATAATATTTAGGTATTCATAAATAAATATTCAATTTCATAAATACGAAGAATTCTATTGATTATTAAAAATTGAGGAAAAATTGGATTAATTATTAGATTATTTAATCTTTTTTAAGCACATTTCTAATTAAATTTAAGATTTTTGTCATCAATTCTGGTGGAATATCATCTACTCCCTCTTCTGTCAAAGCCAGTTTTATGAGTTTCTGTACATCTGAGTTAGAACTTGCCAAATTAATTAGTGCATTAACAATATTATTGAGATCATCCATCAATAAATCTCTAAAAATTTTATGTGCCGAAAAAATTGTGAAAAGATTCTCCTTTCGTAATTTACTCTTATATTTCTTTAATCCAGATGCTGAGAAGTCCCCTTTTTCAATAGCATCGATTGCCGTCTCAGCAGCCAGTTTTCCTGAAGTCATTCCATAACTAATTCCTTCTCCAATAATAGGAGATACGAATCCTACAGCATCTCCAACTCCCATAAAACCGTTTTTATATAATTTTTTTGAGATGCCTTGAATAGGAATTGGAAAATTGCTCTTCCAAATTATGTTAGTTTCCTTAAATTGTTTTTTTATACGTGGCCACTTCAGAAATTTATATAGATAATCCATGGGGTTTCCTTTAGATTTGAAAAGTCCTAAACCTACATTGGCAAGATCTTCAGAAAATGGAAAAACCCATGCATAAGCATTGGGCGCAATCTCGTTGGATAAATAAAATAAATTAATTGAGAATTCACCATCAAGCCCTTTATAACCTTTTACAAATGCGACAGCACAGAATCCAAGTTCTTCTCTTTTCCAATTATTTCGAATACCTGATTTTGGAACAATTCTTGATCCTACTCCATCGGCTGCAATTGTAATTTTTGATCTAAACTCCTTAATTCCATCAGGAGTTTTAACAACCACACCTTTCACAAAGTCATTCTCAACAATTATATCTTTAACAAATGATTCTTCTAATATTTCTGCACCACTATCAATTGCTCTATCTGCCAGAAATTTGTCAAAAACAGATCGTTTAACGTTCCAACCAAAATTTGGTTCAGATCTTAAAACAAAATTGTTATTATTAGGTGCAATCATCATATTACCATTTATTTTCCTTTCAGATATTTTATTTGGGGGGAGATTAAACTCATCCCAAACATGCTTAGGTACGCTGCCCCCACATGGTTTTTCAAATCGAGGATCTAGTTTATGTCTTTCAAAAATTAGCACCTTCAAACCAGCACGTGCCGCAGTTTCACCTGCTATGGACCCCGAAGGACCAGATCCACTGATAATAACGTCATACATAATGAACACTTTAATAAATTTCTATTTCAAATAATTCTGAATCTTTAAAATTTTTTACATTATCTGAAAATTTCATCATTTCTGGACTATCTCTTTTTAATTTCAATGAAATGATTTTATTAACAACCTCATCTTTTACACTAATTTTTATCTTATTTGTTTTTGACTCGAATACAGCTTCTAAAATATCGCTTTCTAAAACACTAATATTATTCTTTCCTAAGGTGCATAATGAGGAAACTTGAATTCCATCAATTATACAAGAATATGGTGCTTTTAATTTCGTTTTAACAATCGCTTTTAAAGAATGGATTTCTTTAGGTTTTAATTTTTCCCTTGCCAATAATCCCATTCTCAAACCTATGATTAAAAATGGACCTAAATGTCCATGAAATGCTGTAGCGTTTTTAACTAAATCATCCGTGAGCATATTAAGTGGTTCCTTGATTTTCTTTGAGATATTTTTCCAGAAATGCTTCCTTAAATTCTAAAAATTCACCATTATTTATTGCATTTCTAATATTTTTCATTAAATTCATTAAAAAAGTTAAATTATGAATTATAATTAATCGTTTACCCACAATTTCATTATCTTTGAAAAGGTGTGTTACAAATGAACTGGAATAATTTTTACAAGTAAAACAAGAACAGTCAGGGTCAATTGGAGTCGTTTCATTTAGATAGACTAATTTATTAAATCTATTAAGCCCGCTATGTGTATAACATCCTCCATGTCCCCCAGTCTTGGTTGGAAAAACTGAGTCAAAAAGATCTACTCCTCGTTCAACTGCTTCTAAAATATCTTGAGGAGTGCCTACTCCCATCAAGTGTATTGTTTTATTTTTTGGTAGTAATGGCACTGTATGATCTAAAACTTTATACATAATCTCTTTTGGTTCCCCCACACTCAAACCCCCAAGTGCATATCCTGGAAAATCTATTTCCAGCATCTTCTCAACACTTTTTTTTCGTAAGTCTATAAAAGTTCCTCCTTGAATTATCCCAATTAAAGTTTGTTCAGTAGAATTATGTAAATTTTTACAAATTCGAGCCCATTTTAAAGTAAATTCTAAGGATTTTTCATAATACTCATAATCTAGACCATAACGTGGGCATTCATCAAACGCCATTATAATATCTGCTCCGAGTTCGTGCTGAATTTCCATTGAAATATCTGGTGTGATGATATATCTTTGCCCATCATATGGATTTTTATATTCTATCCCATTTTCTTTTATTTTGGAATAAAATCGTGTTGACATAGCTTGAAATCCACCACTATCGGTGAAAATGGGCTTTGACCAATTGATATATTTATGTAGTCCGCCTAAAGTCTTAATTATTTCAAGACCAGGTCTTAGATACATATGGAAGGCATTTACAATTATTGTTTGAGTTCCTATATCTTGCAATTCTGGGAAGGTCATTCCCTTTACAACCCCTTTAGTAGCACAACCTATGAACGCGGGGGTTTCTATCACTCCATGTTTTGTTCTTAGAATACCTGTTCTTGCACTAGATTTTGAATCTTTATTCTTTATTTTAAATTCCATTTATCCAAATAACCTTCTGCTTTTAGATTCCCTCAATAGCTCTTTCTATATCATCGCCTTCATCTTTATCCCAATATCTTCTAACAGAAGTAGAAATCCCACCTCGCACAGCAACTTCTAATTCAATAAATATCCAATTTGGTTCTATTACAGCTTTGAGGTCTTCCATTATTTTATTTATTAATTCTTCATGATAAATTCCTTCGTTTCTATAGTTCACCAGATATAATTTCAAAGATTTTAGCTCTATAATCTTCTCGTTAGGTTCATAAAGTAATCTAAGTGTATAAAAATCGGGTAACTGAGTAGTTGGACAAACTGCAGTCAACTCTGGAAATGTATGTTCACATACATATTGTTTGCCTTTGTTTATATTTTCAAAGGTTTTAAGTAAATCTCTCATCTTTTTAACTTCTATAAATTGGTCATTTTAGTAATATAAAGAATCAGTTTAATTAATTAAGAAATAATTAAAAGAAATATTAATTTTTTTAGCACTAGAAATTAATTTATATGAATGATATAAAAATACGGTGTTTAAAATTAATTCTGACGAAAATCTCGGAAAAGTTATAATTGAAAAATCAGCACTTCAAAATGCTTTAAGTCATGTGGCAGAATATGGAAATTTTAGGCTTTCGCGTCGTAAATGGAAAGAGGTGTATGGGTTATTAATTGGTAAGTTAAAAAATAATGATTTAATTGTTAATAATGTATTTCCTATGACTCACGGTAGCTCGATATTTGTAGAATTTGAAAAAGAACATTATATACTTGCAGCACAAATTAATGATATTATTGCTGAAAAAGGTGATTTTTTCGTAGGTTGGTACCATTCACATCCTGGTTTAGGGTTTTTCCTTTCAGGAACCGATGTTTTAACACAATTAGGGTTTCAAGATGTGAATCCTCATGCAATAGCAATTGTTTTTGATCATAAGGAATTAGAAAGAGAAAATGAAACATTTAAAATCTTCCGCTTATATGATACATTGGAAGGAATTTGTTCTAAATACTATGTTGTAGATTATGAACTCAAAGGTCTAAAGGATGAATCCAAGTTAGAATTTATAGAAAAAATATATTATAGAATAACTCATTCTTTGGAAATTAAAAAGATTAGAAAAGTAGAAAGCAGTGCAAGAAATAATATTGAAAAATGGCTTAAGCTGGAAGATTAATATAAAAAAATTACAAAATTATCAATTAATTTTTAATCTTGGATTTTATTTAAAAGTTTACTCTATTGGAGTCCCGCAATTTGGACATACTTCAGCATCATAATCAACTTCTGCACTACAATTAGGACAATTGACTCCAAGGACTGAAAAAACTTCATCCAATTCAGATGATGCTTGGGCAGGTTGTGTTGGTGCAGGATGGGTAGGGTGATTTTGTCCAAAAGATATAACTGGTTCAGTAGGCGGGGTCTCGGTTGAAATTTCTGGCTGGATAACATTTTCATTTGTTAATTCAACAGGTTGGGAAATGGCGGTTGAATAAGTTGACCAAAAACTATCTGGTTTGCTGGCTGTTTGTTTCGTTCTTATTGCAGGTTTAGGTTTTGCTTGCACTGTTGATGGGGTAGGCAGAGCACCTGTTTTTTGAAAATCATCAACTTGTTTCAATAAAGTTGCCATCTTTGCACCTAAATCCATCTCATCAATAGGATTATCTTTTAATGAATATTTACGCCCAACTATATCACGTATATTGTCTGTTATTACAGCAGAAGTTACTTTTTTTAGCTTAACAACTTTGAGAACCTTATTGTTGGTATTATCTATTACTCTCATAGCCCATTTCTTTCTAACTGATGCAATTTGAAAGGAACATGGGGTGCCTTTCACCGGAATCTTCTCTGTAATAAATTCTGTTTTTGCCATATTGAGTCCTCCGACCAGTTACACATTAAATTTGAAAATATTAATTAATAAGAATTTTTGTGTTTATTTAACAATATCTTAACTTTATAAGGGTATTTTCACATGAAAATTGATCTAAGAAAAATGAAAAAAAGAACCCTTATTTTTCTTATGCTTTCATTAGTGGGAGTATCTATCCTTTTTATAGTCCCTGGAATTTTTGATAAGGCTAGAAAAAATCCTTATGATGAACCCGGGGTAATAATTAGCGAAATTCATATTTGTGGTTTTTTAACACATTTTCTCGAACCTACTGTCACTCTTTCAGCAGCTATTGTACAACCTTTAATTGATAATGGAGGGCTTCGTCCGGGTATAGTTTTATGTCATGGATGGGGGGCAACTAAAGAGGAACTTATTTATATAGCTGCTGATTTTGCCAGAGCTGGGATGGTTGTAATATTATTTGATATGGAGGGAACAGGAAGGAGTACGGGAGCTCATAATTTGGTTGGGGGAAGAACTAGACTTAATGCGTGGGCTGCAGTTGAGTATTTAGTGAAATTAAGTGATATATTACGTATAAATACAAGCTGTATAGGTATGGCTGGACATAGTCAAGGTGGCATTACAACTGCAATTGCTTCCGCACTAGATGAAGTCGATGGCCCTGCTTCTAAAGGTATAGCGAACATATCTGCATCAGTTTCAATATTTTCTGGAGGTTTTATTGAGGATATTTTTGGTGTTATGTTTGGGTATGATTCAACTGTAATGCCGATTTTGTGGCCATATTTAGGTATACCGTTATTCGACTACAACAATCCACTAGATAGATGGCAGCAATCTGTTATTCCTAAAATTAACGCTTCTAGACCAAAAAATTGGATGCTAATTACGGGCCAATCAGATGAATTGACAAATAACTGGATTCAATATCATGTTATGAAGCATACAGTACCTGATGCAATAACGTACGAAGATCTCATTTCAAATATTACTACTAAGAATGTTTGGACTCTTCCAACACAATTAGGAAATTTTTCTCAAGGAACAGCTAGAAAGTTTTCACTTCTTTATGGTAGGGATCACTTTGGAGAAAGGGATTCTGTGTTAACAGGCACAATGATGATAGATTGGTTTTATGACGCGTTTTTATTTAATCAAGATAGAACAGAAATAGAAATTCTTACTGGTATTATTTTATTCCGTGATGAATTTTCTGACTTTAATACAGATTCATTATTTGATACAATATTCAAGACGATTTCATCAAATGGGCTGCTAATAGGATTGACTATTGCGATGATTCCATTAGGATATTTTCTTTCATTAAAATTTAAAAACAAGAAAAATTTAGATCCAGTGAACGCAAGAAATATTGAAGAAAGATCCTTCATAAAATCTCTTCTATTATACGCTGGAATTTATCTAATTGCTTCATTTTGTTCATTTTTCTTTGCTTGGCTATTTTCAATTCGCACAATTGTCCCATTTTTTGTCACTAACATATTTACTGTCTTCTTCTTAATGAAACAAATAATATTAGTTCCCTCAATGATTGGAATTATATATTATGAACGGAAGAAATTTAATCAAACGACCGAAGATTTTGGAATTTCCAGAGAGAGTTTTTTAAAATCGGCATTAATCGGTATAATTATGATAATAACCTTCATCTCTATTACGAATATTGTAGATCTAACATTTAATAATTTCACACATGCCCTCTTTATACCTCCAGCTCATTTAATAGGCTTTATTACATTTATTTTAATCTTAGGTCTTAATTTTTTCATGGATGATCTAATATTCAGAGGATTGGTGCAATCAAAAATGGAACGTTATGGGGACCGTTGGAATGCAGCATTTAAAACAAATCTCTATACTGCTTTAATCGGAGGTTTCGCAATGATGTTGACTTTTATTCCACTTTTTTGGCACGATCTTGGCTCTTCCCTCACATTTTGGGATTCGGATATGTTAAGACTGTTATTTAGGGATACGTCACTGGTGCTTCCATTCATTCTTGCTGTATTTCTAGGCGGAGCAGGATATTACGCCCTCATCGGAATAATATCAGGAATATTTAGAGCAAAAACAAGAAATATAATAGCAGGGACGTTTGTGATTACATTGATTGCTTCATTTCTCCTCGTTAATTGGGGACCTTTTGGAATGCTTACTGTTTGGGACGGAGTACTTTTTCCACAATATATACATTCACTAATTTCATAATAAGAATAAGTTGGTTATCCTTTAATCTCTTTATTTTCCTCAAGCTCATAAAGAATTTTGCCTATTTTGTAAAAGACTTCGTCAACATTTACCCCATTTAAAGCCGAAGTCTCGATGTAATCACATACTAATTTCTTTCCAAGTTTTAACCCATCTTTTTTACTTACTTTCCTTTCATCAACTAAATCTGATTTATTTCCAAGGATATATCCCAAGATTTTTTTATTTTTTAAAAACCTTTTTATGTCCGAATTCCATTTACCTATATTCTCAAAGGTTTTTTGAGAAGTTAAATCGAAAACCAATAATTGAGCATCTGCACCTTTGTAAAAATGTTTTCTCATTTTTTGAAATTTAGTCTGACCTGCAAGATCCCAGATAATTAACTCAATGTTAGCATTTTTATAATTAATAACCTTTTCTGTAATATTAACTCCGATTGTACTGATATATGTTCTTTTAAAAGCGTGATCCGTAAATCTCAAAATTATTGAAGTTTTACCTACCATAGGATCTCCGCAAATAATTATTTTAAATCGGAGTCTGGATCTTTCAAGTTCCTCCTCTTCTGATCTAGGAAATGCATCTTTCTCTTCAGCTGAAAATTCTTGATTTTTTAAATCTTCTAATAAATTTATTATTTCGGTATGAAATTTTTTTAATTCTTCTTGAATTTGATGTTTATCTCCGTTTTTTTCTTCGATATCAGTGATAATATCTATAGCTTTATTAAAAATAGATTCAAAATTACTTAAATACTTATAAAAAATCGAATCATTTGCCTCATTATAAAGTAAAGTTAAGTTACTCTCGATAATTCCCCCTCTTCTAGATTTATCTTTAATTTCCATTAATCGAACTAAACCTTTTAAATTAATGGATGGAAATGGCAAGACTGCTAAAGATTTTGAACTACGCTTATCTTCTCCAATCATAATGTTAATTGTTTTTAAACTAATCAGATTTTTTATTTCTTTGGGTAGTTCAGATGGATAGCATGCAGTAACGGTAGGTCCTAGTTTTTTCTCAAATTGTGAATATATAACACCAGTGATTAATTCTTCAGTCAATTCTAATCTTTTGCTTAATTCTAGTTATATTTTTTTTAATAATTCTCCTAATTTATAGAATGCATCATCAATATTTTCACCCGTTAATGCAGAAGTCTCAATGTACTCAAGTTTTAGTTTCTCCGCAATTTTTAGAGCATCTGATCCTTTTATTTTGCGATTACCAATTAAATCGTTCTTATTTCCCACTATAAATCCTCGCATGTCTCGTTTTAAGTAAGATTTAACATCTTTATACCAATCTGGAATACTATTTAATGTATTCGGGCGTGTCAAATCAAATACCAACAAAACTCCGTCTGCTCCTTGATAAAAATGTTTCCTCATTCTTGAAAATTTACTTTGACCCGCTATATCCCAAAGAATATAGATAATCGAGATAGCTTCAGTTAAATTAACTTTCTTTTCTGATATATTGACACCAATAGTCGGAATATAAGTGCGTTTAAATGCTCTATCAGTAAATCTTAATACTGTTGAGGTCTTTCCAACACCAGGATCTCCACAAACAATAATTTTGAACCTAAAAGACTTCCCTACTGCCACTTTTTCTGGAATAACTTCGGGAAAAGCGTCTTCTTCCCTAGTAGATATCTCAGTTTCTCGTAATTCATTTAAAATGGTGTTTAATTTTGAATAAAACTCTTTCATTTCTGCCAAAATACGATCCTTGTCTGCATTTGATTCTTCTAATTCTATAACCTTATTAGAAGTTTCATTAAACACAGTCTCAAAATTTGACATGTATTTATAAAAAATAAGATCATTAGCCTCATCAAATAAAATTGTGATAGATGCATCCACAACCCCCCCTCTTCTTGTTTCATCTTTAATTTCAATAGCTTTTACCAAACCTTTAATATTGTTTGAAGGAAAGGGAATTACAGCTAAGGACTTAGGAGTCTCCCCTTTTTCTCCTGATAAAATATTAATAGTTTTTAGACTAACTGTGTTTCTAATCTCCTCAGAAACATCAGAGGGGTGCCATACAATTGCTCTTGGACCTAGTTTTCCGTGAAACTTTGAATAAATCCCACCTTTAATAAGATTTTTTTCCATACTCAATCAATTTTTTTATTTAGTTAAAATCAATTATTCTTTTTTTAAAAATATATTCATATTTCTAAATGATTCTTTTTAATGGAGTCTCCACACTTTTTACATTCAACTACCATGCCCATATCTAGTAAATTTAGCTGATTTTCAGTTAACTTTGAGGAGGGGTGATTACAAAAGGGACAATAATATGCTTTCAGTTTACGCTTCTTCTTAAGTTGAGATGCTTCTGCTAATTCTGTTACAATTGAACTGCTACTGTCTTCTTCTATATCTTCATCTTTCAAATCCTTTTTTTCCATTGTCCTTCACTCTATTTCTAATTGTATATATTTTAAAAATAATTATGTTTATAGAAATAAAAATTTTTTAATTAATTTAATTTTCAAATTTTATATGAAATCATTTTGATTTTCTTTTTATATAGATTTTTTCATCCCCTTTCTCTAAATTGTTAATGGCATCCTTTGATAAGAATTTTGTGTCCCTATTATTTAATAAATTCTTAATAACCAATTCTTAGATCCATCTACTTATTATGATTGTTTCGTATTTCAGATTAAAGAAATTTATATTTAAAAATTCTCCTATGCCCTAACTTATTTATAAATATTGAAACATACAAATAGTAAATTATTCATTATATTATCTCTCAATTAAGAGATTAATTCTATAGATTTTATATCACTATAAATAATTTTATTAAATAAAAATATAGAATATCAAATAAGTATAGAATTTAAAATGGAGGCAAGATAATATGTCCCCTTACACTTACGGTGATATCCCAGATGATTTCGTATCAAAGGCTTTTATTCCCTTAGGTGAACATATCTATAAATTATTTGTAGAACTCGGGCATGAGTACTTCACCCAAGTAACAAGTAGTTCTGAAGTTTCATTTTTTTCTGAAGCTGCTGAAATTATAAGTGAGAAGTTCAAAACCGCTGTTGCGAGCGCAAAAAAAGTTATAAGTGGTGAGATTCAGAATCCTGAAAAAGTATTATCAACTTGGTTTTTTCCACCGGTTATGTATGTTAGAAGTGATTTACAAATGGGAACTACGAAATTGATTTATGGAAATTCTACAGACATTACATTCATATGTATTAATGATACTACTTTTGAACCAGAGCTCTTAATCAATGGCCATATGGAAGATGGTGTTCCTGTAGATTATTGGTACATTTTGGGCGAAGATGAAGTCTTTGAAAGAAGACATATGAAACTTGGCATGAAACTACGAGAGATTCCTGAAAAGACAAAGGACTTTGTAAAAGGTGGATTTCGTATTTTAGACATATTACGTGATGTTAGAAACGAGCGAAGTCCCCAATGGGCTGACTCTGCTTATTCTATGTGTATGTTGTGGATTTCTGGGGCAATCAATATGTTTGTAGAACCATCAAGTTGGAATGCCCTAGCACAAATCTGGGATGGCGTCAATGCCAAAAAGATTTACGGTAGACCTGACCATTATTTTTGCTATGTTCCCTGGCCTCCTATATTAAATGTGTTATTTGGTATGGGACGCCCTGAATGGACAATGAGGTTAACAGGTTTAACCACTAGTCATAAATTATTCCTTAATGGATTCGAGCCTCACATGATGCAATTTTATAAAGAAAAAGTGCCTGAAGTTTGGGAATGGATAATTCGCAATATGATGGAGAATGGAGTACCAACTCCAAGGATGACTCTTGGTTGCGAACCACCTGATTTAAAAAATAAGAAGAAGTTCAAAAAAGAAGAATTTGATTGGTTTTACCCTGAAGGACCTAGAGTTATGCCTTATGAATGGAATTTCACGGATGAAGAGATATTTGGCGGCATCTTTACAGATATCACACATGAAACTCCATCAGAACCATTTTATGGGGAAGAACATATCATTTCTAAAGGAATAGGTGGAATTTAATATTATTTTAAAATTTCAATATTATATAAAAAAATAAAATTTTGGAGAATTTAAATTGAAAACAGCAGGAGAAGTATTGGGAGAATTATTAATTGGTTGTGTAAGAGCACTTACGCCAGATGAACGAGAAAAATTATATGTTAAACAAAAATTACAAGGAAAAATTGTCGAATTTATTTTGCCAGATGAGCATGAAGCATGTGTTATTCATTTTATAGAAGATCCAGTAACTAGATCTTGGCTATCTTATAAAAGTTATCCAACGCCTAGGGTAAAATGTAAAAATTGCAAATGGAAAGGACTTTGGTCAGATTTAAAAGTAGAAGAAGAAGAAATGGATTTGACAGGAAAAGTCAGTGAATTGGATTTATTTAGACCGATGAAAAAAACAGTAATAGAGCAATGTACTATATGTGGCGGTACAAAATTAAAGTATGAAGATTGGAAATTTGAAAAGGCTGATCTTGTAATTAAAGGTACATTTGCAGACATTGGTGCGGTAGCAGAGGTAACTTTGGGAGGATTTTTCCATAGATTAAAACAATTATTCAAAGTAATGGGAATGATGATAAAGGGAAAAGTAAGTGTTAAACCACTTCGTAAGCTTTCGATGGGAATATTAGTTTCGAAGTTAATTACTGGAAAAGTATCAGAAGATTATAAAGAAGATTAAAAGAGAGTAAATTTAAATATTTTTTTTATATTATTTTTATAACAGATATATCATTATAATTGGGAGATTTTAAATAATTTTAAGAAATAGTAATTATAATAGAAATAGTAAATGTAATATATTGGTGGATAACTTAAAAATTTAGGTGAATTTATTATTGGCAACAGATTGGTACGGTATTAAAAAGCAAATTTCTAGTACAATGATGGATTTCGGATTCCGAGTTTATGTGTCAATAGCAGATGTTTTTGGAAACCCAAAAATTATGGACGAAGAAATAGAACCTTTTAAAGATATTGTGTGTAAATCAATAAAAATTAATAGTAATTATTTAAATATAGGCGATTATGCAATTCCAATTTCATCTAAGAATCTAATGATCTTTAAAATTTCGGAAAAAGCTGTTGTTGTATTATTTGCAAATAAAGGTAATATTGCACAACTTCTTTCATTTAAGAAAAATATAGATTATTTTGGAGGGCAAATTGAAAAATTATTAGAGGATCTGGAGGTTCCAGAAGCAGAAGTTGAAGTGCTACCAAAAGTTGAGAAAGTTGCGATAAAATTACCCAAGCAAATTTTTGGCAAAGAGCTTCCAATTTATTTTCCATCCCTAAATCGAGAATTAGACAAAAAAGCAAAATTTACGATGGAAGAAATGCGTATTTTACATATGTGCAACGGTAAAAAAACTTTTTATAACATAGCACACGAAACAAAACAACCTGAAAGTTTCCTATTTGATTTTATAAGTAAAAATATCAAGAAAAAATGGCTTGGTCCAAAAGCTTATCCTATAATTATTCAATGTCCTGATTGTAGTCTAACGCATTATTTATTCGTCCATGAAAATTTATTTGAGGAAGATCCAGATTTACTTTCAGTTTTAATTCGGTCTGAAAGGTGCAATCACGAATATGTAGCATTTCTCAATAAAAAATTAAAATTTGAGTTACAATCTTTTGGATACTTTACTCCATTTCAACAGGATAAATTTATGAAAAAACTGGGGCAACATTATTATACTATAATTTCTTAAAACTCAATTTTTTTTTCTCTTTTTGATACCAAATATTATTAGATAAAAAAGGAATTCATTTTTTCATTCTATAATATAGTAATAAGTTGGATCGACTTTTCTTTGCTTTTTTCTTCTTGAAAACCGCCCAAACCATGGATGTACTCCCAAAGGAAGACCTTTAAACCTTGGAATATAATTCTTAGTCTTTTCAGGTACTGTCCAATCGTAATCTAATTCGATTCCCGCAAACGCTGAATAGATAGCCATGAAGTTTGTGTAGAGGCTAACTCCATCCAAAAGGCGCTCATTATAATCCCAGTCAGCTATTTTCATATACAATTCAGTCATTGCATCTTGTGCATATTTACCAACTTGTTCTAAAGTACCAAAGTCAACATTATAAATCTCTCCCATTTTATCTGGATATCTTTGCTCTATGGGGCGTAATAACTCACGATGCCATAAGCCAATTGATGTTATTTTATTAGATAATTCAGGAGGATCTGCGAACATAGTTCCCCAATCATTGAATTCAATAGTTTTCATATCTTTTAGAACATATCCAATTGATAAGTTAGGTATTGGAGACGTTGCTTCAGTTTCGGAATGTTCAAACGGAGCTTTGCGTCCTGCATAGATTTCTTCTCCCGTGTAAAAAAACATAAATTCTTTAAATAATAAAAATTCCCCCGTATCTAATTCATATGGTCCATGTTCAAAAATACCTGCCCTACATTCACACTTATCCAAGAAATTCCAATTTGTTAATGTTGCAACAATTCTTTTATATTTCTTAACCTGTTCTTTAGTTGGTTCGAACATATCCCCCCTCAATTTTTCGATTAAAGAATTATCAAAAACGCGCATATTATTATCTTCACTTTGATCTACGAGGAGTTTTCTATCGTTTCTATAATTTGGGTTTAAGTTGCGAAAAAAGTCTAATATGAATTTTGTCTGTTCTTTCTTTTCTTCAGGTTCTTTATCTGGTCCGCCCATATCATAAAGGCATTGCCCTCGACCGTGAAGATATAACATAGCAAAAGCTTGAAATCCCAATCCATTTAAAGCACCAATAATTGTTTTACATTTTGGGCCGATCTCTCGGGGATCACAGCCATGTTCCACCATATCTTTCAAAATTCTAAACTGAAATTCTTGATCATATAGTTGATGACAGGCAATGCATATGTATGTAGAAACAGGAAATAGTTGCGACTCGACATCAACACGTCCTGACATTAATCCTTTTCTTACATTTTCTGACATCATTTTAATTAATTTATTTGCTTCTTCTGTTGTTATATTACTTTTCCAAACCATAAAATCACATTGTATTAATTATTTAAGGAAATCTATAATATTTTGACCAAATATTCGGATTTGCACTAAAAAATAGTGGAAATACGACAAAATTTATTATTAAAACTATTATTAAACCTGGTAGGATTCCTTTTAACATCAAAGATTTAGTATCATTTTCTGTCTCGTCTTTATAAACAAAGTAAAATATATAAATACCAGTAATTATCATAAGAACATGCGAAATATGTGCTTGAATCATCGCAATTGAGAAAGGAATTGGAACAAAAAATCCACCTATTGCAAATGTAAAAAGCAATATTGAAACTGCAATTAAGTAGTATGCAACAGCTTTTCTCGGTTTATAAAGATAGAGTATTAGACCTATAGTAGTAGCAATCATAGTTGGTGAACATATATTCATAATCAACCATTCAATAACCGCAAAATGTAATACTAATAGATGTCCAATAGCTGGAAATATTGTATTGGCTATTAATGCAATTATTAGTATTATAGCAATTCTATTATTAAATACTCTTTCATTTATACTCAATTATTTTCGCCTTATAAAAAATAGAAAAAAATCATTTATTAATCAATAATATGGTAATATGTGGGGTCAATTTTTCTTTTCTTCTTTCCTCTAGTAAATCTTGCTATAAATGGATGCACTCCGAGCGGATATTTCTGGAAAATGGGAATGTAATCGTGAGTTTTTTTAGGAATTTCCCAATTATATTTTATTCCTGCAAAAATAGCAAATAAAGCCAAATAATTAGTATAAAGACTTACACCAGACATACATCTTTTATTATAATCCCATTCTGCAATTTTAATGTATAATTCATTTAATGCTGCTTGAGCATATTTGCCTATTTGCTCAAATATATCAAATGAAACAGGCTCAATTTTTCCCATCTTATCAGGAAATTTTTGTTTTGTTGGCAATAATAATTCTCGAGTCCAAAATCCTACTGATGTTATTTTATCAGAAAAATCGGTTGGATCGATGAATACAGTTCCCCAATCTGTAAATTTAACGGATTTAATATCTTTAACGGTATAACCAATAGAAATGTTTGAAATCGGAGATTTAGATTCAGTCTCAGACAAACCTAATACTTTCATCCTGCCTGGATAAAGCTCTTCTCCAGTATATAAAAATTGGAATTCTTTAAATATCAATAATTCTCCAGAATCCATTTTATAGGGGCCATGTTCGAATATCCCAGCACGACAATCACATTTATCCAAATAGTTATGGGTTGTTAATATAGCAAAAGTTCTTTTAAATTTTTTAATCTGTCCTTTATTTACTCCAAACATGTCTTCTCTTATTTTTTCAATAAGATCTTTATCTAAAATACGCATGTTTTCGTCTTCACTTTGATCTGCCAAGAGTAGACCGTCATTCCGATAATTGGGATTTAAATATTGAAAAAAATCTAAAATAAATTTAGTTTCTTCTTTTTTTTGTTCAGGCTCATGTTCTGCCCCTCCCCAGTCAAAAATCTTTTGTGCACGACCATGTAAATAAAGCATTGCCAATGACTGAAAACTTAAACCATTCAAAAATGCACATAACGTTTTACATTTGGGTCCTATCTCCCTAGGATCACAACCACTATCTACCATTTTCTTGATAATTTCATACTGAAATGATTGGTCATAGAGTTGATGACAAGCAATGCAAATATATGTAGAAACTGGAAATAATTGCGATTCTACAGCATCTCTCCCGAAAAGTCCTTTACGGACATTTTCTGACATGATATATATTAATTCATTAGCTTTTTCTGTTGTTATAGTGCTCTCCCAAACCATAAATCTCTCTCAAAAAATGAAAAAGATATTAATAACGATTATTCTCGGGTAGAAATCAGATACTCAGAAATTCCTTCACCCTCCTTCCCTTCACATTTAAAAGTAACTATTTGCTCAAAAACTTCAGTTTTACCTCTTGGTGAAGGGAGCGGAAGGTGTATTGACTGTATTGTATTTGAAATAACAGTTGTTTTGTTTCCTTTCTCATCTGTTAATTTAAATGTTGATGAAACTGGTGTTTTTCCATCTTCTTTCGTTTTCGTTTCTACTTCTACATTTTTAATATGTGTATTTCCGTCCTTTGTAGAAATAAAACCTGTCTGTAAAATTTTCCCTAAAACTTCTACTCTGGCAATATTTATGGTTCTATCTTCAAATTGCGCTGAAATCCAATTCCAACGATCGATGGTTACCCAATCCCGAGTACCCCAGCTGTGATCTCGATGTCCTAGACAATCAATATTTCTAGTTTCCCCAGTCTTCTTTAATACTAGCGTACCCTTGACTTTCATCCCTTGTTCATAATGCTGCTGAGCTGCCACATCTAGCATTTCAACACCATATTTTTCAAGACTCTCCAATGGATCTTCATGTGAAAGATAGTTAAAAACTGGAAACCTAGCATCAAATATTACATCTAATTTAAATTTTCTGTCTTCATATTCAACTTTCCATTGTTCCATAGGTTTTATACAAAGATATTTTAATTTTTTATCAAATCCCCAATTATCGGGCATAGTTTCAATAGTGGGTTGACTTAAATATGCATTAGGTTTTCCGTCAACTATTAACACTGCCATTATTGTAGACTTCTTATCAAACATTTCCATAGACCATCGAGTAAATAAAAAAACATTATTTTTACGATCAATGAAATTAAAATACCAACTTTCATTATGATTCTCTGGAAATTCCCCAAAATCATGTTTATATTCATCATCATCGGAAATATCTACTCCCTTTTTTACATATTCCAGAAGTTTACCATCAATTTCAATCCCTTTTTCTTTAAGATATTTTAAGACTTTATCTATCATTTTAATTTTCCTCTATCTTTACCAAATTCTGATAATTTATTCATTCTTTTTCTAAACTGTATTTTTAACCTTTAAGAATTTAGTTATTAAAATTCAATTTATAAAAATAAACAATAGAAATTATTATATAGAATTCATTCCAAAAGGTTTACTATCTCTGAAAGGAGACCGTAAAATGGATGATTATCGAGCGCTTTTTATTGTATTTATGGCTTCAATAGCAGTCTTAGGGATCGTTGCAGTGGTATATATCTTATTTTATAAGAATAATATTCTTAATCTATTAACTAACGAAGTTCTAAGCATTATTGTATTAATTATATTGTCTCAACAATAGGGATTTTTTTAATTCACTTAAGCTCTTAATTAAACTGTATGTACAATTAAATTAGATAAGAATTTTAATTATCTAGAGGAATTTATTCACCCCTATTTTAAAAATCAAAAAATAATTATATATCTATTTAATTTATTCTTCAAACAATTAATTAAAAGCAAGTAATTAATAGGAGTAATTTTTTTGGGTTTTAAGCTAATTGGAAACGGTTTAAGTGTCTCTAGCAAAAAAGAATTTGAGGGGGTATTCATAGCAATCCATACGGTCCAAGATGTAATCAAGCTAATTAAAGGAACGGGAGATGAAGCAGCAGAGGGAAAAATATGCTGGGTTGAACAAGCAGGTGCAACTACGCTAGGTCCAATTTTAAGCCGTATTTCTGGAGTAGTTTGTCAAACCGGTTCTTCAGGTTCTCATATCGCTATTGTTGCCAGAGAATATGAGATTCCCGCAATTATGTCTTGTGCAATTAAAGGTAATTTAGATGACCTTAATGGTAAAAAGGTTAAAATAAGAACTGTTGAAAACAGTAACCGTGGAGAATTGTTATTGTGGGAATAGTAAAAATTCAAAAATTATATGAATCTATAAAAGAAAAAAATTTTGATATTCTAGGGGGAAAAGGAGCGCATTTGGCCAAACTACTCGATTTAAAAATGCCAGTTCCCTCAGGTTTTGTATTACCAACTACTTGTTTTAAACTTTTTTTAGAAAAATCAGATTATTATCAAAGAATTCAATCTATTCTCCAAAATCCGATTAATTTTGAAAATATCCTTGAGGTTTCTAAACAGCTTCAAGATTCCATAATGCATTCTAAATTTCCAGAAAAATTTTTAATTGAAGTTGAGAAGGCATGGGAAGAATTATCAAAACATACAAAGATTGAATATGTTGCGGTTAGATCCTCAGCAACCGTTGAAGATTTAGAAACGGCATCATTTGCAGGGCAAGCGGAAACATTTCTATGTATAGATAATTTAGACCACCTTTATAAATCCATTAAAGATTGTTGGGCATCATTATATTCACCAAGAGCTTTAATGTATTGCTTGACAAATAATATACTTGTCGATAAAGTACAAATGGCTGTTATAGTCCAGAAAATGGTTAATTCAGATATAGCTGGTGTTATGTTTACTGCAGATGTGGTTAATAAAGACCCAAGTAAAATTCTAATCAATATAACTTGGGGATTTGGGGAAACTATCGCTGATGGTAAAGTAGATGCAGATGAAATCTTAATAGATAAAGATACATTAAAAATTCTAAATATTAGAATCGGTAAAAAAGAATTGATGAGTATTAGGAATGTAAACGCTTGTGGTACAAGAATAATTGAAACACCCCATAATAAAAGAGATTGTTGTTGCATAACTGAGGAAAAAATCATTGAAATAGCAAAAATTGGATTGGAAATTGAAAAAAAATTTAAATATTACCAAGATATTGAATTCGCGATTGAAAATAATGAAATTAAGATTCTACAATCTCGACCAGTAACTACTATGTAGGCTTATTTCTAATTTCAATTAGTCATTCCATAATTCATTTTGCATTAATTTTCTTATGAGCTCTCGATCATAAATGAATAAATACAGTCCAAGTCCAAGGGCAGACATTGCGCCAAAATACATTAATGAAAGGTAACCATTCCAGCCTGGAGGATAAACAAGATTAATACCCAGAAAGCTCGTTAAATTTATAGCTAAGAGTTCTAAGAACGCCCCCATGAGAGTTGTCAGCATTAGATAAAACAGCAATCCATTATAATCCAATTTTTCAATTTTAAAAAGTAAAAGCCAGGTGCTATAAATAAAAATATCAAACAGATGAACAAAAATATCATAGGGGTGATACCAAAGTATAATCATTAGAAACATATCAAGCGTCCCTTGAATAGATCCGACACATAATCCAACCCAAATATGTCTATATTCTTTGTGACGTGCCCAATTCAAACATAAGAAAAGAACTGCGATTCCAAGCGCAAGTCTACCAAAACCTAGCATTGCTCCAAAACTCGTCATTACTTCACCACGTTAATTATCGATTTAATTCCTTGTAAATTCCGGTCACACTTTTATATATTTTGAGGTAAGCTTTGAATAATTTATCATACGTTTTTTTATTTTGGGTTTGTGGTTTATAACTAGCTTTAATTTTTACTTTTTCTTTCAAAGCATCAAAATTATTATATTTACCTAAACCTACTCCAGCGATTAATGCAGCTCCTATAGAACCTGCTTGGAATGGATTTTCCATTGAATTGATAATTTTTTCTGTAATATCCGCGAAAATCTGGCACCAGATTTTACTGGATGCGCCCCCGCCGATTATATTGATTTCTCTTACTTTTCCTTTATTTCTGGCGAGTAATTCTTCAACACCTTTTAGCATCCATTTTACATGATGAGCTACACCTTCTAAAATAGATCTTACAAAATCAGCTCTTGTATGATCAAGGCTTAAATTGAAAATTCCTCCTCTTAATGTAGGATCTTGGACGGGGCATCGTTCCCCGAACATCCAAGGGGTAAAAATTAAATTATGGCTCCCTGGTAAAGAAGTTTCTGCAAATCTATCTAAATCTTCATATGACTCATCTTTTCCGATTTGATCTCGAATCCATTTTAGACAAGCTCCTGCACTTTCTTGATGTGCAACCAACATATATTTCTTATCAGGATCAGGTCCCAGTACAGTTCCAGTCATGACTGCAATCTTCCGGAGACGTTTTGACACTGGAGCGATTAACCAAGCACTGGATCCTACGTATAGATGAACTTCATTTTCTCGAACAGCTCCAGAACCAACTAATGCGGCAGACATATCACCACAACCATTAATCACTGGAATTCCTGGTTTTAGATTCATTTCATTTGCAGCTTCATCATTCAATTCCCCGACTATATCAGTAGAATCTCCAACTTCTGGCAATTTTTCCATATCAATCTTGGCAAGATCACAAATTTTTTGAGACCAATTCATTTTACCTTCATTTATATCTAAAATCCAAGAAACTGATGCACAATCTCTTGACGTAATATACTTTCCTGTAGATTTATAAAGTAACCAATCTTTACAATCCAGAAATTTATAAGTATCAGCATACATCTTAGGTCTTTCATCTTTTATCCATAAAATTTTTGAAAGAATATCTTTTGGGCCTGGACCTGCTCCTGTGATCTTTAAAAATGTATAAATTTTTCTTATATTTTTTAGCATTGCACCTGTAGTAGTTAAATCCATTAGTCTTTTTGCCTGTTCTACTGCTCTAGAATCCATCCAGATCATGCAGTTCATTAAAGGTTTGCCTGTTTTATCTATAGGGATTGTTCCATCCATCTGGGTAGCAGGTATTATGGCATCTACATCATCGGGATTTAAATTTGTCCGTTTTACTAAGTCAACAGTATTTTCGGAAACAGTTTTCCACCAAACAAAAGGATCTTGCTCAGCCCAATTAACTTGTGGATAAATTACGTCATATTCTCGAATAACAGAATCAATAATTTCAATATTACCGTCTTTTCCTTCTAAATTAATTAGACTTGACGCAGTTCCAGAAGTTCCCATATCGTGTGCAATAATATAACCCATCAAATTACCTCATTAGACTATAAAATTAACAAATCTTTATTCAAAACACTTAAAATAAATAAAATAAACTTATTGATAATAAGTTTTTATAACACAAATTTATTACTTTCTAATTTGTATATTTTCAATTGATGTGAATAATATGTCGAAGCTAAATTGGGCAACACGTTTGGATAATTATATATGGATGGACGAGATCAACAGCAAAAATGCCGCAGATGCGATAAAAGCAGCTAATGCTTTAAGGATCCTTAAGGATAAGGAGGCGATTTATTCGTTAATTGATACAATAGAAACAAGGACGAAGGATACTAGGGAGAGTTATGTAAACGTTTTAGTTGAATTGAGAATTACAAAGAAGCTCTCTAATTTAAGAGATAAACTAAGGGATGAATTTAAAAAAGTAGAATTTTCAAGAAAAATATTAGATCCGCTTAGAAAATATCTTAGAGCCCAAAAAACCAAGGAAGAAAAGGACTTAGAAATAGATAAAATAAAAAGTATTGAAACTAAAATGAATTCAGTCTCTAATTATATCAGAGAATTGAGAAATAGCTTTAATAGCGCTATACGAGAAGTAAACCCCAAAAAAGAGTTAGAAAAACTAAAAATTTCTACAGGACGTGAAAAAAGTGCTTTGGAAGCCTTTTTAAAGGATATCGAAAGCTTAGATAAATTTTCTGAAGGCGATCAAACAATTGAAGATATAAAGGATTTTTATGAAAAAGAAAGTAATTTTTATGAACTTTCAAAGTCAATTTTTGAAATATTGGTAAAATTGGCAGAAGGAGTCCCAATACAAGCATATACTAATAAATTAAAATCAATGGGTAATGAATTAGGGGATCAATTTGCGGAAGCTTTGACCGAATTAGGTGAAGCGAAATTTTTAGAACAAATAGAAAATGCAAAGAAATCTAATGAACAATTCATTAACTTAATGCTTCCGTTATTAGACCAATTTGATGAACTTTCGGGAAAAAATGTCTCTGTTCAATTTCAAACTATTATTACCAAGCATATTAACAACGCGAAAGTTCTAATCGCAATAATTCAAGCCCTTGGGGCGATATGCACTGAAAATGAAGCTACCGAACCTTTATTAGAATTATTAGATACTCTTGATCTCAAGGTTCAAAAAAAATTCTTAGACTTAATTATAGAGCAAAAAGCAGCTTTAGAAATCTCATATGGAAATTTAAAACGTAAATATGATTTGATTATATCAGAAATATTCAAAGCATTGGGAAAATTCAAAGATATTTCAATTGTTGATCGAATTCTTAAATTATTAAGTTCAGATAATATCGTTATAAAAAGGAAGGCTATCATTCTATTAGCTCAATTGGGCGATTCAAAGACCATAAAAGAATTAACTAAGTTTTTAAATGATGAAGATTTGCAAATTCAGGAATATGCAATGATAGCACTAAAACAGATGGTTCCATTCTTAAAAGGAATGGATAAATCAGAGATTCTAAATAATATTAATTTAGATTATGCTAAAAAGTAAATTATCTCTTTTTTTCAAACCATTTTATTTTATAATACGTTCCCCTATTAGATAACTATATATTTAATGAATCATTAATATTGATAAATTTAATAAAATCGGTTTATTATCATTTTGAATTTATAACTTCACGATTTAAATAGAATAAGTCAAAGAGGCGTTTTTAATTGAGTTTAGAAGATAAAATTGGCAAAATTGAAAAAGCTTTGAATGAGATTAAAAAGAGATTGGCAAAAGTTGAAGAAAAAGTTGGAATATCCCAACCAAGTGCCGAAATTAAACCTCCAGAAAGACTGGTTGCTCCCATTCCGACACCCTCAACGCCTTCTGCCCCTATTCCAAAACCTAAATCAAGTACTCCTTCAGCACCAGTTCCCAAACCCGCATCAAGTACTCCTTCAGCACCAGTTCCCAAACCCGCATCAAGTACTCCTTCAGCTCCAGTTCCTACAACGTCATCTACAACATCTTCGATTGATCTTAAACCTACAGTAAGGAAAAAACAAATAATAAAACAATCTCTACCTCGTGGCGGTGCAACTTCTCAAATCAAGGCTATAAAGGGTATTTATCACTGTCCACAATGTGATAGCGACTATTACGAAGAGTTGGAGGATAAGAAAAGACCATTATATACTATGGGACCTGGATTAGCAATTTACGCCAAGAAATTGAGATGCTGGAATTGCGGAAATGAATGGCCGAAACCCTCCTAGCTCTTTTTTAATTTAGAACTAAATTTTCAAGTTATTTTCTCTTTTTTTTGATATAAATTAGATTAATAAATAGATATGTAAATTGTTCTGTTTCAAAATAAAAACTATTTAAACTAGACTTATTATAATTCCAAACTCAATTGATGAGCATTTTCCCCCCACGAGTAAAATTGTTTAATAGTTTTTGAAAATTGAAAACCTAATTTTTCATAAAATTTAAACGCAACTGTATTTGATTCTTGAACGTGAAGATAAAGTTCCTTTATATTAGGATGTTTTTTAAGATTTTTAATCAATTGATTTACAAGCAATTTACCAATTCCTTGTCTACGATAATTTTCTAAAACTCCAATTGCGTAAACTAATGCAGAATCTTTCTTTACATCTCCTCCATTTATATCGACTAAAATAAAAGCAATAATTTTATTTTCAAGGCCATCCTCGACAACTAAAAATAAATCTGGATGTTTTTTATGGTAAATACTGTATAAATATGAAAATGAAACCCGTAAAGTGGCAGAATTAACCGCTTCAACTTGTTCATAATCTTTACGGGTATATTCTCTACATATTATATTATCCACTGAATTCATGTTTGTCGATTTTCCATATTTTTATTATATTAAAACCATTTTATTTAGAATTGATTTTTTTATAACGAATATTTAAAATTTATTAGATTTATTGTTGTTTTAAATGTAAAAGAAAAAGAGGTAGAATTTAATTGGCAGGTCCTTTTCGTGTCTATGAGGATATCTATTGTATTGGGGGTGGCAGCATTTCTAGTGCTGGCGATTGCATGGTTTATCTAATTGATATGAAGAAAGATAATCTTGTTTTAATAGATTCTGGTGTGACAAATTTTAATAGAATTGTTGATAATATTAAAAGTCTTGGATTCGATCCGAATAATTTAACGGATCACATTATAACCCATAACCATATAGACCATATAGGGAATTCCGCCCGTTTTAAGAAAGAGTTTGATTTAAAAGTCTATGCACATGAACTTGATGCTGAACCAATTGAACTAGGTGGTTCAAAAACAGGAGCAAGTTTTTATGGAGTTAATTATGAACCTGTGGAAATCGATCATAAATTCACAATAAGAGAGGGGGAAGAGATTTTGCATATTGGTGAATATGACCTCCATATTCTTCATATTCCTGGGCACACACCTGGAGGTATTGCACCCTATATTGATATTAGTGGAAAACGAGTCATTTTTGCTCAAGATGTTCATGGTCCTCTTTTTCCTGCATTCGGCTCAGATAGAAAACAATTTGTTAAGTCCTTAAAGAGAATGCAAGAATTAAATGCCGATATTCTTTGTGAAGGACATTTTGGAATTTATGAAGGCAAAGATAAAGTAAAGGGATATATTGGAGGTTATATTGCTCAATTCTCAAGATAAACTATTCTATTTTTATTTCTCAAATCTTATCATTTATATTACGGTCTGTTTCATTTAATATATTGAAATGATAAAACTTCTTCTAATGAATTCAAATAGACAATGAAAATGGAAGTTAGATCTATGGAAAAAAAATTTCAAATTATTGTCGATAAGAGAGAGCCAAAAAAAATAATTGATTTGCTTAAACAAGAAGATATTGAAGTAAAGATGCAAAATTTAGATGTAGGGGATTATATTATTTCTGATTCGTTGGCTATCGAAAGAAAATCCGGTCGTGACTTTGTTTCCTCAATAACACAAGATAGACGAAATTTGTTTGAGCAATTAATGCGGCTTTCAGAAACATATGAATTACCAATTTTACTAATTGAAAATTTAAAAGCTGCATTTAAATCTCAAATGGATCCTGCATCCATTTATGGTGTTATTACAAGTATTGCACAAAGGAATCGAATTCCAATCATTCCCACTCTTAATTATAAAGATACTGTATTGGCTCTGAAAAGAATGGTTATAAGGGAACAAAAAGAGGAAGAAGAGCCATTTATAATCGCTAGAAGGGCCCCCAAGACGATGTCGCATGAGGAACGTCAAACATTTTATTTGGAGGGGCTTTATAATATAGGACCAAAACGTGCACAACAATTATTGGATGCCTTTTCGACTCCAAATGGAGTTCATAAAGCGATAAAAAATACTAAAATATTATATACAAAAACTGGAAAATTAAAGGGAATTGAGGGTGAACTATGTAAAGTCAAAGGCATTGGTCCCAATTTTGTTATAAAAAATAAAAAATTACTATTTAATATGGATATAAATAATTCAAAATTTCAGAAAAAATTAAAAGACTAGCTAAAAGCTGGAAATAGCATTATTTTAAACAATAATTAGTCTGATTTGGGTTTTGCTCGCCGTTTCAAAATCTTAGGTTCCTTAACATATGGTGGACGGGGTTTGTAATTTGGAGGCTTTGGTAATTTGGCGACAATTCTCGCGGGATTTCCTGCAACCATCGTAAAATCAGGGACATTTTTAGAAACTACACTGCCACTAGCTACAACAGCCCCCTCTCCTATAATTACTCCTCCCAAAATTGTTGATCTAATCCCAATCCATGCTTTTCTCTTTATTATTGTGGGTCTTGCGAACATAGGAGCCTGTGTTGGATATTGACCTGCTTTCATTCTCATTATTTCTTTTCCATGTGCCACTATTATTGTAAATGCTGCAATTTGTGCTCCATCCTGAATAATTACTTGAGAAGGGTATTGATCTTCTATGTAAACATTTTTTCCTAACCAAACATTTTTACCGATTCTTACTCCTCGAGCTTTGTTCAATCTTGCACGAAGGCCTCCTCCAGGAATGAAACTAGAGATAATATTTACAAAACGAGAAAATAAATGACCTAGTTTACTCCTCTTCCTTCTTAATTTTTTTGAAAGTTCTGAATGATACCGATCCCTTTTAGACAAATTGAATCACAATAATTCTAATTCTTATTAATTTTTTTAGCAATTGCTATAATATAATTGTCTTCCTCTAAAATTTTTATAAAATAGATTTCTTTTTTATTCTGATTTAGAATTTTTACAAAGGTTTCATTATTTCTTACAATAATACGCATTTTACGAAAATCTAATTTTAATCCAAGACCTGAAGCTTTAGAAACTGCTTCTTTTATACACCAAAGAGTAGTGTTAATTTCATTTTCAGAAGGTTTCAAGGTTGTATTATTAGAAAGAAAGTGCAAAATTTTTAAAATATCCTTTGGATTCAAAAATTTCTTTAATAAACGAGTGGAAAAACTCCTGATTCTTTCAATGTCAACTCCAATTTGATTGAAACTAGCAGAAGCTACAATTTTATCAAGAGAATGTGAGATTGAAAAATTTATTCTCTTGCTATTTAATAATTCAGAAATATTCAAAATTGGTCTATTTGGAGAATTATTTAAAATTTCGATTGCATTATATGGAATATAATTTAAATTTGAATATTTTAACAATTTTATAATTGAGGTCTTTGCCAATAATCTACCATATAACCAAAAATATTTCTTTTTTTTATTTAAATATTCGTTAATTTCTCTATCCGTAAAATAAATTTTGAAAAATTCTTTATTTTCTAAATGAATGGGATAAAAATCTTCTTTTTTACCAAGAGAAATTAATAAAACCACTAATTCTCCATCTAATACGGAAGTATTTTCTTTAAAGTCAAATAGACGAATTAATTTAGAATTTGATTGATTGATATTTGAAATTTGACTTCCAAGGTCCAACAAAAAATATCTCCAACATTAAGATTTATATTTATTCAAAAAATAGAGATTTATTTATATTAATTTATAAGGTTGAAATTATGAATATGGAAATTGGAAAAACAGTGGAATTTTCAAAAACAATTTCTGAAGATGACATAAAAAAAATGGTAGAAATCTCTGGTGATGATAATCCAATTCATCTTGACGAGGAATTTGCAAAAAGAACCATATATAGAGGAAGAATAGCACACGGTTTACTCTCTTTGGGTTTGGTCTCTGCAGCATTGACTAAACTTTTTGGACCAGGAAACATTTGGTTAAATCAAACTTTTTCTTTTACAAAACCGATTCATGCTGGAGATACGCTTACAGCAAAATTAAAAATCATCTCTATAGATAAAAGAAAAGTTTGTACTGTAGAAACTTTAGTTTATAATCAAAATGATGAATTAGTTTTAGAGGGTAAAGCGGAATCAAAAGTCGCTTATATCAAAAAAAAGTGAAAAAGCTGTGAACC
>JABXJV010000217.1 GCA_013375355.1 Candidatus Helarchaeota archaeon
ACAGGAAACATGTTTATGGCATTATTTACTTACTTTTTAGGAGCTAAAGGTGCGTTCTACTTCTTAGGACCAATATTAGGAATTTTATTATTTATTTCTGGTCTGATTACAAATAAATTAGAAGAAACATAAGAATACCCAAACCTTAAAAAAAATGAAAATTGAATCACAAAATAGATTGTAATTATAACAAATGGTGAGTTAATTTGGAAGGTAAAGTCAATTATGAAGATCTTAATATAGAATTTGGTGAATCTACTAATAATTCGGGAAGTTTATTTCTATTTACTGATGAAGAAAACGATTTCAGACTTAAAATAAGAGAATGGGCAAAAGAAAACATTCTCCCAGTAGATGCGGAAATTGAACGGATTGGTAATGTCGATCTTAATACTGCTTTTGAAATGTGTGTTGATATCTATAAAAAAATGGCTAAAGATGGGTTATTATCTCTCGCCTTTCCTACTTCTATAGGAGGGGGAGGCAAAGGATTTGTATACCGAGTAATATCTGGAGAAGAATTAGCTGCTATTAATTCAGCTGTCGTTGTTACTTATGGTGCAAGTGCAAATTTATTTTGTGCCCCGATCATCCATTTCGGCACTGAAGAGCAGAAAAAGAAATATCTTATTCCAGTAGGTATAAAAGGAGAGAAATTAGGGGCAATTGCTATAACTGAGCCTACTGCTGGGTCAGATGCAGTTGGTGGGATGAGAACTACAGCCATTAAAAAGGGTGATAATTATATCATAAATGGAGAAAAAAGATTTATTACAAATGGAAGTAAAGCGGATTATTTGTTATTATATGCATTAACTAATCCTGATGCACCAAGAAAACATCAAGGGATCAGTGCATTTATCTTTCCTACTGATACTCCAGGATTTGAAAGGGTAAAAGACTATGAACTATGTGGAAGAAAAGGTTCGATCAACTCGCATTTAGCATTTAATAATTGCGAAGTTCCAGCGGAAAACCTTATTGGAGGACCCGATATGGAGAATAAAGGGATTCGTATTATGATGTCAGGATTAGATGGAGAACGATGCTTCACTTGTTCTCAATATCTTGGTATTGCAAGGTCTGCATTTGAAGTTGCGTTTAAGTATGCAAATAAACGGAGACAATTTGATAAATTTCTAAGAGAATTTGAAGGAATAAATTTCAGAATCTCTAATATGTATGCGAAATTAGAAGCTGGACGATTGATGATGTTAAGAGCTGCAAGAATGCTAGATGCTGGATTAAAGGCGACCAAAGAAGTAGCTGCTGCTAAATTCATGTGTGCGGATTATCAGATGGAAATTTGTTTAGATGCAGTACAAATCTGCGGTGGGATCGGATACACTAAAGACTTTCCAGTAGAACGGTTTTTTAGAGATGCAAAAATTGGTCAAATTTCAGCAGGCACAACAGATATACTTCGGTTTTTATGTCAAAGAGAATTATATCGAAAAATTAAAAAATAAAATTATTTTAATTTTTTCTATTATACTTTTTTCTCTAATTTATTATCCGATCTTTCCTAATCACTAATTCTTTTAAATGAATAATTAAAAATATAGTTAGGGAAATTCTTAACAATATCTTAAAATTGGATATCTAATAATAGGGAAGTTAATTTGCAATCTGAAATAATGAAATTATCAAAGGAGAACTGTAAAAATGAAATACTAGACTTTTTTAACATAACAAATGCAATTTTTGTAACAAAAACTACTAAATCAAGTATCGAATTTAAAGAGAAATATACCGAATTTCGTTATAACAGAGGGCGAGCTTATACCCAAAAAGGTAAAATCACACTGGAGGGAGATGGGGATACAAATATTATCATTAATTATAACAAAAATATAATGTATACTTATTCTTCTGTTTTAATACCAATTATAGTTTTTTTTCTATATATTTTACGCTCTACTCAAATTATTTTTATTCTTATTTTTTTGGGCTTTTTTGTTATTACAATATCTTCCTTTATAGTAATTTTTAATTATAATATAAACAAAGATGAAGAAGTATTTGCGGAATTTATTTTTAGTTACTTATCCGATGTTTCCAGAATTTACGAAACTTATTCAACAGATCTTAAAACTTTTTCATGTCCTAATTGTGGTTATGAGAACTTAAGTAATTCAGAAGAATGTTCACATTGTCTTGCTAGATTTCCGAGATGTTTTATTTGTAGAAGATTAATTATTAGTAAAGACGTGGTTTTTTGTCCATTATGTAATGCACCATTTCATAAATCAGAATTCTTAGAATGGTTAAAAGTAAAAGCACATTGTAAGATTTGTAAGAAAGAATTAGATATCTGGGAATTCCAAAAATATTTAGACCAACATGAGCAATTAGACGAAATATATTCAATTAAATGTCCTGAATGTAAAAAACTAATATCTCCTGATTCTAATTTTTGTATTTTTTGTGGGGTTAAAATACTTGACAATAAATAATGAAGGAAGTTCTGGAATTGGATATTTAATTGGATTTATTTTCATCATTACTACAATAATAAATGTTGCAATAACTGCAGTCATCACAGTTATTGGAAGAACTCCTGAATATAGATATATTGGTATATTTAATATTAGCTGTCTTCTTATCGAATTGGTTTTAGTGTATTTTGGGAGTAAACTAGATAGTAAAAAAATGATATATACTGGAGTAGTAATAGGTATAATTGCACAAATTATTATAATCCCTAGTTTGTTTATTAAATTAGACTATATTATTTCAGAAATTAAACTGACTATTCTTACGGTTACATACATAATTCTTTCAATGGATATAGAATTTGATCTTAATTTTGAAATGAATTTACAAGCAATTGTTGGATTTTTAATTATGTTTGTTGAAACATTTCAAAGAAGGTCCTCTAATCGAGTAGGTGGTGTAGGAACTAATATCGTAGTAGCAATAATAGGGTTGATAATAAATATAATTGGATATTACAAACCAAATATATTGAAACATATACAATACATCATAGAAAGAAATCCTCCATCAAGAAGGTCAAGAAATTATAGAATAGATAGTGGAATAGATACAAGCTATAGAGATTGGAGATCAGAACCTGTTCCTAAACCTCCGAGTATACCTACAGATAGACTTTCCCATCCTACTCACACCTCTACCATTCCTAAACCGTCAATCGATTTATTAAGTTCACATAATGAAAAAATATATGAAAGGGTTCATCTTGGCAAAGAGTTCACACTTCCATCCAAGCCGCTGATATGTTCATCTTGTGGAAATGCAAATCCAGAAAACGCTAAAATATGTAAATCTTGTTTAAATAACATTCCGAAATGTTTAATATGCAACCGAGCGATAAGTGCAGAACAAATTGTTTATTGTCCGTTTTGTAATGCATATTATCATAAAACTGAATTCTTTGAATGGTTGAAAGTAAAAGCAATTTGTAAGAATTGTAATAAAGAATTAGACCTCTGGGAATTCCAAAAATATTCAAAACAACCTGAGCATCTTGATGAAATTGCATCGATTAATTGCCCTAATTGTAAAAAAACCATCCCTAGGGACGCAAATTTTTGCATTTTTTGTGGAATTAAAATCGAATAATGATTAAATCTTAGATAGTCCAAGATTTTTAGCTAATGTCGGATTAGTAACAGGGTAAACCATCTCTTGTGGGATTTTTAATTTAGAATAGTCTTCAATTTTAGCGTTTTGTCTTTGTTCAGCTACGAAACTAGATATTTCTTTGATTTCAACAATCCATTCTTTTGAATATTTTTTTAACACTTCAAGACGTAAGCCTAATTGAATTGCACGTCGTTGACATTTTTTCCCTGAAGGGTCGTGATCTGGGTCCCACTGTAATCGCACATTTGATTTCTTAACCAACTCTTTCCATTTTTCTCTACTTTTATAAATTTCCGGAATAAAAGTCGAATGAATGGCTTGTTCTAATATGTAATCAAATGCTTCACGTTTAATCCATATTGCAAGAATGATTTCTTGATTAATTTTTGTGCCCCATCCACTGCGATACATCATCCAAAGAAAGTTAGTTTTAATCCAAGACATTCGATCTAATCTGAATTCGCCACCAAAGTATCCATGAGTTGCAGCAAAATTGCCAATAGATGGACTATATGCTTGATAGACAACTATAGATTTATCATTATAATGTGCAAGAATGTGATGCCCAGTTTTAGGCCAACGCTTAACTTGTTCATAATAAGGCTCTGTCGTTAAATTCATTTATTATTCCTGGAAAAATATTTATTTAAGTTGATAAATTAGATGCAAATTGTTCCCTTTTTTTCTGGTGAAGTTCTTCTAATTTTGTCTGTAATTCTTTCAGCCTTTCGCTATGGAGCGGATAAAAATACATGAATATGAAACTAATAAGTGAAATAATAGCTGGAATTATTAAAAATAATATTTTAATACCAAATAATGTTTTGGTGAATTGAAAAGGTGAATCTGGCATTAATAAGAAGCTTTTCAAATATCCAAATGTTTCAAGCATTATTGTTGCAATAATTGGTCCTAAGCTATCTGCTGGTTTTGTAAAAAGGGCATTTATTCCTAAAAACATCCCTTCTCTCCGAGTACCCTGATTTACCTCATCTTCATCCATACTCAAAGCCATCATTGGAACTGTAAATATTCCATATCCTCCAAAAAAAGTCATCCAAATAAACCCTAACCAAATTAGAGATTCTGTTTGTGGATTTATTATTATAAAAAATACAGTAAAACTTCCGATAACTTGTAATAATCCAAATCTTAAGATGATTTTCCGCATTCCCCATTTGGGTCTTAAGTGTATACATGTTATACTTCCAATGTAGGAGACAGGTATATAAGTTAATAAAAACAACACTATCGTCGTCATATTATAACCACCAAAGATAAGGGCATATACAAAAATGTAACTTAACGCCATGGCTCCTTTTATTACACCACAAAAATTATAACCAATGAAAAATAAAAATGATTTTAATTTAACTGTCTCTTTTATTGACTTCACTAGAGGAAAAACTTCATCTTTCTGAAATTCTGGTTTTTCTTTATTTGTTTTTGCGACAATTAAATAACAAATAACTGATATTATTCCAACTATAATATTAACAAATTGAAATGGTTGTAAGCCCGCTTCTTTTACAGCTGGTACTATAATAAAAAAAGGTAATAAACCAATCAAACCTATCACTGTAGTTAAGAAATTAATTTTATTTCGTTCATCGATGTCTGAAGTCATCTCTGGCACTAATGCCATCCAGCATAAAATGACCAATGTCAGCATAGTATCAAATGAGCAGATACTTACAATGAAATGGATAAAAATAATTATTTGATTATCAAAGCTCCACGGAAACCATGTCATAATAAACGCTAATGCCCAAATTGGGGCACCATACTTAATAAACGGAATTCGGCGTCCGCCCCATCTTTTTCGGTCTGTACGATCAGAGAGATGACCAAGGAGAGGGTCATTAATTGCATTAACAATTGCGTAAATAATCAAACCAGTAATAAAATAAATAGGTAATAGTTTTAAATCGTCGTAGAAAAATTCAACATAGTACATAACGAAAATAAACCCAAGTAATGCGCCAGGTATCGCACCAAAAGCGTAACCTAACATTTGTTTATTTGATAATTTTTTGGAAATTTTATTTTCCATAATCAATCAGTCATAATTTTATTGGAGATTAATATATTCTTATTAAATTGCAAAAAAAATCAATTTAAATTTTCATATTGACATATATTTTGAAATTTAAAAATTACAATTATTTTAAAGATAAAAGTTTATAGTAAGAGTGAATAAAATCCAATAATAAATAGAAATGGAGATTGATAATTATGCCATATTTTGATAATGAGGGAATTAAGATTTATTATGAAATTGAAGGGTCAGGTCCAGATTTATTTATGATTCATGGATTTGCAGCGAATATTGACTTTAATTGGAGAGTAACAAATTGGATAAAGGTTCTAAAGAATGAGAATAGATTAATTCTAATTGATTGTCGAGGTCATGGAAAAAGTGATAAACCAACAGATCCAGCTCAATACGGTAGTAAAATGATGGAAGATGTCATCAAACTTATGGATCATTTATCCATTAGAAAATCAAACTTCTTTGGCTATTCCATGGGTGCTCGAATTACTTTAGGCTTATTAATACGGGAGCAAGAACGTATGAATTCTGCCATTTTAGGAGGTTATGGGCTAAATTTGCCCTCTAAAGCTAGTAAACAATCATACTTCAAACCTGGGTCAGGGGCAAAGGTCATAATAAATGCATTAAAGGCAGAAAGTCTCGATCAAATAGAAGATGCAATAGCTAGAGAATTTAGAAAATTTGCGGAGTCTACAGGTGGCAATCTAAATGCTTTGGCAGCTATAATGGAGAGTTCTTTTCAAGATTTAGAAGAAGAATTTTCGACTCGGTCAAAAATAAGAAAAGCTTTTAAAAAAGTTAAAGTGCCAGTAATGACTGTATTAGGTTCTAACGATTTTTTAATTCAAAATAAAACTTTGATATCAAACTTAATTCCAAGGTCATGCCATTTTCAAATCCAAGGCAGAGACCATCTAACTGTAGTTCCTGATCGAAAATTCCATATGGTTGTTAAAGCATTTCTAAACTTAGTTAATAGCAAAAAGATATAATAAAAATCAAAAAAGAAAATTTAGTCTTAACTTTAATCAAACTTATATCTCTAAAATAGATTCAATTTATAGTTTTAAAGAATGTTAATTTCTGGTAATTAAAATGGATGAAATTAATGAACTTATCAAATTTTTAACCGATGCTGCTGTTAAGTGGGGCGCATCAAGAGAGCTGACTAAATATATTCCTGCTAACAAAGTAGTAGTTGATGGGTGGCCGCGTTGGAAATGTATGTTCGGCTGCGAAGTCTATGGAAACAGATTATGTTGTCCTCCTTTTGTTCCAAGCCCTGAAGAAACAAAAAAACTTATCGCCGAATATAAACACGCACTTCTTATCGGTTTTAAGGGGGAGGTTTCGGGACCTATACTGCAAAATCATAAGAAAATGCAAAAAACTATGATTAAACTAGAAAAGAAGGCTTTTGATTTGAATTATCCAAAGGCTTTGGTTTTTTCTACAGGGTCTTGTTTGTTGTGTAAAAAATGTATCAAGGAAGAGTTAGATGCCAATATAGACCCTGCAATGGCTAAAACATTCTGTAGGCATAAAAACAAAGCAAGACTCTCTATGGAAGCAGCTGGTATTGATGTATTCTCCACCGTGGAAAACGTTGGCCTTAAATTGGAAACGATAACTGAAAAAAATCTAGATAAATTGAAATATTTTGGATTATTATTAATTTCTTAAAATTATTGGAGTTTTTTTTATGGATGCTCTACTTCCCTTGAAAAAGGGTCTAGAAATGATACAGGATCAGGTCAAGACTTCTAAGAGTCTCAAAGAAGAAATTTACATTCCTGAAATCGGCTATAAATTCAATAAAAATATTCAAATCACTACCAGATCCGGTGATACGCACGTTTATATAAAGTTCAAGGATGGAGAAGTAAGCACCGGTGAGGGAAAGATTGATGACCCAGATTTGACAATCGTCTACCGAGATCTCAAAAAAATGGCGTCATCTTATAGTGATACAGCTGATAAATCAATGGACAATATACTTTCTGGCGATTTATACTGCATCGGGAACTTTTCAGTTCTAGTAAAATTCACATATATTTTAAATTTGTTTTTAGGAAAACGAGGAAAAAAATCCAAGAGTTTTGCTCCTGATACAAATATTTGTGATGAACAAGCTGAGATAAAGAAGTTAAATAATGTAGCAATTGATAGACCTATTGATAACGTTAAGTATTTGAAAGATCCGTACTTGGGACGTTATGCCTTAAAAGATTTTCCAAGAATACTCAACTTGAAAAATCGTTGGTTTAAGGAACACCCATGGATATGTGATGAACGAGCGAAAAACCTTACAGAATTTCATAGAAACGAAGGTTTTGAGGTTGATGTAAATAGTAATCCATGGCACCCTGGTCTACGTCAAGGTTTGGCTTTGAAGTACATTCTGTCGAAAAAAACACCAAATATTAATGAAGACGATTTAATTCCCGGTTCGACCACATCTTTAAGATTGGGAGTTCAAATGTATCCCGAATTCGGTGGAGTGGGGATTTGGCCAGAACTTAAAACGATCCAATCAAGAAGATTAAATCCTTATCATATTTCTAAGGATACCAGAAAAATTTTAAACAAGAATGTTTTTCCTTTCTGGATGGATCGGAATGTCCGAGAGCAAGCACGGCAGAAATTCAACAATCCTATGTCTCAAAGATTAGATGAGTTCTTTTGTTTATATTTTATGTGGAAGACTCAAGCTATAAGCCATACAATCCCTAA
>JABXJV010000218.1 GCA_013375355.1 Candidatus Helarchaeota archaeon
TTGGTGTTCCATCTAAGAATATATCAATTTCAGTATTAGGTTCGGTGGGAATTTCTAAAGCTTTAACTAGCGCATCTTTTATTTTTTCAACACCATCTGAGTCATATGATCGGAGCTCTAACATTCCAGCAACTTTTACTAATGGGCTTTCAACTTGAGTTTTTGCTAATTTTAATATAACAGGTAGCCACTCTTCTGAAATTTTTAAATTTTTTAGTGCAGACTCTCCTTTTGCTTTAATTTCTTCAAATCCGCTGAAAACACTTTTAAATTTTTTTTCAAATATTACTCCAAATTCATTGTATGCATCCTCGATAGTTTTAGCTTCACCAAGCTTTGAAAATTCTTCAGCAGCCATTTTTAATAAAATTTCAGCCTTTTGTGTACGTTTCCAGAATTGAATTTTTTCCTTTTTATCCTGTTGAGAGACTCGACGTAGTGATAAATCAATGTGCCCTTTATGGATATTTACTCTAAGAACTCTTGCGACTACTTTTTGCTTTTCTCGAACAAATCTTCTGATATTTCGTATCCAACTACTTGAGATTTCACTAATATGAATTAAACCCTCTTTTCCTGAATATTCATCTAGTGATACATAAGCTCCATGTCTTTCAACTCGAGCAACGGTTCCTACAACAAGATCATTAACGCTAGGCCACTCTTTTTTCCAAAAACTAGGTTGTTTAACCACCCTTTTTCCTTTCGGCAAATAACTCACAATATATATTATGTTAAAACAGAAATAATTTGAGTCTTAATTTTAGCTTTACTTCCTCGGGGTTGGGTGAGCACTTTATCACAGACCAAGCACTTAACTATAGTGCTTGCACACCCAAAAATGATTTGTTCAGTTCCACAATCCAAACACTTTACTCTTAAAAACCGACTTTTAGGTTGGGGAATAATTTTATCAAGTCTTTCCATAATTATTAACACCAATAATAAATATTTAAAATGAATTAAATAAATTCCAAACGTTTTAAGCGTACACTTCTCATATGTCTTATTCGTCCACATTCTTTACATTTAATTTTAGGGGTTAATTTTTTAGTATTTTTTGCGAAACGCTTTTGAATCGGTTTGGGATGACTTCCATAACCTTTTTTCTTTCTATCAAATCTTCTTGCCCCCTGTCTCATAGCACTATCTCTACCTTTCTTATACAAACTAATCGTGTGTATATTATATTTGTTACAACGGGGACAGTATTTATTTAATTCTTTTTTCATTTTCATTGTTTATTACCGATCTTTAAAATGAAAATTCTAATATTTCTTATAAATTTAAATTTCTTTTTGCTTTTTAAAAATTGGCTTTTGTAATAATCTTTGGAAATTCAATAAGTATTTTAAAATATAAGTTGAAGGGGAGGATTTTCAAATTTAAAATTAGTCTAACTATATAATTAAATAAAATTTTTAAAAAAATCTTTATTAATTGAGATTTCGACAGCATATTCATGTTTTATTAAAGATTCTGCATTTTTTCTTGGAAGAATGGTTAAATCTTCTGGTTTAAACGGACCGTATGTTTTTAAATCGGCACCTACGATAGCGTTCATCTCTTTTAAGATTCTAACTGGTATATATTGATTAAAAAAATTACTAAAATTTTCTGATTTACTCCCTTGTGCTGAGGAAACAAAGAGATCGGAACATTTTCTAACCGATTCTTGTGTCGTCTCATAAAGTTTACGTTCATCAGAAGTCAAATAATCGATCTTAACTTTTTTTTCAGTCTGAATAGCCTTAAATAATTTAGTCATACGTAATTCGTATAAATCTTTCAACATGAAACTTATATTCTGTAATTCCTCTTTAATAAGCAAATTAACGACTTTATCGTCAGATTTGCCTTCTAATTTTTTTCTAGCTTGCACGTATTTCCTAATATTTTCTAATATTTGGTCGTCTAACTTTTGAATTCCTTCTGAATGGTTTTCATCATGCCAAATCTTGTATAAAGATGAATACATAGGGCGGCCTTTTTTATATTTGTATGTTATAATTTCCAACCTTTGTGTTTAATTATTTCATATCCCGATATTTTTTATTTTTTGTTAATTTGATTTAAATAAAATAATTAATTTTTGGGTAAAGAAGCCATATTTTTGCATAAAGCATAAATACCTGCAGCTAAAGATAATGCTTCTTTTTTTCCCTCAGAATAAGGACCGTATAATGTATCTCCAAAACGAAATTCTGGACATTTTTTCATAATCAGTTCAATTTTACCTTTAAACACAATTGCATCTTTTAAAGGGTCGTAATCTTTGAATTTTTTTATCGGTATCGGGTCTGCCTTAAGGCCTGTTTTTCCATGGAGTGAATTATCAAGCCGAATTAGTCGATGTACATCTATTGAAACAGGAATGTCCAATTTTGGACTATATTTTTTAATTGCCAAATTTAATATTTCCTGCCAATGACTCAAAGAAATGCCTGGAACTATATTCCAATTAGAGGGTATTTTAGTCAAATTTTCTAGTATTGATGGTTTTTTTTCTATGATCTTCTTTTTTAAAGGTGTTGATAGAGTTTTAAAAAGCTTCATATTTTCATATGTTAACTGTTCAATAAATTTAAACGCATAGTTGGTTATTCTTCCTCTCCAACCTTTTTCATCTAAATTTGGTCCATACACGATTTTTTTTCTACCTTCATATAGACCAAGGACTTTGAAATCAATCCCGATTCCAGTTAAATAATCAACTAATTCCCTACGGGCATCTTGACTTAAGTTTAGGAATTCTTTCGATTGAATTTTGATATGATATCCTCGATGTCCACTAAATTTTATCTTTATATCATTTGGGTCTACATTTAAATCCGGAATTAGAAAATTTTCAAAAATCTTCAGGGTTTCATTTTTTGCTAATTCTAAACATGTATCACATACCCAAGTATTTTGATCAAATGTAGTATTACCACATTTACAAGTTTTTGGTGGAGGTCCCTTTGCAGAAAAGCCACAATTTTTGCATTTGAACGAATCATGCTCCCATTTACATTTTGAAGGTAAATGATCTGCGTCTATGTCTGCAATAAAATCGCATCCAATCCAAAATTTTTGATTCATTTTTAAAGCTTCAGGGATCTCATAATATGCTCCAGAAAAATATACATGCTTTGGACCACTTTTTAGTAAATTTTGCGTTAATTCTTTAAAATTTTTAAAACTTTTATGTCTCTGAAAAGAAAGATTGTCCCATAATAGAAATCCAAATTCGCGTTGGTCTATTTTCAAACTCATATCTAATTTCTTAAATTGATTTTTATAATATTCTTGAAACATGCGTTTTAGGAATTTTTCTTTTTCCATTACCTATCATCAAAGGGGATTTTATTCCATTAAAAAGTGAGAATATGAATTAATTTCAATAAAAGTTTCTATCATATTTTTTATTTGAAGTAATTAACAAAGGAAAGGCTAAAATTTTAGGAATAATCACATTTTGTATTTTCCAATTCTTCCTTTCAAAATATTGTATTGGGTGGTTAATTTTTTTTGTATGGCACCAAAAATCTTCTTTTTCCTTGCATAATCCGTAAGTCTTTATTTTTGGACAGCCGTAGGAAGAATATTTTGTTCCGCTTCCACGTTCTCCAGCTGCGTGTTCAACATAATAAGTAGTTTTTGCCTCATTAAAATCCGGTTGAGTCCTGAATAAATCAACAATTTCCTCGATAGGTTTTTCTGTATTAAGGAGAAAAAATATAAAAACTAACCTCGAGGTATGATCTAAATTTACACCTTTTTGTAATTCTTTTAATATACTTACGATACAAGGTGGATATGTTTCCTTACTCGTTATCAATTTTCCTTTTAAGCCAGTTTGGAGTTTTGATTCATATTTTTGAGCGGAATTTTGTAGATTTTTTACTTTCTCTTCTAAAAAATTAGGAATTTTAGGAAGTTCTTTTTTCTTAATTGGTTTTTTTATTATATCTTGTTTAACTTTTTCTGAAATGAGTCTTATAATTTCTTGTTTCTTTAAAAACACCCAACCCAAGTCAAGCCTTCTGTTTATTAATTTCCAGATAGAATCCCTAAAATTTGGTGCAACTGAAAGATAATTGTGAAATTTCATTTTACAGTCATATTGTATATTCAAATTCAAATCTTCAAATGATAAATTCCAATCAAATGTGTTTTTTGCTATGTTGTTTATTAAATTGAAATTTTCCTTAGACAAGAGTTTGGAGGTTCTTTTAGATACAACATCTGCAAATTTATAACGTAAATAGTCGTTATTGATAAGTTCAATTAACATTTTACTAATTGGATAGACCAGGATCTCTTCATTTTGATATAGTTCTTTCTCGTTATATTCCCCCCTATCCAAAATCATTTCGATATTTTCAACTGCAGCATTTAAAACATCTGGGTGTTGTTCTGATAAAGAAAAAATGTCTATTTCAAGGTTTTTGAGATGTTCTATCGCCTCCTTTGTGAAAGAATACTTTTTGAAGAATGAAATAGACATTATGTTTCTATTAAATAATTTTGGAATAACTAATTTAAATTGATTAAGTGCTTAAGAGAAATAAATACTGATTTAACTGTTAAAAATAAGTATCAAATAAATTAATTATTAATTAATCAAATTTAAAAACAACATATGGTTCAAAAATTGCTTCCAGAAAACGCCATAGAAGTCCGAAATTTAACAAAGTATTATGATAAATTGTTGGCAGTTGATAATATAAATTTTGATGTAAAAGAGAGTGAGCTTTTCGGCTTTCTCGGTCCTAATGGAGCGGGGAAGACTACAACAATTCACATACTTACGGGTATAACCAAACCTACTTCAGGTAAGGCATCAATCTTTGGTTTTGATCTTACACGGAAAGCAGTCAAGGCGAAAGAATTAATTGGAGTAGTTCCCGAAATTTCCTATCTTTATAATGAAATGACCGCATGGGATAATATTATTTTCAATGCTAAACTCCATAGTGTTCCAAAAAAGAAAAGAGAGAAATTAGCAAGAGAGCTCCTCAAAAATTTTGGTTTATATGAAAGGTATAAGGATCGTGTTAGCACCTTTTCAAGAGGAATGAGGAAGCGTTTAATGATTATTACAGCCCTAGTCCATGAGCCTAAGATACTTTTTTTGGATGAGCCGACCACAGGTTTGGATGTTCAAAGCTCAAGGCAAATTCGAGATATGATAAAAGAACTGAACAAAAACGGTACAACGGTATTTTTAACTACCCATTATATTGAGGAAGCAGATCAATTGTGTCAACGTATCGCAATAATTAAGGAAGGTAAAATAATCAAGGTAGATACTCCTGAAAACCTTAAGACTATAACTCAAGCAGAACATATAATTGAGGTCTCTTTTGATCATGCTAAGGAAATTGGTGACGAGCTTAAGAGATTAAGTCATGTGAGGGATGTGATTACAGCTGGAGACAAGTTTAGGCTGTATGTAGAGGATCCATCATTAACATTACCTTTAATCTTCAATTTTGCCAAAAATAACCACTTGAAAATTATATCAATTAACACAATAAAGCCGACTTTGGAAGATACATTTGTCAAGCTCACTGGTTTATATGCAAAAGACATGAACATCGAAAAGAGTCATGTAAAACCAATTTGAGGTTACAAAAATGGCTAAAAAATGGATTGAGGACCTAAGGAAGGTCATTTACATCGCAGAGAAA
>JABXJV010000219.1 GCA_013375355.1 Candidatus Helarchaeota archaeon
ATTTTGTAATTATCCTAATAATAATCATTCAAAAGAGCAAAGATATTAATACTTGTTGCGTGCTAATATTTTATTTTTTTCATCAGTTCCTCTTTAACAATTTCAGGGACAAAGTAAGTTATATCTCCACCAAGTGATGCCAATTCTTTAACTATTGATGAATTCAGGTATGTGTATTTTTCGCTTGGCATTAGGAAGACGGTTTCGATGTTCTCATTCAGATGTCTATTTGTCAAAGCCATCTGGAACTCATATTCAAAGTCAGATACTGCACGAAGTCCCCTGATTACTGCTACCGCATTCATCTTTTTTGCATAATCTACTAATAGTCCACGGAATGAGTCAACTTCTACCCTTTGTATATCTTTTACTGCTTCCCTTATCATTTTTATTCTTTCTTCAACGGTGAATAGAGAATTTTTCGCTGAATCTACGGAGACAGCGACAATTACTTTATCGAAAATGTTAAGAGCCCTTTTAATTATATCTACATGCCCATTTGTTATGGGATCAAATGTTCCGGGATATACTGCTGTTCTCAATTTTTTCCACCCTTTTAAAGATAGATATTTTATTCCCCCCAAATGATTTAAACTTTATAAGTTCGAATCCGCTGTGATAAGATTTTTTTTCTATTTTTGGGTAGTGTTCGATTATAAAGTATCCCCCTTTTTCTATAATATTATAGAGTTTTTCACTTTTACATAATTTATAAAGGTCTTTGTATTTGAATGGCGGGTCAGCAAGAACAATATCGTATTTAATCTTATCCTTGAATGCCTTCGATATAAAACTAAACACATCTGCTTTAAAAACCTTTGCGCATTTTTCAAAACGGGTCTTTTTCAGGTTATCATTTATTAGTTGAAGAGAATACTGGGAAATATCAATAAAAGAGACCGATTCAGCCCCCCTTGAGATTGCCTCAATTCCCAAATTTCCTGTTCCTGCAAAAAGGTCAAGTACCTCTTTACCTCTTATGAATTCATATAAAAATTCAAAGATAAATTCTTTAACAATAGAAGTAGTAGGTCTTATACCTCTTTTTTTTGGACCTTTAAGTTTTGTTCCCTTCTTTTCCCCTGCCGATACTCTCATTTTTTAATTATCTGGAGAGTTTAAAGGTTGTTTTTGGATGTTCATGTCATGTAGAAGGAACAAAAACTTCAAGGCTAATGGCGATGGAGACACTTTTTTTGTCTAGTTCAGGTACTCCAGAGATTTTCTGGATGAGAAAATTTAGATTCTCTTTCTTTAAACTTTCTAAAAAGTTAATGGAATTTTCATCATAACCCTGAAGTTTTAATAAAACTGGAGATTTCTTAAAATTTCCCTGTTCAAATGCTTTTTGTATGGTATATGATTTTATAACAAATCCATTTTTTTTCGCGATTCTCCTGATTTTAGATATGATTTCAGATGGTTTATAAAACTCATTGAAAGGGATTTCGGTTTTCTCCAGCATACCCTTATAGGAATCAAGATATCCCCAAATCTGCGCTGTTAATTTTTTGGTTTCAACGGTTTCATTTATGCCAATAATTTTTATTCCACCTTCTGGAATTCTACTCTTTAGGTTAATGTCATACTGTGCGATCTCATCTTTGGAGTCTGCAACTATTTCAGAAATAAAGTAATCTTCATTTACAGTGATAAGGGTATATTCTATCCCTTTTGAAACCGCTCCCCTCAGAGCGGAGAATCCGCCAATCTCCCTCTGATTATTAATATAGACCATTTTTAAGTAGTCTTCTGTTTTGAGCGTGGGTTTTGTTATCTCTGGTTTAGGTTTTGGTACATCTTTTTCTGGTGGTTTTTCCGGTTCAATCTCAGGTTGTGCCTCCTCTTTTACCGCTAATTTTTGGGTAGTATCTATCGGGGGAATACCCTTCTCAGGAATAATCAATTTGTCTTTTAGTTTTGAAGATATAAAATTAAATAAATCCGGGAAATATGTAGGTATAAAAAGTACAACAATAACAAATAGTAATATAATAATATAAGAAATTGTTTTAGTTGGTGATTTTCTCTTCTTTTCTTTTCTCTTTATAGGTTTTTTGGGCTTTTCTCTAATCCCGAGTAAATTTATTTTTATCATAAAATTTTTTACTTTCTTATTGCCAGACCCACCGATTCTGTGAATTCAGAATAGTCAGAAAGTGGGTCCATTTTTTCTTTAATCTCAGAAGATATTGACAATCTTTTTAGAGGGTTTAAAATTTCAAATTTTGATTCACCCACTATCTCCAAAATTTCATTTAAGTTTAAGTCTTTGTTATTTTTGAATAAAAATACTCTATCAAACTCTGCTTTATCTTTTCCGGTTTCATAATCCGAAATGAAAAATCGCAGGTTCTTTGTTATCTCATCAGAGATTTTTTCAGAAGGAACGTTTTTATCTTGATATTGGGTTTCGTTGAGATTTATCGAGTGGAAGCCGAGAAAATTGATACCTTCGAGCATTATAAATATCAGTTGATTTTTTGCTATTTCAATTGCGGCTATCTTTTCTGTTGACTTTACCTTATAGTTTGTCTCTAATGCATTTATAGAAGCAAATATATTAATATCAATAAGTTTTAGGTTTAGATTGGATATTTTTGAAATGTATCTAACTGCATCAACTATCTTTTTTTTTACTGAAACAATAAGGAGAGATGGATAGTTGTAGAATGATGTTTTTGGCAGTTTTTGAAAATCGATGTTGTATTCTTCGACAGGTGATATCAGATGCTGCTTTAGTTCCCATAACACATGTTTGTTGATTTCATTATCATTCAAATTGTTATCAACGGGTAAGCGTCTTATCATTGCCATCCTGTAATCAAGTGATATTAAAATGTCATTTGCAGTTATCTTTTCTGAAAGAACTGCTTCTTTTAAATTATTTCCAATGTTTTCAAGAGATTTTTTATCATCAATGGTATCGAAATTAAAGGGAGACTCTAAGTCTATATCGACTAAATTTGTAACTTCAAAGCGGTCTAAGAGATGAGCAATTTCTATTAGGTATGTTTCACGCGGTCCGAGACTGAGACCTATTTTTTTTATCCGGGATAATTTTTGCATTCTATTCCCAACTCACTTTTCCATCATTAATTGAACCATGACTGGTTATTTTTTTCTTAAAAACTAAATATTTAGGCACCATAGATTCCATATTAGGGCATTTTATTCTTATTAATGGTGTTGAATCTGAAAGGATGATATGATACTTCAATCCCGTTTGGGGGCATGTTAGAAGAGAATCCATAGGCATATTATAGACAGTATCAAGGGTATCTTCATTTGGAAAAAGGCTTTGCGTATAGATAGTATCCAGAATTGCCATGATCTCTGAATCACCTTTTAAAACTTCAATAAGTGTATCAACAGAAGAAGCATAAGACCGGGTTTTTTGCTTAAAAAATGTCTCTGCTGTCCAGAGGTTAAATAATCTGGAGCGGCATTTTTCTTCCTCTCTTGATTCTATATCCCAGATATATTTGGGGAAAAATATTGAAAAAAAAAGTCCAACTATAAGAATTACTATCAATATTTCGTAGATTATCGAACCACCTCTTTTTCCTTCTGCCATTTCACCTCCAAATGCGTATATTATTTAAGTGTTTTTAGATTTTTCTCCCTTTTGATTGGCAGAACTCTGATAAATTCCGAATAATACAGTAAAAGTTATATAACCTGAATAATTCATAAAATTTATTACTTTAGTTGATAAGATATTGA
>JABXJV010000220.1 GCA_013375355.1 Candidatus Helarchaeota archaeon
CCCTCGAAAAATATATTATATTATATATGTTATTATATATACTAACATATTATAATAAAATAATAATATAACATAACATAATTATGAATTACAAAACATTATCCCAAAAAAACAAAAATTTATCGTACTCATTAACAAAAAAGAAATCAATAACTTTTAAAAATTATGTGCAGTGTCAAAAGTTCTATGAAAAGCGAGGATAAAATATTAAACCACAGAAGAATACTCTGCCTGCCCTGTGGGCCTGTCCTTTGGGTGGTTAAAAAAAAAGTGAGACAAATAATGTAATCTCTTGATAATTAATAACTTAATTGTCTCATCTGTCTCAAAATCACCCCAAAAATGACACAAATTGACACAAAATGGGAAAAAATGAGACAAAATGAAACATTTTCTCAAAAAAAAACTTGTTTTCAACCAGCTATACAATTGCTCCCCTGTCTGGACACTGGACGAACCATTCACAACTTTCCTGTCTTATTAAAACACAATACTATATATTTCTTGATAATAGAGAACAAATCATTAATTTTGGTAAAAAATCAAAGCAACTTCCCTCCATAAGAAGAGCATGGTCAAGGGATATTAAACGGTTAAGAAATTATAAAGAAAACCATTCATTCTTGACGAAGCACGACGATATCAAAAATATTTAGAACGAAATTATGCTAACACCAAAGCATAAATTGCAGAAATATTCGGAATATCAAGACCAAGGGTAACTCAGTATCTTAATCTTCTGAAATTACCCAAACAGATTGTAAAGTACTTAGATAATAAAATAGAAAATATTGAAGTTAGAAAATATTTTACGGAAAGAAGATTGAGAACACTTACTTGGATTGAGAATGAAAAAGAATGTATAATAAAATTTAATGAAATACTCCTAAGAATAAAATAGAAATAATAATAAATCTCAAAGCAAATCTAGAAATTGAAGCCAAATAGTACTAAAATCGATAAGCAATTATAAATTTCTCCTATTATTTATCAATCCACCAGTAACCGCCACCCAAAATGTCACAAAACTAACACAATTAGAAAAAGAAAATTTCTTAATATTACTAATTTATTTTTTAACAGGTATTGATTATTTTTAGATAAATTTTCTAATGAAATAAATCTAAAACCACGGCCCTGAGCCAGTTCCCTTTATAAAGTAGAAAAAGATATTAAATATTAGGTTTTAGGTTATAGTTTTGCCCGGTGAGACAAAAGAGGAAATTAAAAGGCTTGTAGATTACTATAAAAACCATAGATTCCATGAGTCGTTAAATAATCTTATTCCTGCAGATGCTTATAGCGAATGGACAATGAAGATTAATTCGATGAGAGAACCGATAAAACAAAAAATTATGAAGTTTAGAAGAATTTAAAATCTCGAAAAAATGGCTCGAAAAAAACACTTGAAAAAGTAAAAACTATACCTTAATATTTAATGTAAAGTGTACAAAAAGTTATGAAGATATACACAGTAAAGAGTAAACTTAAACCAAGACTAAACAAACTGAATCCGGTGATGAGCAAACTGGACATGACTGAGTTTGATAGTATATTATATTTAATTTTTATTCATGAAAAATTCGATAAATTATAATAAAAGATTACTGCGCATTTATTATAAATAATCGAAGGATAGGCACCTCTATCAATCATTTAGATTATAATGATTGACATATCAAATCCAAACAATGAATTAGAAACAGTTGTATTTCTATTTCCAGCAGTTTTGTAACTTTATCTTTTTTAAATTTTCAAGTAAATTTTTATGGAGGAAATAATGAGTAAGAGTGATTTAATATGGATGATTGGTGGTGAGGCGGGCTGGGGGATCCAATCTGCCGGCGAAATTTTTGCTAAAACGTTTTTAAAGGGAGGGCTGCACGTTTTCGCTGAAACCGAACATCCATCTATGATTAGAGGGGGACATAATACTTTTCAGGTAAGGGTATCTTCAGAAAAAGTATATTCACATTCAGAATATATTAATCTCCTTGTTGCTTTAAATTACGAGACTTTTGAAAAACATATTGACGATCTTAAGACTGGTGGAATAATAATTTATGACGAAAAAGACTTTAAGCCAGATAAATTGAGAGATGATATAACTTCATTACAAGTTCCGCTTTCAAAGATAGCAGTAGAAATCGGTAATAAGATATTAAGAAATTCTATTGCAATTGGAGCATCTGTTGCAGTTGTAGACTATGATATTTCGATTTTGGAAAATATTATAAAAGGCATATTTAAATCTAAATCGGCTGATGTAATTGAAATGAATACGAAAGCAGTGAGAGCAGGCTATAATTATGTTAAAGGAAATTATAATGTTGACTTTAAATATAAAGTCAATCCTGTTTCAGGAGTTAATAATCAAATTCTTATTAATGGGATTCAGTCATTTAGTATTGGTGCAATTAAAGCGGGATTGAAATTTTATGCTGCCTATCCTATGTCGCCTTCAACCGGAATACTGCATTATCTCGCATCAAAAGAAAGAGAATATAACATAATAGTCAGACAGTCTGAAGATGAAATAGCTGCAGTTAATATGGTTATAGGTGCAATGTTTACAGGTGTCAGAGCGATGGCTGCAACATCTGGCGGCGGTTTTTCACTAATGGTTGAAGCATTGGGTTTAGCAGGAATGTCCGAAACTCCATTAGTAATAATAAACTGTCAGCGTCCTGGACCCAGTACAGGAATGCCGACTCGAACTGAACAGAGTGATTTAAGATTTGTCATGCATGCTTCCCAGGGAGAATTTCCAAGGGTAGTGATTGCACCTGGTGATGTTAAAGAATGTTTTTATGAGATTCAAAATGCTTTTAACATCGCTGAAAAGTTTCAAGTTCAGGTTATAATCCTTGCAGATGCCTTCTTGTGTAATAGTATGAACTCAGTAGAGAGGTTTAATACCGACTCTATTGAGATAGACAGAGGTTTACTAATGTCAGATAAAGAATTAGAAAATATAGAAGATTACAAAAGGTTTGAATTTACTGAAACCGGTGTATCTCCAAGGACAATCCCTTCACAAAAAAACGGAATATTTATAGCAACTGGCAATGAGCATAATGTTTATGGGCATATATCTGAGAATAAAGAGAACCGAACAAATATGGTTAATAAAAGAGCAAAAAAAATGGAATATATTAAAAAAGAAATTAAATATTTA
>JABXJV010000025.1 GCA_013375355.1 Candidatus Helarchaeota archaeon
AACTTCAGTGGCATTAATTTTAGTTGTTGTGTCATTAAATAATCTAACTAGACCCAATGTTCCATTTTCTACATTTACTTTAGAATTATGATAGGCATTAATTGAATAATTGAGTTGAGCGAGGCCAAGAATTGATACATAGTTATTTATATTAACTGTTGCGGTATCATTTACTTCAATGTTATTTAAAAACGCAGCAAATATAGTGGCTTTTGTAGCACCGTCAATTTTAGTATAATTTGTACAAGTCCCACTTATCATACCTGTATTTATATTAACTGTATTTGCACCACAAACAACAATACCATATAGTAATGCTCCAGTAGCACCAAAATAACAATTTAAGAGGGTAACATTTGCTGAACCAAAAATAGATGCTAAGCCAATTATTGCATATTCAATTACCACATCACCAGCTTCATTACCTACGCTTGGAATATCGTGAATTTTTACAGCACCGAGTAGTGTCTGACCGCCACCAGCTAAATAAGTACTCATTATCCTAACTTTTCCCAATGTTGCAATTTCCAGTATTGAAATAGAGACATTGTCCAGTAATAATTCAGAACTATCATAAGCGCTTATGGTATTTGCTGTCACATTAATAAATTTCAATTTGGAATTATCTTCAGTAACTGTACAAATAGGCATACTTATGATTACTCCGCCTCCTAGATCTACTGGAACATACATTCCTGTTATGACAGAATTAGTAATATTTACTTGAGCACTACCAGCTGACTGAACAGCTGTTATTGTCATATTGTCTGCTTTTATAATAGAATTACCTAAGCCTATCAAATAATTTGTTGAAACATTCTTCATTGTTATATTAGCATATTCAGCAGCTAATATACTAGTGAAAGAATTAGCACAGTCTTCAACTATAACTATTGTAGAACCAGGACCTGCTGGAGTAATAGCTGCAATTGATGCAAATTGTCGAACTCCTACATAAGTTAATCCATCAATAATCGTATTATTAATGTAATTAGTCCCATAAGAGCCAGATATTTGATAATTGTTAACTGTGGTTACTCCGGATAACCCTACTATACCATCTTGTAACATTCCAATATATGAAGTATTCGTTAAGCATGTTGCCCCTTGTATTACAACTAAAACAGCAGTAGTTAAATCAATGAAATGAGAATATGCATCCCCTTGTAGTAATGTCAATCCCATATTAGTCAAATTTACTATATCACCTTTAGTATTTTGACCTAATGTAAATTCATTGACTACGGTTACATTATCAACTGTCACTTGTACCTTATGATTTTCATCAACACTTGAGGCTGTCAAATTATAAATAATACTATCAGAAATATCAAGATCTCCACCTTCAGCTACTTCAATAATATTTATCGTTGAATTTTCCTCTATTGTTATAACACTATCAAGTCCTAGTGGGTCTACATCTAATGCCAAATATATGTTTAATAAACTAGATAATGCATCATATATTTTACTGACAGTTGAATTTCTAACAATTACAGTTGAGGATTGTCTAGCAATAATTGTTCCTATAGTACTATTCTGGACTGTCAGGTGAGCATCACCGAACAAATTTATTTCTAAATCTGGAGCATTTACATTTATCAGGGAGAGCTTTGCATCTTCAAATAAGTTAATATATTTGAAGGAACTTGTTGTATAAGTTGAGATATTATCTACAGTAGTATTTGTTACTTCTATTTTACCAACTAATGGAATTTCATAAGGTGGTAAATTAGGTGTAAATGGTGCCGTTTTATCTTTAATGGTGTAACTTCCAGCAAATATGGCAATACCATGTTCATGATTGTAGATTGCCGAATTATCTATGAAAACGATTGAAGTTGGCATTGGTGGAAGAAGTAGAGGAAGAATTGCGAGGAATGAGTAGTCTTCTTGTTTGTTCGATGAATAATAGTACCAACCACCGATACTACCAGCAACTATTAAGATCCCAATTAAAGCAATTCCGAATTTTTTCTTTTTACTGATAAAATCACTTCCGTTTTTCTAAATTTTTCAACTGAAAAATAGAATAGGTAGTGCAATTTTTTCAAATAGAATCATATTTAAACCACCCTAAATTTGGGATAGTATCATATAAAAGGAGTTTTTTCAATTTTGGTACAGTAAATATTCAAATTATTTCTTAAAATTGAAAAAAAAAACTAAATGATCCAATCAAGATTATTTATAGTTAGCCAGCTATTTTTTCTTAATTGAAATTACCTATGATTTAAAAAAATTGGCTTATAATTTGCATATCATCATTTTATGACGTTCTTTAAAATTAGATTTTGAATAAGCTCGAATGCCTCCAATATTATCTTTATCAACAGATAGGGTACAAAATCGAATATTCCTTAGTTTTAATTCATCCTTCAAGACATCAAACATCTGTTGAAATAATCCTTGTCCTCTAAATTCTTCTGTTACTACAGTTTCTATTATTGTAGCTTTTTTACCTTCATTATAGATTGGAGGTCGGTTAGAGACTTCGCTGTGAAGCATTCCAATAAGTTTTTCATCATTTTCAATAACAATTAGAATATGATTTTCATTTTCAATTGAAATTTTAAAATATTTTGAAGCAATCTCTTTTGAAAGTTGTTCTGGCTTAGTATCGTAGAAAAGAGAATCATATTTTGAATGAAAACTTTGCATTTCCCACCATAAAGAAACAATTTCGGATAAATCCATGAGTTTGGCATTTCGAATTTTCATGTTCTTCTCCTTTAGTTTTTATTAAAATTCTTTATTGTAGATGATTTATTGAATATTTGGATTAATTTAAAATTTAGGTAATTAAAAATGAAAGCAGCAGTTTATAACGGCAAAAAGATACAATTTAAACAAATTATAGAAGATCCTAGAATTCAAGATGAATCTGTATTAATTAAAGTTGATTCAGTTGGAATTTGTGGAACAGATGTTGCTATTGTTGATGGAAATTTACCTGTTCCAGTTCCCATTATTCCAGGTCATGAATTTTCTGGAACTATAATTGATATAGACAAAAATTTAGATAAAAATCTTCAAAATAATATTTTAAAAGCAAGAGTTACCAGTGAAATCAATACAAATATTTGTGGTAAATGTTATTTTTGTCTAAATAATATATCCAATCATTGTATTTATAGAAAAGCTTTGGGAATTGATATTAATGGAGCACTTGCTGAAAAAATTGCCGTTAATCATTCATTAATCCATCAAATACCAAATAATTTATCTTTTGAACAAGCTACTTTTATTGAACCATTAGCTGCAGCTGTCCAGACTTTTGAAATAATGCCCATAAAGAACGAAGACAAGAATATTACTATATTTGGTTTGGGAAAATTAGGATTATTGATATTTCTAGTCTTAAAATCGATGAAACTAAAAAATCATAATTTTATTGTTGTCGGAAAACATAAAAATCGAATTCAAGTTGCTGAAAAATTAGGTGCAAAAAATATAATTAATTATAATGATGTTGAAAACATCACGGAAGAAATCGCTAAATTAACTAATGGTAAGGGGGCTGATATCGCAATTGATGCCACAGGCTCAGCAGAAGCTCTAACAGAAATTATTGAATCAACCAGGAGTAGAGGAAAAATCCATATTAAAAGTACTCATGGCACTCTTTCTCAAATAAATGTCACCGATTTAGTTGTTAGAGAAATTAATATATATACTAGCCGGTGTGGTCCATTTAATAAAGCAATTGGATTAATTAATAGTGGTAATATTAATTTAAAACCTTTAATTTCTAAAATTTTTACTTTAGATAAAATTGTTGATGCATTTAAAAGTGCTAAATCTAAGGATGTCTTAAAAGTAATCGTTAAAGTTTAAAATATTTCAATTTCTAATCCAATTCTATGTCATATAAGTTAATTTTCTCCCATTTTTTATATTCTACTTCTGCTTTTTCTACATCGTAGAAGAAATCAAGTTTTCCACTTAAATAGCCAACATCAATTTTTTTTTGCTGTTCAAGCTCTATTATTCTGTACAATATTTCTTTACCCTTTATCATCAATCTTTTTGCTTGTTTATATTCTTTTGGAAAGAAACTTTCTAATTCGGCATAATTTTTTGGAGAGATAAGGCCAATATTCTCTTCAACAAATTTACAATCGGTATTCACTTTCATCATATAATTAATATGTTCCTTCCATATTGAAACCGGATAAGCTTTGCAAGTAATCGGGCGATTATCATATATAGTACAACCCATTTTTTCATTATAGAAAACACAAACATCTTTAAATTTTAGTATATAAGTCACAACAATCAAATTTTTATTTAAGACATCAGGATATAATAAATCAGGTTCCAAATTGTTTTTTAATTTATTTTTTAAAGCTAACTTTTCCAAACTCGAGATTTCTTCTAGATAGATTGGTATGTATCTTTCGTACCCCTCCGATTTCACATTATGACAACATTTTCCACATCTAAGGCATTTAAAATTATTCATAAAAATACGCAAATAATTATTGTTTTCTTTTTATTAATTCAAATTTCCGTAATGCACTTAATGCTTGAACACTTTTTTCAATATTAAAATCATAACATAGCATATTTATTTCAGATAAACCTTCTAATACTCTTTTTAATACATCAGGTTCTACTTGAACACATGCAGCGATAATGGGTTTTGTGGGATATTTCTCTTTTAACCCCGAAAAAGCTTTTATTATATTAAATTCAATCTCTCTAAATAGTTCCAAAATAATAATAACAGCATCTACATTTTTATCTGCGAGCAATGCTTCAGTAGCTGCTTTATATTTATTACAAACCTCTTCCCCGTCAAATTTAGTTGGAGGCCAATAATCCACTGGATTTAAAATTTTGCTGTCTTTGTGAAGAACATTTTCTCGCAATATTTTTTCGGTTTTTGGGCTTAAATTTTTTGCTACTTTTAAGTTAGATTCTTTTAATTTACTAGTAATTAAAGATAAGGCACCTGAACTTGGTCCAATTATGCCAATATTTTCTCCTTTTAAAAGTGGTGCTTGAATAAACGCTTTTGATATCTCAAACAAGTCTTGATAAGTAGTTACAGGTATTGCTCCTGCTTTTTCTAACTTGTCAAATGGCGGGGAATTTTCTATTTTCAAAAAAATTATCGGTTTGATTTTTACACAAATTTTAACTGTATTTATTATTCTGTCAGAGACCCTTTTCAGAAATAGTGTAATTACTTTAGTATTATCATCTTCTGTTAGATATTCAATTACTTCTGCCTCATTAATATCACAACTTCTGCCAAGATGAATAACTTTACTGAAGCCGCAGCCAGTATGTGGTTTCCACCATCCACAACCACCAGCCAGACCTCCACTTTGAGCAATATAGCCTACTTGTGCATCTTTACCAATTTTACAACGCACTGGGATTATAGATGTAGAAAATCTATCATTAAAATTAATTAAACCAATAGTATTACTCCCCATGATTCTAAATCCCATCTGACAACTTGCACTACGTAATTCATCTTCAATTTCTTCTGAAATGAAAGAACTTTCCAACATTATGTTTTTTATTCCAAAATCTAAACTTTTATACACAGCTTTCAAAGCTTCTTTTGGGGGTAAAACAATCACAGTAAGTTCTGGAACTTCTGGTAATTCCTTAATAGAGCTGTAAGTAGGAAAATCAAGAATATTTGATTTAGATTTAGATTTACTATTTACCAGATAAATTTTTCCTTTGTACTTAATATTTTTTAAATTTTTAATAATTTGATATCCAAATTTACCTTCTTTAGCGGAAGCACCTATAATAGCTACACTTTTAGGTGAAAAAAAGGATTTTAAAGATGGTCTCTTTTTCAAAATTTTTCCTCAAAAAGTTCTTTACAGATTAAAATCGACTTTTCGTTTATAAATTTCTTATCTAATAAATAAGAAATTTAATATGTAACTCTTATTACCAATCATTAAAAATTAATCTTTTAACATATGAAACTAAAAGTGAAATTAATGAATCGAATCGAACTATTAAGATTAGATTACCTATTTTCAGTAATTTTACCATGCTTATTAGCAATTTATGTAAATTATTTAAATATCATTGACTATTTAAATATCATATTTGGATGGGGATTCTTGGGAATTACTGGAAATTTGTTGAATGATATTAAGGACAAAGATAGAGATATCCCATTTCGGGATAAAGAATTAGCTACTATAGCATTAGTATCTTTTGGTTTAGGAATTATGTTATTATTGAAATCCTTATTATTAAATCTAATTATACTATGTTTAGCTTTAAGTTCAATTATTTTAGTGGTTTTGTACTGTATAAAATTAAAACCCTATCCCATTACCAATAAGATTGTTTTAGTTACATCCCACGTAATTTTTCCATATCTAATCATAAAAATCGCATCTAATTATGCTCCATGGCAATTTCCGAGTTTAGATAAAATTTTTAGATTGTTAAATTTAGATGAAAGATTTTTTTGGGGTGAAATAGCTCTTTTAACTGCATTTTTTGTTTTCACGTTTTCTTCGCAAGTAACTCATGAAGCTATAGATCAAGAAGCAATTCAAAATTATTCACTCGGGACCACTCAAATAGTTGTTCAAATAGCTTCAATATTAACTATAATTCTTATTGGTCTTACAATTCTACTTCTAGCAGATATTTACTTAATTCCTTTAGCTTTTGCACCTGCAGGACCTATCTATGTTTTCAGACGTCCAAAGGTTCCTTCTCCAGGCATAAAAGATGTAGGAATTGTTATAGGCAATTTATTAATGGTATATTTTCTAGTTTTGATTTTACAAGGCTAATTTTTTTTACTTTAAATATTTTATTGCTTCGTTTATTGGTGAACACCCTCCACAACGAACACACCCAGCTTTATTCTTAAATGGACTTAACCCATATTCTCTAAATAAGTCAGCAACTTTTTGGCAAATTTTTAAAGTTCTATCAGTAAAGGGAGGATGATAATTTTCAAAAAAAGTGCCTATTATTGGCTTTATTGGAACGATAAAAGGAATAATACCTTCTCTAATTAGCCACTCTGAACCTTTAATTATAGATTCATCTTCTTCACCTAATCCAATAATTACATAAGATGATACTTGAGCTTCCCCAAAAATTTCGACTGCTTCCTTCCAGGATTTTTTATACATGTCTATATTTGCTGATTTATATTTACCAGGACAAACTCTACGGCGTATATTTTCATCAAAATTTTCTATATGAATTCCAATAGTATCTAAACCTATTGCAGCTAATTTTTCAAGATTTTTTCGTGAAGCAGGTTCTAATTGTATATGAATTGGTATTTTGACATTGGCTTTTAATTCTTCCAAAATTTCTGAATATAATTCAACTTCTTTTTCACGTTTCTGAAGTGTTCCAGTAGTTAGAGTTACATATTTAATCCTTTTTTCTTCCAATCCCTTAAGCAAAACTTCTAGAATTTGCTTTGGAGATTTTTTTAAAATTGTATCACTTTCTCTCATACTGATTTCGATTCCACAAAATTTACACTGTAAATTCTTTCCCCAATAAACGCATTTTTGATAAATTGTAGTTGCTAAACAATCCTTTCCATGAAGGAGTGCAATTTTTTTCATTAAAGTTCCATCAGTAGTTCTTAGAGAATAAAAATTTGGAGGAGGAATTTTAACTAAATTACAATATAATTCGTCGTTGTAAATGATTTTCCAATCGTCATCCTCATTGATTAATTTCAATTTTGAGGCTTGTGCAAATTTAGGCCATAACGGCAAATTTATAACACTATCTCCTAGTTGAAAAAAAGATCCTCCTGCAGGTCCCGCACCGCTTTTTCTCCCCTTATCAATACCTTTTTCAACGCTGGCTCCTTCACATAATAAGCGAATTTTTTGTTTACAAATGTTATCCAAGAGATGACCTCAAGGTATCAAAACACTAATGGTTTCACTAAGAATGAATTATAAAAAGTTAATAAAAACTCTTCCAGAAAGTGAAGATTAAGGATAAATTGTTTTATAAAGTCAGCTAATTTGATTAACTTGGAGGGGGACGGGTAAAAATTCGATGTTTTTCGGTCTCATTTTGAATTTCGGTTAAAATACGCTTTGCTATTAGCTTTTTAGGGTCTATAATTTTTATTCGTTGTTTGAGATCCTCAAAATCAGAAAACGGATCTTTCTTTAGTTCATTAATAATATCCCACATTAATTTTTTTCCAACTCCTGGTAATAGTTCTAATTGATGCATCCTTGTTGTGATTGGTTTTGCTGTGTTGAAGAAATTCAAAAACCTTTTTTCTTTTCTATTAATTATACTTTCAATAACAGGAAATAATTCAAATTTAGCTGAAGCTGTTAGGTTATTGTGTAAAATTCTTTTTTTTACATGGTCAATCTTTTTTCTTTTATCCCCTTTTCCAATGAATATCCTTTCACGGATCGAAAATGAAGTAAATTTATATGGAACAAGTTCTAAAAGCGTAAAATAACTTTCACCAACTGCTTGAACTATAGGTTCTTTTGCATATAGAGGAACTTTGTCACGAGGTTTTTGCTTTCCTCTAGCTAAAAAGTCAAGTACCACAGCATATTCTTCATATTTCTTCTTGCTAAGATCCTTAATTTTTTCAGAATAGCGTTTATTATACATTTTAAAAACTTCCTAAAAATCAGCTTCCTCAAAATTTTAAATAAAATTATTAATTTATTTTATAATTTTCATATTATCCCCGTATGAGCCCCTAAGCTATTTATAAATTTATTTATAGCTTCATAAAAATTCTGTCCGAGCTTTATATTCATTTATCAATTGAATAATTTCTTTTTTTTGTTCATCAGATGGTGGTTGATCAGCTTTATCAAAGATAAGGTCTATTTCAGCTTCTGTTTCTGGTAGATTACTTAAATTAACAATTTGGATTGCAAATTTTTCTTCTATTCCAAATTTTGATTTTAAATCATTAATAAACTGACGAGATTGTTCTGCATCAAACCTTGAAAATTTATTTATATAGTCTAAAGTAATACGTTGGACGTAAGATAACTCGGTATCTTTTTCTTCACGTTCCTTCAGTATTTCTTTTACTTCACCTAATGTTAAATTCTTTTCTTCTATTATCTTTTTCTCCATTTTTTCACCAAATTATTAAAAATTATTATGTTTTTCCAATACAACTACTTAATCTTACATGATCCTTACGACTTATCACTGTTTTTTCTTTTTTCCCATCCTTTAATGATATAACTAATGCATTTCCCCTGATTTCTTTTACTTTTCCCGTTTTACCATGAAAACGATAATGCGGCTGACCTTTATGAACGCTAGGATCTATTATTATATCAATATAATCCCCAATTTTATATGTTTGTAATACACTACGGCCTAGGGGTGCAATTCCTCTTCGTCTAGGTCGTTTTCTTAGCAGATTTTTTGTGTGGCGGTGTTTATAACCTTTAGACTTTCTCATTTGTTTAAATTCCTTATAAGATTGAACGATTAATAAAATATGAAATATAAATAATATTGTAATAGTTATAAAAAAGAAAAAATTGCTATTAAATTTTTCCAAAATTAACAAGTTTAGAATTTATTTTTCTTCAACTGACAGAACATCTAAGCTTTTACAAACAAGTTTCATATTTAAAAATTCTGAAATACTTGGTTTAGTCCTTCCATCATCACCAGAGACTAACTCTTTAATGTAGGTTCCACCTTGAGTTTTAATAATAAGTTCTATTAATTTTTTTTCTAGAATATTTATTTTTAAAGCAAAGATTTTTTTAACTCGAGTTTTATCAGCCCTTCGATGCAATACTCTTGTTGGAGTTCTTTGTTTTATAGTTATACCACTAAAATACTTTTCTACCTCATCTAATTTAGATCTTGGGATAGATGAATCTAATTCAACTATTATCTTGTAAGTTTTTTCAGAAAATTGTGCAAATGCTTTAATTCTTCTTATCTTATCTTTATCACTTTTTTGTAAATTAATAACTTTTATTTTTCCTTTAGCAAAATCATTTACTTCTTCCTCTAATTTCTTTAAATCGAAATATCTCTTTTTTGGCTCTTTAATTTCTATTACAAATTCTCTACCACTACCCAACATTAAAGCATCTATATCTTCACGTCCTGCTCCATGAAATTTTGTATCTGTACCTTGAGTTTTTTGCAAAATTTTTTCAGAGATCAATTCAGAAACCGAAGTTTCATATCTTTTCCCTGTTCCTCCACACTCATCACACCCCTGACCGTCGCAATTTTTACATATCCAGAGTGTTTGTGGGATGTTACGTTCCAGTTTACAATATTTTCCACTTATAAAAAGCGGATTAATTTTTATTTCAACATTATTTTCATTTGGTTTTACTAAAATTACAATTTCTGGATTTGCTAGGTCAGTCTCTTTATTCATTTTTTCCTTTATCATAATCCCTATTAAACGATTTAATTCACTCTTTAAAGCTTCCCCCCAGCTTATGTTATATGTCGCTCGGAGTGTATCTTCTTTCTCAATCAAGTCACTTTTGATTACGGATCCGACTAAGAAAGTCTGAAATTCTAAATTTTTTAATTTTTCAATTGCATTTGAAACAAATTTTAATAAATTTTTTTTCTCTAGAAGTCTTTCACATAAAAAACATTTCTTTTCAGATTTTTCGTGAGTAAAACCCAATTTTTTTAAACTATTTCGAGCAAATTCGCTCATACCATTAATTGCTATAGCTTCTAACAGAGCCAAATCGTTTTTACTTGTTTTATCCTTTATAAAATTTTTATAGCTTTCTAGTACAAGCACAGTTTTTATAGATTCACCTCTTGTTTTATTATCGAGACCAAAACCCAATAAACCAAACTGTCTGCCCAAACAGCTATCACAAAGAGGGTATTTTAATAAAATTTCTCTAGATATTTCCATTTCTTTTTCCATCAAATCTCATATTTTTGTTTAAATTAATATTTTTAAAATAATAAAATTTATCTTAGACAAAATCCAAATAAAACAAAAATAAAAGTCAACTGGTCTTATTTAATGAAAAGTAAGAAATTAGATTTGTCTAAATATAACATTAAGATTGTTTCTTCGAGAGAGCTTAATAAACTTCTCATAGTTTGGAATCCGGATAATCACCCCGACAATAAAAATGAGACTATTAGGAAATTTTGTAAAGTAAATTCTTTAAAAACATCAGAAATTAAGTCTGACAACATTTTTAAAGCATATAAAAGGATTGAAAGAGAAGCAGATAGTCAAAAAGCAGACAATATCTTAATTATAGGAGATGCAATACAATTTCCTTCATTAGATTTCAAACATATGAAAACTTTAGCATATACAGATTTAATTTTTGAGCAAATTGGAGACTTTAACCTGAAAATTGGGAGAATTTATGGAGGAGAAAAAACCTTACAAAACCATATTAGATTTAATTATGGAGATTCAAATCTAGCTGTCGTTGTAGATACAACTCCAAAAAAATCAGAATTGCCTGTTAAAGCATTAGAGGCCTTAGATTTTAAGGTTTTTATGTGGAGCGGTTTAAAAGGACAATCCCTAAAAATAATGGAAACATTATTAGAAAAGGCTGAAATGATATTACAGTATTCGGATGGAACTTTTTTTGATAGGGTTCATGGCAATACAAAAGAATGGTTTGGTGGGAGTCCACCAAGAGCATTTTTCACATATAAAGATTTTCGTAAAATTCAATTTCAATGTTACCCTTTTATTTTTTCAGAGGCTTGTTATACAGCAAATTTCGGTCCATTTATTCGTGAAGCGATTAGAGCTTTATCAGTATATATAGGTGCTACTTCCTTAACTTATAATAATAGAATTGAGTATGATTCTTGGGAAAACTGTTTTACAAGTGATGGTTATAAATATGGGATTCTGGATTTATTAGGAAAGAAACCCACTTTAGGGGAAGTAAAACTTACGGTTGATAAAATTCTATTTGAAACTCTTCCGGCAAGTAAACAAAAGAAAATTATGGAGTTAAACCGAAAAAATGGTATGAATATAAATGATGCTGAAATAATTTCGACCATTCAATGGATTTTTTTTGGTAATCCGCTTCGACCAGTTACAGTGGGTGTCGAACCATCTTTTAAAATTAGAAAAATTCCCGTGTACCAAGATTAGAATATTATTTTAATTGATATGGTGGAAATACAGGTGATTCGGTGAATTCTTATAAAAAAGATAAAAATGAGGAGGCTATAAAAGAATTAAAGGCTATTTTTAAGAAATATAAAATATATCCTAAAAAGAGATATTCACAAAGTTTTTTAATTAATCCAATTCTAATAGAATGGCATCTAAAATTTGCTGATTTAAATTCAGACGACTTTGTTTTGGAAATAGGTGCGGGAATAGGAATTTTAACTCTTTCTTTAGTTCAAAAAGTTAAAAAAGTTATAGCAATTGAAATCGATAAAACATTGATAAAAGTTTTAAAAAATCGTCTTGCATCTTATAAAAATGTAGAACTCATTCAATCCGATATATTAGAAATAGATAAATCTCTCTTTAAAGATAAAAAAGTAATTTCAAACCCTCCATATAACATTTCTTCTCCTTTATTATTTAAATTATTTAAAACAAAATATAAAATGGCTATTCTGACTTTGCAAAAAGAATTCGCAGAACGTTTAATAGCTAAACCAAACTCAAAAGCATATGGTAGGATTTCTGTAAATTCTTACCTCTACGCAGACATTGAATTATTAAAAATAGTCCCAAATACTTTTTTTTACCCAACTCCGAAAGTGGACTCTGCACTTGTAAAAATTCTCCCAAAATCAAATAATACACAGATTTTAAACGTGAAATTCTATAATGAGTTAGTTATTACTCTTTTTAGCCAAAAAAATAAAGTTTTAGAAAAGGTCTTAAAAGGTTTCTTAAAAAAGCGGATTAATGAGAGTAAGATTCAGAAAATTATTTCAAATATTTCATGTAGTAGAAATAGAATACGGGAATTAACTCCAGAACAAATCGTTGAACTATCAAACAGGTTATATCAGAAGCTCAGCAGGACTTGAATTTAAATTGAGACAAATAAAGTATAAAAATCGGATATTCTATATTTTTGATGATATTTATCTCCCCTCAGATGATACCTTTCTATTATTGGATAATTTAAACGTAAATAGAGGAGATTTTGTTCTAGATCTTGGAACTGGGTGTGGTATATTGGGAATAATTGCTGCTGAAAACGCGTATAAAGTCATTTTAACAGATATTTCGCCCATAGCTATTAACTGTGCGGAAGAAAATGTTGAAATAAACAAATTATCAGATAAGATTGAGATTAGAACAGGAAATTTATTCGATCCAATAAAAAATGATGAAAAATTTGATTTAATTTTATTTAATCCACCATATCTACCAATATCAGAAAAGGAAAAGCAGAAAGAATGGTTAGAAAGGGCTTGGGATGGAGGAAAAAATGGAAGAGAGATTATTGATAAGTTTCTACAACAATTTGAATACTATCTAAAAAAAAATGGAAGAGTTCAAATGATTCAAACATCTCTTTCTAATTATGAAAAAACTATTGATTATTTAAAAAAACGAGATTTTGCTACTAAAATAGAAGCTGAAAAAAAATTTTTCTTTGAAAAATTAGTATTATTAACAATTCAGAAATGAAATTTTTATTAATCAAATAGATAACGTAATCTATAATATCTTATTATTGATATCATTTTTTGTTTTAGTCTCATACATTTCAAGCATGGTTTTTTTTGCCCTCCTCTCCCGAATATAATCTATAATAATTAGTAGAGTGAGAAGTACTATTGCACTAATTGAAAAATTCCAAATAAAGCCGTGATAATCTAGAATACAGTAAAAGGTAGAACTGGATGGAGCAATTGGATGTGCATCAAAAATTGTAAATGTAGCCCAAATTGAGCCATCCAAAAACATTTTGTTAAATTTATCAAAACCATGTTCTAAAAATAGATCATGTAGAATCATATCAAAAAACAATATATTTGGAAAAACTTGAAAAATTGGAAAATAAATATCAATAGGTGGTATAAGATCCAAAAATGTTCGAACTAATGGCATATTAAAAGTCCCACCAAGAATTCCATCCTCATCATAGGCAAGAAGATAAAGAGAAACTTTCTCATATACATCGAAACTTTTAAAAAATAAATAATCTAAATCAACGTCGAATAGGGGTGATAATGAATAATACAAAAGCCGAGGACCTGATGGATTTAGTCGAGTCAAATTATGAGTAGAAATCAGCGCATAAGGTTCTTTTGCAAAATATTGTGAATCTTTGGAAACAATTTTAAGATAATAGGTTCCATTTTCTGGTACTTTATATGAAATTTGTTCTATATTATTTTTTGAATCCTTCGAGCTATTAACTGTTGTTTTGTGAGAGTTTAAAAGATATAAATTTAAGTTGTTTGGTCTGCCATTGCCCCAAACAAAAATGAGACTAGCTTCGCTTTCAGCATGCCGATTCCATACCAAAGTTATATTCAAAATTTCATTTTGATGTAATGTTAAATTATAATAAAAAGGTAAATTATATCTGATATTATCATATGAAAGAGCATTTGTTTCGATAGCTACTCCCCGCTGAGTTAAATTCCATAAATTTGCCAGATTCACATAGCCCCATCCAGTTTCATAATCTGGTCCATCACTTCCTGGTCCAATATCGCTCCAATCATCAGCAGTGTGAAGCAATAATCCTTTTGTGACCAAAGGATAATAGCTTTTTGCAATGTTTGTATTTTGGTTTAAATACTGATAAATTAGTGCAGCCGTTCCGCTTATATGAGGAGCTGAAAAACTGGTTCCAGCTTCACCATTATTCCATCCCCCTGCATTCGAAGTAGAATTGATGTTAGTTCCCAAAGCAACAATATCTGGCTTAATACGACCATCTAAAGTTGGACCATAAGAACTTGAGCCTTTTAAAATATCATTATTTCTATTTGTATCACGTGTAGGAAAATCCGTAAGCTCCCCCACTGCAATAGAATTGTATGCATCTGCTGCTAGTTCAATTAA
>JABXJV010000221.1 GCA_013375355.1 Candidatus Helarchaeota archaeon
GATTGTCTATCCTGAAATAAACTGAATTTTTTAAAAACGATTTAGAAATTTTCATACTTGCCAAAGCATAATCTTTAAGTCTTCCCCAATTTCCAGTATCGAAGTTAATGTATCTTTGTTTTCCGATATAAAATAATTCACCGTAATAAACAAAGCCATACTTCAATCTATAAGAAAAAAGCATATTTAATCTATGTTCAGGATGGTATTCCACATAATCAGACGTGCGTCCCGGCGAGACATTTTTCATCTTTAATAATGTGTAATTTACTTCATAGGAAAGGTTTGAAAAACTCATTCTGTATAATGTTTCAATGCCACCGCTGATAACTTTTCCAATGTTATTTAATTGGCCTATTCCTTCCCCCATCGGAACATTTACGATTAAATCTTTTATATTATCATAAAAGATTGTGAACATTCCACTGCTTTTCCCCCCGAAATTAAATCTGAAACCTGATTCGGCTGATATAGAACCTTCCCCCCTCAAGTCAGGATTGGATATACTTTTTCCAATATAGCCTGAATAAAGTTCTTTCAAAGTTGGGAATCTGCTTTTCTTACCGACTGAAAAATGAAATGAGGACTTTTCATTAATAATATAATTTAATCCGAATTCTGGTTTAAATGCATCGAATTTTTTGAAGACTGGATTATTATCTGCGAAAACGGGATTAATAATATCTAATCCAGCACCAAAAATCATTGAGAATTCTTCGCTCATTTTTATCTCATCTTCAATTCCAAAGGAATAGGTATCGGCTTCGTATCTCTTAAATGACTCATTTCTATTACTCTGCTGGTTATGTATATCGCGCTTTAATGAGGCAGAGAATTTCAAAAAATTCGTCTCTTTTAAATTATAAAGAGAATAAATCATTCCACCTACAGAATGGTCATCATAAGTAGAATGAAAGGAATATTTTTTTGTTTGTGAATTATAATTTTCATCATCATACGAATCAAGAACATTATAATATTTATCATAAAAAAGGATGCTTTTTACCATTAAATTAGGATTAATAATGAATTCCCAGGTTGAATTTAACACCCATTTTTTCCAGTTAGTAAATCTCCAGTATCTTGGTCTGGCGGCGGAAATACTTGATGGTAATCCTTTTTTATTGTCTATATAATTAAAAGAGAATCCAAGTTTATTCCCTGCAGAAGGATTAAGAATAATTTTCGAAAAGAGACTTCTTTTAATAAAATCACTGTTGTTTCTTATATTATTTTCAATATCTCCTTTGATTTTCTTAGAAAGTTTAAAGCCATCGGATTTAACATATCCACCGCTGAAGAAGTAACTCAAAATTCCTTTTTTTCCATACTGCCTGAAGTTAAAAATCCTCGAAATATTTGTGCTGGAAGCAAACTTATAATACGAACCACCTCCGCGAGTTGATTCACCAGTAATAATATTTATAACTCCTCCCATAGAATTAGGACCATACAATATTGACGAAACACCCTTTACCACTGCAATCATATCGACATTTTCGACAGGAATCTGACTCAAATCAATCATTCCGTCATAAGGAACATAAACAGGAACACCGTCAAGTAAAATTGTTACCTGTCTTTGAGTGTAACCTCTGATGTCAACAGTCATTTCATTTCTGGAATTGCATGCTACCCTTGTTCCGGGCAGAAATTTCAGAGCGTCGGATATATTCAGGGAATTTGTAGATTCAATCCTTTCCGTTAAGACATCATTCCTTGTGGTAAAAACTCTGGTTCTTTCTCTTTTTGCTGTTACTTCTATTTCGCCTAAATAGTATACCTTCAGTGTATCCAGTTTTTGAGAGAACGAGAGTGAATAATCAAAAAATAGAATTAATAAAAGGAAATATATTTTTATTTTAAAATTTTTGAAAATCACTTTATTTTTAATATTTTTAACCTTTCTTTTTAATTTATAATTTTTGATTATTTTGA
>JABXJV010000001.1 GCA_013375355.1 Candidatus Helarchaeota archaeon
CGACCCCTCTTACTAACTTTAGAAAAATTATTAGTTAAAGAATCAAGAATTCGCTACCATAGGGTTGTCCTTACTAAATTTCCATTTTTTGCCGTGTCATCTATCAAAGAAAGTGGATTTTCAAAAGAAAGCAGTTAAAAAAAATAACAAAACAAAAAGAGAAATAAATTGAAATTAGTTTATCCAAAAGAGGAGGTTTGTATAACTTGCAGGCTGTGTGAGGTGGGTTGTATAGTTGAGAATTCAAAAACGAAAGATATTCTTAAAGCATTTCTCTCAGAATTCCCAAGACCTGTTTCAAGAATTTTAGTTGAGGAAAATGGTGGTTTATCATTTCCGCGAAACTGCCGACATTGTGAAGAGCCTCTATGCATTGAAGCATGTTCAAACAATGCATTATGGAAGGATGAAGAGACTGGCATAGTATATCTCGATGAGAATCGATGTATGTCCTGCTGGATGTGTGTAGGATTGTGCCCTTATGGTGCGGTTACACAGAGAATTGATGAGGAAAATGAAATACGAAATGCGGTAAAATGTGACCTATGTCCAGAAAGAGAAATCCCGGCATGTGTTGAAATCTGCCCAAACTCAGCATTATTCTTCGAAAACAGAGGAGTAAAAAATTGGAAATAGTGATTATCGGAAATTCGGCTGCCGCTATCGGAGCTGTCGAAGCCATAAGGAAAAATGATAAATTATCAAAAATTACTATAATTTCAGAGGAACCCTATCCTGCATACTCAAGACCATTTATCAAAGATATATTGAGTGGAAAAGCCGATTTCAACAGAATCATTTACAGAAATGAACAATTTTATGAAAAGAAAAATATTAACACAATATTTGGCAAAAAAGCAGTCTCAATAAATCCGAATAAAAAAACTATTAGACTTGAAAATAGTAAAAATATAAAATATGATATCCTTCTAATTTCAACCGGGGGAAAGACAATAATCCCACCAATAAAGGGATTAAATAAAAAACAGATATTTCAGTTTATGAAATATGATGATGCAAAAA
>JABXJV010000222.1 GCA_013375355.1 Candidatus Helarchaeota archaeon
CTTTGTAGTGCTCTAATTTCAAACTGGGCAGATGGGACTGGTGGCGTTTATCAAGGAGTATGGTCTCAAGGTAAACGAGTTGTTCTGGATTGGCCTTTGGACGGACATTTTGTGATCTTAAAAGTACCTAAGGGAGTAAAATAAAGGTGATTAATTATGGCAGAATTTTTAGGTAAACCCGGAATAAAAAAAGAGGATATTTCTGAATATATGCGTGATCAGGACACAATAGTTGAATATTTTCTTAATGAAATGAAACCTAGAATGCATTTTGTAATGGAACATGAAACCTTTGCAAAATTAGAAAAGGCAATTGTAAAAAAATACGGCTCCTTTAGTGCAGAAAATGTAAAAAAAGCCGGAATAGAAGCTTTAAAGGAATGGATTGAAAAAAATCTATAAAAAGGTGTTCCAATGGAAGAAGAAAAAGAAGAAAAATGGCCTGATTGGGGAGAATTAGACCCAGAAGACATTGAAGAATTAGAAAAATGGTTTGATTTATCAGAAATTGATCGATAGATTTTTTCTTTCTCAAATTTTTTATTTTTTCAAATTTTGCATTTATCAATTTAAATAAATAATGTAAAATCACTGCTAAAATTTTATAAATTTTTCAAAAATTGGGTGAATCATATGAAAGATGCTTTAGAGGGAATACGTGTATTGGATTTATCTCAATATTTTTCAGGTCCTTGGGGATCCCAACTACTTGCAGATATGGGTGCGGAGATCATTAAGGTTGAAATGCCAGGCTTTGGCGAAACACTCAGGTTGGCTTGCATGATACGACCAGAAATAGAACCTCTTTTAACATATTTAAATAGGAATAAAAAATCCATAACATTAGATATTAAAAAACCTAGAGCACGTGAAATTTTCAAAGAATTAGTCAAAAACGCTGAAGTAGACGTTGTATTAGAGAATTTTACTCCTGATGTTATGCCACGATTAGGACTTGGTTATGAAGAATTGAAAAAAATTAATCCCAAATTAATATATGCGGCAATTACGGGATTTGGGCAAACTGGTCCTTACAAGGGAAAACCTGCATTTGATATAATAGCACAAGCTGCCAGTGGAATTTTGGATGTGTATGAAATCTATACTTATCCCCCAAGAATACCATTTTCTGATTTAAATGCTGGGGCATATGTTGCATTAGGGATATTAGAGGCATTACGTTTTAGGGATAAAACTGGAAAAGGACAATTCGTTGACATTTCAATGCACGATATGATGTTTGCTTACAATCTTCGAGCACATGTTTTTAGTTATATTGATAAGGAAACACTTGAAAAGGACCGTCCTACTTATAATTGTTTTCAAGCGAAAGATGGATCAATTGCACTTGTAGTTGCAACAGAACGACAATTTAGAAATTTTTGTAATGCGATGGGGAGACCAGATTTGCTCAAAGATAGACGCTTTAAAAATTCGAAACGACGAAGAGATAATTCGGACTTATTATTTCCAATATTCCGTGAATGGATTGGATCAAAAACTGTTAAGGAATTATTGGAAATTCTAGAAAAAGCTCATATTCCTGCGGGAAAAATAGTCCCCTATGAAGAAGCACATAAACACCCTCAGATTATAGCAAGACAAATGGTAGTTGACAAATTTGATTTTCCAAAAGCAGAAGGAAAACCTTGGTTTCCAAATGTATTTATTAGATTATCCGAAAGTCCTGGGGCTTTTAGAACCAAGGCCCCTGAATTGGGACAACATAACAAAGAAGTTTTATCAGAATTATTGGGATATACAGCAGAAGAAATATCTAAGTTAAAAAAAGAAGGAATTATCTAATTTTTTCTTTTTTTTGTTATATATTTTTTATTTTCTTTGAAATTTTTTAACTCTTTTTAAAAATCTAACCAAATGTTGTAAAAAATCTTATATGTTACCTGACGGTACTACACTCGAACTAGAGAGTGAATTATTTTTAACTCCAGAAATCTATTTTAAACCTAAAATGACTGGTAAAGATAAGATAAAACCTTTGGACGTAGAAATTTTTGATACGTTAATGAAACTAGATGCAACTATTAGAGAAGATTTATCCAAGAATATAGTATTATCTGGCATAAAAATTAAGGGTATGAAAGCACGATTACAAAAGGAATTAGAAAAATTGGCGACCTTTCCAATTAAGATCACTCAAGCTGAAAAATATTCTTCTTGGGTTGGTTCTTCAATACTTGGATCTCTTAAAGAATTTGAATATCCTTCAAAAAATTGGATAACCTTAAAAGAATATTACAAGCATGGACCAGCAATTATACACTCTAAAGCTGGAACTTCATTAAAAAAGTAGGGAAATATTTCAAATTTATATTTTATTCAACAATATTTTTAAAAGTTGGAGGTTCACTGGAAAAAGAGAGTAAAAAAATTACTCCTCATATTCGTTATCTTCATCAATTTCTCTTAACATGATTGAAATTTCATCTATGGCAGACCATGAAACGAAAGCCGACTC
>JABXJV010000223.1 GCA_013375355.1 Candidatus Helarchaeota archaeon
AAATTGAAGAGCATCTCAATAATATTCACGAAAAATACGTTTATTCCACATCACCTTCAGCAATAAAAGAACATTTGAGAATCATAAGGGAAGCAAAGAAAAATATATTTTCGACAAATGTTGTTCGAAAAGAGAGATTCGACATTACCGAGTTTACCATCTGTTCAACAAAGGATAGAATTGGTCTGTTATCAGATATAGTTGGCACGCTGACTTTTCACGACCTGAATATTCTCAGTGCAAAGGTTTTTACAAGGAGAGATGGGATTGCAGTGGACGATATTAAAATTGTTGGAATTGTAGAGGATGATGTATGGGAAGGGATTAATAATCACCTTGAAAATGTTCTTTTAAAGGATTTATCTATGGATAATATGATTAAAAATCACAGAAAATATCTGAGAATGAAAAAGAAGAAAAAGTTGAATGTTCCTACTTCTGTGAAATTTGATAATAAAACTTCAGATAATCTTACTATTATAGATATAGAAACTCAAGACAGAATAGGGCTTTTATACCTTATATCGAAAACACTTTCAGATTTGAGTCTTAATATCGAATACGCTAAAATTTTTACTGAAGGGGATAAGGCGCTGGATGTGTTTTATGTTAATGATGAAAATAAAAATAAAATTACGAGTAAGAAAAGACTTCTTAATATCAAAAGAAGAGTTACCGAGGTTCTTTCAACACAATTTATTTAAATTATTTTATAGTAAAATTGTTAAGAATAAATACAAATTAAATCTGCAAATTTCAATGTATAAAAAAGTGAAAAAAGAGATTAATTTTATATGTTCTAAAATATTATCTGACTCATTATTTAGTGAGGCAATAGCCAGAAATCTGACTGGTATTGGTTTTTTATACCCTGAAAATGCATGGAGCAACTTAAAAAAGGTATTTAAATTTATTAGAAGAACATCCGATTCTGATAAAATTTTATTAAAACTTGTTTTTTTGATAACAGAATCTTTTGAGCCAGACAGGGGGCTAAATAACTTTGAAAAATTCTTGTCGGGTGCAAAATCTCCCGAAAGATATATATCCATTATTCAAGATAATGAAGAATTTTTAAAAAATATTATCGCATTATTTTCGGGGAGTCAATTCCTTTCAGATATTGCTGTCAAAGATGAAAGGAATATAAACTTTTTAGTTGAAATGGATATAGATAGACCAGAAGGAAAAGAAAATCTTTTAAAAGAAATTAAAAATCTTTTATCCTCATCTTATCCTCCCGATGAGAATTATTCTATAATCAGAAAATTTAAAAACCAGGAATTTCTTC
>JABXJV010000224.1 GCA_013375355.1 Candidatus Helarchaeota archaeon
CAGTAACTGCATAAAAGACGGGAGGTATTACTACTCCTTCCCGTTCATAACCTTCAGGTAAGTCATTTTTTAAAATTTCATCTAAAATAGCTTGAGACATAAAAATTACTCCTTTTTTCAAAGTCTTTTTAAAATTTCAATAGCTGAAACTTTCCCATCTTTAATTAAAAATCTAAGTCCATATGAATTATTAAAGAGAGACCCATCTGGAAGTTCTGTAGTTTTTTGAATTTCAGTATTGACAACTTCTTTTCCCAGAACTTTTGCAACACTCTTAACGATCCCATAAAAATCTTGTCCTAGAATAATCGCTTCTCTGTCAAAGCCATCAGGAATTGCTTCTCCCATTAAGGTATTTCTCATCTCATCAGAAAGTGTTTGAGTTACTACACCGACTTCTTCAACTTCACCTTCAGCAATTGGAGGTCGTGCTTTAGCTTGGGGGCTTTCTGCAACTTCTTTATCATAAATTGTCTTAAACTCATCAGGTTCTTCATCTTGATCAACAGGGATGACTTTATACATTAGCCCTCTGCCACCTCTTACTTCTTGAGAGATCCTTGCACCGATGAATTTTTTTGCAACAGAACATTTATTGCCTTTCCATAGCCATATTAGTCTTGTATCATCATCAATTATAAGTAGCACCAACTCATTTTTTAAAGCATCTTTTACAGTTGGAGTTTTTAAGTATGTAGTTTCGCCCGTTTTGAGCACAGAAAAAATTTCCAAACTTTTCACCATTTGAGCTGTTTAATAGTAAATAAATTATATTATCCTTAATTTTTATTTTTTCTGATTTAATCTTTATTAATTCATCATGAGTATTAAAAGTTTCCTTAAATAAAAGATAAACAAACATAATTTAAACAGATATATATCTATTTGTAAAAAGATGGTAGCCCCGCCCGGAGTTTCGGAATAATCTGTATAATTATACTTTCGAACCGGGGTCAAGGGGTCCAGGGCCCCCTATGTATAGTCTCTTTTTATCTCAAGATTTGACCACTGCACCACAGGGCTACAGGGCTAATTTATTAGTTACTTTATTCTTGAAATTTAAGTGGTATTAATAATTAATATATCTTTTAAAAATTTTAATTTTATTTTAATTCTTAAGTAACTAATATCAATAAAAACAATAAATTTTAATACCAAAATATGAAATTTGATGACCTATTATGGCAGAAAGCTTTAATTCTTCTAGATTCATTAAATTAACAAATTTTTCGGGTGGATGGATTTGGGTTTCTCATGTAGATGAACATATAAATAAATTACTTCCATATTTAGAGAAAATTTCTAAAGAAAAATTGAAAGAGATTTGGACAATTATTGGAGCTGAAGAAAAAGCATGGAAACCTTATGAAGATACAGAATTTTGCATAATAATTAATCCTCTACCAGATTTTGTGTTATTATTAGTCTTTAATGGAGGAGATGAGGAGTTTCCTTCGGAATTAAAGTATTTCTATGAAAAGAAATCATTAAGTGTTCCAACTGAAGATGCATATGTTTTTACAGAAATCTATCTAGAAATGATAAGACAGATTGCAAAATCCGAAAATATTTTGATTATAGAGACACCTGATATAATTTCTCTTGGAGATCTAGCAGATAAACATCCAGATTTGGAACGTGATAAGATTTTACATGATATAATTGGACAAAGATTTGAACCCATAAAATTTATTGATGAAAAAACTGCTAAGACAATTGCAAATAACTTAAAAATCGAGTTTATCCCCGATTGGGAACACCAGAAATCTGAATGGGCACTAGAATTTAAACTCTTTCAGGATTTATCAATTTTTTATATAAAATACTTGGATGGATCATCCCCAAATTTACAAATTTACTATCATGTATCTGTTCTCAAATATAATCTTGAAATCATCATAAATTTTTCTTGGCTATTTTTAAACGCAATAATTCGAGAAGGAAGAAAGATATTAGGAGATAAAATGCCAAAAATTTCTGAGTTCCTTTAAATTGAGAAATCAAGAACTATCGAGACTATTTATTAATAAAATCTAGAAGAGTTTTCTTTTTCTTTTTGACTTTTTTGATTTTTTTTATCTTTTTTATCTTTTTAGTCATTTCGATAATTATTTTTTGTTTCTTTGCTTTTTTCTTTGGTTTTTTAACTTGTGTTTTTATTTTTTTTGGCTTAATTTCTACTTTCTCTTTTTTAATTTTTTCATTTTTCTTTTGCTGAGCTTCTGCTTTCATTGCTTTAAGTAGATCTCCATCAAATTGAAAAGGTTCTGTGAGACTTTCTTCTCCATTAATTTCAAATGAAATTGGTTTTATTTCAAGGGGCGGTGTATCAGGTAGGGGTAGTAATTTCGCCTCTGGTGTTTTATCAAGCCCCTTAAATTCAGGTTTCCAATTAATAGGTATTTCTAAAGCCCATGGATCAAATTGAATTATAATTGAATCATTTACACGTTTTACTTTCTCTTCTTCAATAGCAATATGTAAAATCTTTTTTGCAGTAGAAATATTACAATTTTCAAATGCTTGGAAACTCAGTGAGAATACAAAAGTATCGATGGCGAGTTGTTTTACATTATACATACGAAATGGAAAAGCAACAACTTTTAAAATATCACTTCCCGTCATAGACACTTTACTTCATCTACCTAATTTAAAGAATTAAGGAATATAATTTAATATCTTTCTTAGATCTGTACTGGTTACTGTTATATCAGCAACTTCAGAAACGTTGGAAGATTGTGGATTTAAAGCAATAGAGAGACCTACTTTCTTGAATAAATTGACATCATTTTCATTGTCTCCAACAGCAATACATTCTTGAAATGTAATATTTAACTTTTTTAAGAGTCCATTAATTGCCTTATCTTTATTATTATAAGCCACATTACAGATAACTTCTCCAGTGAGATAACCTTTTTCATTAATTATTACTTTATTTGCAATTGAGTAATCAAAACCAAATCTTTCTTTTAATTTATCGGCAAAGATGGAGATTCCGGAACTTAATAGCGATGTCTTCAAATCTTTCTTTTTTAATATAGATAAAGTTTCAGAAATACCTTCAATTAAAGGAACTTTATTTAAAATTTTTTCAATTCGGCTGACATGCACATTTTTCCATAACCCCACATCTAAATCAGCCCACTTTTGATAAGAAATTCCTTTATTAAAAAACAATTCTCGATGAGTTTTTGCTTGTTCAAAAACATTTAACGATGTATGAATTAATTTCCAACTATTATTTTCTTTAGTTAATGTTCCATCCACGTCGAAAATAATTAATTTAAACTCCATTTTATATTAATCCAATTAATTAATTAAGTCGAAATTTTAAAAGCCTAAAATACTATCTCAAACTAGATTATTTTATTTTTCTTATTAATTTGAATTAAGATGTCAATATTATTATGTGTATAATAAATCTTTAACATTAATCTAATAATGTTGAAATGTTTCAAAATTTTCTAAATTTATTCAAGGTTCTATAATAAAGATTTATAAATAGTTTAATATTAAATAGTTTATAAGCTTAAAATATTTTAAATTTAATTTTAGCATAAAAATTAAATTGAATATTAATTAAATTTATGAAACTATTTCCCCTGAGGGATGATAATATGTCATTTGATGAACGAATTAGTGACCTCCAAACTCAAATTGAAGAAGTTGAAAGTCAAAAAAACTCGGATTTGAGTGCAGCTGAGTCAGAATTTGAAAGCAATAAATCAAGCATTAATACAGACGGCGAAACTGAAAGAACAACTCTTGAAAGCGAACTAAACTCTGCAAATTCAGCACTGGACACTGCAAACAATAATGTTGAAAAAGCTACTGCAAACTTAGAAGAAGCAAAAGACTCATTAAGTGCGGCAAAAGATGAACAAAAAGCAGCAAAAAGCGCACAAAAGGACGCTGATAAAGCAGTTCAAAACCAAGATAAAGAAATTGCAAACAGAATTAAGGATGCCGAAAAAGAATATAATTCTAAATGCAAAGATATCGAAAAAGAAGCAAAAAACAAGATAAAAGACTTAGAGAAACAAATCAAATCTATAGAAAAAGAAAAAGCACAAGCTGAAAAAGAAGCAGCTGCAGTTTAAAAATTTAAATCATTAACCTTTTTTTTATTTTTATCAAATTAATTTAATAAAAATTCCTTCTATAGTTAATTATAGCCATTTGTTCTCATAATCTTAATAATAAGTAAATACTCGTTTTAATTGTATTAAATTATTCGTCCACTCATATTTAGAAAAATTTTAGGATTAAATCTTATAAATCATATGACATTATTTATTTAATTACAAAAAAAAATAGGTTATAAAATTAGATTCAAATTTAATATTATTGTATAATTTTCATTAATCTTTTGAGAGTTAGGATTTTTTTAATGGAATATCAAGTAGATATAATGTTTTAGGTGATAAGAATGACAGCAAATGAACAATTAATTAAAGAATTAAAGAATGTTATTCCCCCCGAATATGTTGCAACAGATAAAGAGATTTGTTTTGCTTATTCTATGGATTCTAGTCCCGTTCCTGGGCATATTCCAGATATGGTTATCCGTCCGGAAACAACCCAAGAAGTCTCAGAAGTTATTAAATTGGCGAATAAATACAAAACACCAATTTACCCTCGTGGTGCAGCAGCATCACTAGTAATGATGGGCGTTCCATTACAACCTGGTGGCATTTCTCTTGACATGACAAGAATGAATAAAATTATGGAGATTGATGAAGATAGTATGAGTGTTACGGTTCAAACTGGAATAACATGGGGAGAAATGGAATATGAATTGAAAAAGAAAGGTTGGTATACAGGAATGGTAGGTCCTGGGCCAGGGTTATCCTCAACAATCGGTGGAGCAATTAGTGTCGCATCAGTTTATTACGGTTCTGCTAAATATGGAACTGCTTGTGATATTCTCCTCGGATTGGAAGTTGTTTTACCAACTGGTGAGGTCATTCGAACAGGTTCTGCCGCATTAGATACAGCAAAAAGACATACCCGATATGGTGTTGGATTAGATTCTACGGGGATTTTTTGTGGAGATCAAGGAATTATGGGTGTAAAGACCGAAGCCACTCTAAAATTATATCCAGTACCAGTGGCAACAGGTTTTTTCGTTTATGGTTATAATGATGAAGATCCTCTTCTAAAAGCACTTCATAAAATGACTTCTTTGCATATCGCATCTGATATAGGTTATACCGATGGAGAGATAGGCTTGGATATGGGCGGAGGTCCAGAACGGTTTATGATTCATGGAAAAATAGAGGCACATAGTGAAAAAGAATTAGAGGTTCAATTAGAGCTTTTTGATGAAATTGCAAATAAAACTAATGGGATTAAAAAGAAAGATTCTTTTGCTAGGATGATTTTTCATGATTCTATATATATGGTTTTTCCAATGGCGGGAATGAGCGGAAATTTCGGTGCTTCTTGCAATAAAATGCCCATTTTTGAATCAAAAAAAGTCCATGATGTATTCATAAAATATCGTGAAAAACATTTAGAAGAAATACAAAAACATAAGATAACTACAGTCTGGTATTCTTTTATCTCGGGTTCTACGATAGATATTTTACCCCAAATACAAATTCCAGCACATGACCCAGAAGCTTTGAAATATGGTACTAAATTATGGAAAGATTTTATTAAAGAAGAATTAAAATATGGCACAATTCATTATTGGCTAGGAAAAGTGATTGGTGACCAGGTTGTTGAACATTATCGCCCAACTTATTTTAATTTCATTAAAAAATTAAAAAATACCCTTGATCCGAACGGAATTATTAATCCTGGGCTTTTAAAATTACCATGAGGTTTTGATATGGAGTTAGGAATAAAAAAGCACGTTGAAGATATTTACAAATGTACGCGATGTGGCTATTGTCGTGAGATGATAAGAGAAGAAGTTAATACATTTCGAATCTGCCCTATAAGAGAGAACACTCCGGGCTTTGAAGCATATACAGGTAAAGGCAAGATGCTGTTAATGAGAGGAGTTTTGGAGGGAACTCTTGAATTAACTCCTAAATTATCTGAAATAGTTTTTACTTGTACAACTTGTGCGAGCTGTAAGGCACATTGTCCTGTAGGCATTGATACAGTAGGAATTTTTGAAATATTTCGTGAAGATCTTATCCGTCAAGAATTAGGTCTGCCTTCTCATACTATGTTTGGAAAGTATGCTTTAGAGAAAATGAATCCATACAATGAACCTCATGAAGACCGAATGGCATGGTTACCCGAACCTATTGAATTCTCCAAACCAGCTGAAATTGCATTTTTTGTGGGATGTACTTCAGCATATAGGGAACAAGGTCTTGCATCCGCTACTTATAAAATATTAAAAAAATTGGGTGTTGATTTCACAATTCTTGGTCCTGACGAATGGTGTTGTGGATCTCCTTTGTTTAGAACTGGACAATTAGATATTGCAAAACAAATAGCTCAACATAATATAGAAAAATTGAATGAATTGGGAGTAAAACAAGTTGTTTTTTCATGTGCTGGTTGCTTTAGAACTTTTGCTATGGATTATAAAAAAGTAGGTAAATTAAAAGCTAAACCATTACATTTTACAAAATTTATTTACAATCAGATTAAAGACGGAAAAATAAAGTTTAAAGAAAGCCCATTAAAAGTAACTTATCATGATCCTTGTCATACTACGAGATCTATGAAGAAAGCAGATTATAAATCACCTAGAAGGGTTTTGAATGCCTTACCTGGTGTTGAATTAGTTGAAATGCTAAGTACTAAAGAAGGTAGTATGTGTTGCGGAGCGGGTGGTGGTGTAAAATCGGCGTTTTCAGATATCGCCGTATCTGCGGCTGAAAAGCGAGTTCAGCAAGCAAAATCCACAGGCGCTACTCATTTAATAAGCACTTGTCCATTTTGCAGGAGAAATCTTATGGATGGAAATGAGAAGGGAAATTTAGGAATGAAGATAATGGATTTAACAGAACTTATTTTAGAAAGAATCGAATAAAATATGAGTATAGACTATTAATCCCTTGTGCCTCTAAAAATAGAATAAATGATACCAAAAACAATAACAACAATTGTAATTACCCAATCCCACACAGTGATTGGATCAAATGTGTCCTTTCGCATAAATAAACGTATAAACCACTCCAATATATTTTTAAAGAAATTACCAATTGGATTTATGAATAAAATAATTAAAAATATAGCTACCCCAATTATTCCTATAATAATCAGCTTTATGTAAGTATTATCATCCATTTTTATTACTAGATCTTTTTAATTATAATACATTCAAATTAAGAAATAAAATTACTAGTCCAAATTTAGGTATATTGACCCATATCTCTTGTTGGTTCCTTTGCAATTTCTTTTTGTAATTCTTTTTGTATTTCTATCGATCTTTTAATAATATGTTTAGGGTCCATCATCTCTTCAGTCTTCTTTTGTTGTTCTTCGATCATTTTATTGAGTTTTTCCATATTTTCATCAATTTTTTTCAATACTTCAATGATCATGTCCAATTTTTTTAATACTTGCTCATTTTCCATTAAAATCTACTCCTCATATCACTATTCAAGTTATTATATTAAAATTAATATTTTAATCAAGAGATATAGATTTTATTGCTTTTTTGGTAAAATCTAACACGACTTCTCCTTCTGGTAGGAATAAATTAAAATTACC
>JABXJV010000225.1 GCA_013375355.1 Candidatus Helarchaeota archaeon
ACATTTACATAAAAATAGGTTATAATTATATAAAAGTTATATAAAGTGGGTAATTGTGGGTTAAATATGAGTTCATTTAAGGGACAATTTAAATATACTATCGATTCTAAAGGCAGGATAAATATCCCCGCAAAGTTCAGGAAGTCTATCTCTCCTGAGGCTAATGAAACATTTGTCATAACAAGGGGAATGGAAAACTGCATTTATGCTTATCCTCTCGACGAATGGAATAAAATAGAAGAAAAATTACGCCAACTTTCGCCAAATCAGAAAGATCACAGGCTTTTTCTCAGAATGACAACTTCCTATGCATCGGAATCTCAGTTTGACAAACAGGGGCGAATTGCTATACCTCAACACCTTATTGATTTAGTAAAAATTAAAAAGGAAATCCTGATTATTGGAACACTGAACAAACTTGAGATTTGGAATCCAGAAGTATATGAGGAATATCTAAAAAGTAGTGAAGAGTCTTATGAAAACCTTGCTGAAAAAATTTAATCATAATTTACTCACAAAACTTTGATAAATTTTGAATAATTAAATAAAAATAAAAAGATAATAATTTTTTTCCCTTTGTAAGTTTAGAAATTTAATAATCCCAGTTATTCAGGATAAATTTTAAGTTTTCTTTTCTGCCTCAGGCGGACTAAGGGGGAGTTTACTCTTTTTTTAAAAAAAAGTAGAAGTTTAATAAAAAATAGAAGTTTATCGAAATTCCGAAAATAATTCAAGCGGAAATGTGTGTGATTTCAAAAATTATTTTTTTCATAATCCAGTATTGGTAGATAAAGTAGGTGAACTATTAATAATTAACAAATCTGGAATATACTTTGATGGAACCATTGGAGGGGGTGGTCATTCACAGGAAATTCTTAAAAATCTCAAAGATAAAGGCAAACTAATAGGAGTCGATATAGATTCGGAGGCTGTTGAGTTTGCAAAAAATAATCTAAGACCGTTTAAAAATAAAACAATTATTAAAAAGGGGAATTACGCCAATATATTAGAAATTCTTAAAGAAGAAGAAATAAAAAAAATAGATGGAATTATACTTGACCTCGGAATTTCATCCTATCAGATTGATAACCCTGAAAGGGGATTTAGTTTTATTGCAGACTCTCCTCTGGATATGAGAATGGACAGCGGTTTGAAAAAGAATGCATCGGACATTATCAATAATTATCCGAAAACTGAATTAATTAAAATATTTAAAAAATACGGTGAAGAAAGATATTCCAGAATTATCTCGGATTACATAGTCAAAAAGAGGGGGAAAAAATTAATAAAAACTTCATTTCAATTAAGAAACTTGATTGAAAGTATAATTCCTGGAAAAAATAAGATAAAGTCCGTTTCAAGAATATTTCAGGCTTTAAGAATTGAGGTCAATAAAGAACTCGAAAACCTTGAGATTTTTTTGAAAAACTTTGCAGAGGCTTTAAAATCTGGCGGCAGAATTATTATAATCTCTTATCATTCTCTTGAAGATAGGCTGGTAAAAAAATATTTTAGGCAATTTGAAAAGGGCTGTATCTGTCCGCCAGATATTCCCACTTGCATTTGTGGAAAAGAGAAAATCTTAAAAATAATAAATAAAAAACCTATTCAGCCATCAAAAGATGAAATTAAGTTAAACCCAAGAGCAAGAAGTGCTAAACTAAGAGCAGCAGAAAAAATTTAGATTATGAGGAAAAAGAGGTTACCAAATAATAGTGCAAATTTTAATTACATTGATTATATAAGAAAAAAAGTAATTAGCCCGAAAAAACACAAGTTACTTATATACACAATTGTCCTTTTTATATTAGCAATTATTTATGTTTGGGAAAGGGTTGAAATAGATGCAGTTTCATTAAATATAAACAGACTTAAAGAGGAGAAATCAAGCCTTATAGCACTTAATGAAATCTTAAAGGCAGAGAACGAAAACAAAACAAGATTCGAATCAATCGAAAAGATTGCAAAAGATAATATTGGCATGGAGTTTCCAGGAAACAATTCTGTAGTATTAGTCATAGATAATCCTGATAAAAAAACAATATTTAAAAAGGTAAAAGAACTATTTAAAAAATTAGCAAAAACATTTTAATAAAAAATATGAAAAGAAAAATAAGATATCGATTGAAAATTCTAAAGTTTTCACTAACATTACTGGGCATTCTAATTATATGGAAGTTATTTTATATACAGGTCATTAGAGGAAAGGAATTCAAAAGAATTGCCAATTCCCAACATCAAAAAGAGATGAAAATCCCGGCAAAAAGAGGGAACATCTATGACAAAGAGATGCGGATTCTTGCACAGGACCTCGAATATTACTCATTCGGATGCTATCCAGATAAGGTTGAAAATCCAGTCAAAGTGGCAAATATATTTGCAAAGCATCTCGGCGAAAATAGAAATACATTTTTAAGAAAAATTAGAGAAAACAAAAAGTTTGTATGGCTAAAAAGAAAGGTAGAAAAAAGGTAGGGGATAAAATCTGGGAAAATAAAATGAAAGGTGTTACAAGGACTTCTGATTACAGTAGATTCTATTCTTACTCAAATACTGCCTGTCAGGTGATTGGTTTCACAGATATTGATAACAACGGACTGACCGGGATTGAAAAGCAGTATAATGATATTCTTTACGGCAAAGATGGAAAAACTATACATAAGATTGATGCAATGGGTCGAATGTTCCCAGACCCCGGATATCTTTACAAGCCTTCTCAAAATGGTTCAAGTTTAATCCTAACCCTTGATCTCATCTGCCAAACCATCGCAGAAGAAGAGTTAAAAAGGGCAATTTATGAGAGCAAAGCCAAAAGCGGGATGGTTGTCATTATGAATCCCAAGGGTGGGGGGATACTTGCAATGGCATCATTACCCGACTTTAACCTTAACAGTCCTTTAAAATCTGATGCATATAATTACAAAAACAGAGTAATTTCAGACACTTTTGAGCCTGGTTCAACATTTAAAATCGTAACCACTTCTGCCATCTTAGAGGAAAATATTAAAAGACCAACTGACACAATCTTCTGCGAAAATGGCATAATCAAAATCTATAATCACACTATTAAAGATGTTAAACATTTCAAAAATTTGACATTTCAGGAAGTGATTGAAAAATCGAGTAATATCGGCACCCTGAAATGTGCAATGCTGCTCGGAAAAAGAAAACTATATTCATACGCAAGGGACTTCGGGTTTGGTAATGAGACAGGGTCAGGATTAATTGGAGAGACAAGAGGAAAATTAAAAAATCCTGCCTTATGGTCTAATCTATCACTCCCAGAAATTGCGATTGGTCAGGAAGTTGCCATAACAGCAATTCAACTCATTAATGCTTATGCTGCGATTGCAAATAATGGAATACTCATGAAACCAAGAATTATAAAAGCCACCATGAACAACAAAGATAAAGTTATCAAAGAGACAACTCCAGAAAAAATAAGACGAGTAATTTCTGAAGAAACCGCAAATACGCTGAAATCATTTTTGGTTGGTGCTGTAGAAAAAGGGACAGGAATAAATGCTAAAGTAAACGGGATTAAAATTGCAGGAAAAACTGGAACCGCTCAAAAACCACTGTCAAACAAACCAGGATATTCAAGAACAGATGTAATTTCGTCATTTGTCGGCTTCTGGCCAGTGGATAACCCAGATTTTGTATGTCTTATAGTTATTGATTCTCCAAGAAATGGTCATTATGGGGGCACCGTTGCTGCCCCTGCCTTCAGAAATATTGCCCAAAGAATATCAAATATCCCATCCAGAAAATCGAAAATTGTATGGAAAAATAATCAACATACAAAATATAAAAAACCTTTTAACGGAATCAGAATACCTGATGTTAGAAACCTCACAATTGATAATGCAAAAAAGAAATTTAAAATATTTAAAAACTATATTGAGATATCCGGAAATGGTTCAATAGTATTTAACCAAAAACCATCACCAGGAGAGTATCTGAAGGATAGTGAAAAAATCATACTAATGTGCCCAGATAAGCCTATTAAAGTTGAAAATAAAGTAATAATTCCAAATTTGGTCGGACTTAGTTTGAGAAAAGCAATAAATAACATTCATCAAAAAAAACTTAAATTTAAAGTTACATATGGGAACGGCATTGTTGTCGAACAAAGCCCGGCTCCTGGGAAAAAGATAAAAATAGGTTCTGTCTGTTATATCAGGTGTTCTGACAACAGAAATATTTCAAGAATACTCGCTTATAAATAACTATTGGATAAAGTTTTAATGAAATTAAAAGATATCTTAAAAAATATTGATGTTATAGAAACCCGCGGAAGCAAAGATATAGAAATAAAAAATATAAGATACAACTCAAAAAATGTTGAGAAGGGGGATATTTTTGTTGCAATAAAGGGAGAATCTTTGGACGGTCATAATTTTATCGATGATGCAATCACAAGAGGCGCTTCTGCAGTAATTCACCAAAATAACAGAATCCTTCCACAAATAACTGATATTGTTGTTCCTGACTCAAGAAAAGCACTTGCTCTGATTTCTGATAAATTCTATGGTTATCCATCTAAAAATTTAAAATTGATAGGAATTACTGGAACAAATGGCAAAACTACTGTATCATATCTGGTAAAAAACATTATAGAAACATCGGGAGAAAAAGCAGGATTAATGGGAACTATTTCATACAGAATAGAAGATGAATCTATCGATGCATCATTAACTACTCCCGAATCTCTGGAAATTCACTCTTTCTTTGACAAACTGAAAAAGAAAAAAGCAAACTATGCTGTTCTTGAAGTCTCCTCGCATGCACTTAAACAGAACAGAACATACGGATTAAAATTCACTTCGGCTGTTTTTACCAATATTTCAAGAGACCATCTCGATTATCATCAAAATATGGAAGATTATATAAACTCAAAATTGAGACTTTTTAAACAACTCGATGATAAAAATTCTTTTGCGGTAATAAATACAGACGACCCTGTTTCTGAAAGAATAATTAAAATTACTAACACCAATTACATAAGATATTCAATAACTAAAAAGTCAGATATATACCCTCTTAACTACAATTTAAACTTTGATGGAATATCAGTAAATGTGAATACTCCCAAAGGTAATATAAAAATAAATTCAAAGCTTATCGGGTATTTTAACATCAATAACATACTTGCTACGGTTGGAGTAGGAATAGGATTAAACATTGATAAAAATATTATAAAGGAAGGAATAGAAAAGGTAGAACAAATCCCCGGAAGGGCAGAAAAACTAAAAGCAGGACAAAAATTTAATGTCATCATCGATTATTCCCATACTCCAGATTCACTCTTAAATGTTATCTCTGCAGTTAAAAAGTTAACAGCAGGGGATGTTATAGCGGTATTCGGATGCGGAGGGGATAGAGATAGAGGGAAAAGACCTCTAATGGGAAAAATTGCATCCGAAAATGCTGATATTGCGATTATCACATCTGACAATCCAAGAACAGAAGACCCTAAAAAGATTATTGAAGACATCGCTGAGGGAATTGAAGGAATAGAAAATATAATCCTGTTGCCCGACCGAAGAGAAGCAATCATAAAGGCATTATCAATCGCTGAAGAAGATGACTCTGTTTTAATACTTGGCAAAGGTCACGAAAACTACCAGATTATTGGAAATAACAGGATACATTTTAATGACAAAGAGGTTGCATTAGATTTTTTAAAACAAATGTAATTATTTGAACGAAAATATTAAAAAGTTTCTTGGCGCCGGATGTGGGCTCCAGACTCAAAAATTTATAATTGGGGGTCCTGTGAGTCCACTCCGGTGAAACCCAATGTCAAAAATCACAATAGATGAATTAAAAAAAATAAAAAACATCGAATTTTTAAAAAAGGATTATTCCGAAAATCGCGCAGGTTTTGAAGGTGTATCAATAGATTCGAGAACCATTAAGAAAGATGAACTTTTTTTTGCTATTAAAGGTGAGCGATTTAACGGACATAGCTTTTTGGAAGAGGTTTTTGATAAAGGTGCTTATGGGGCTGTCATTGAAAAAAAGTATGAAAAAAAATTATCGAAAAATCTCGAAGGACGCCGTCTCTTTCTTGTGGATGATACAATAAAAGCATTTCAGGAACTGGCAAATATACACCGTAAAAAATTTAAAACATCGGTTATTGCCATTACAGGAACAAATGGGAAAACAACAACAAAAGAGATGGCATTCTCTGTTCTTTCAAAAAAATACAATACATTGAAAAATCGCGGCAACCTGAACAA
>JABXJV010000226.1 GCA_013375355.1 Candidatus Helarchaeota archaeon
CGAACATACCTTTTTACTCTTATTTTTTTAGCAACACCAGTGACAATTTCTTCTAATGTAAGGTCTAATTTTACCTCAAGGTCTTGTCCTCTGGCTGAAGCGGTTCTTCTGGTTGTTCTTGTTGATGTCCCGAAGAAATCTCCAAATCCTCCAAATCCAAAGTCTCTGAAAAAATCACCGAATGCTGAAAAGATGTCTTCTACATTGGTGAATCCCTCAAACCCCATACTCTTCATACCTTCATGCCCGAATCTGTCGTATCTGCTTCTTTTTTCGGGGTCGTGAAGAACTTCGTATGCTTCTGCTGCCTCCTTAAATTTTTCCTCAGCCCCCTTATCGCCGGGATTTCTATCGGGATGGTACTGCATCGCCTGTCTTCTGTAGGCTCTTTTTATCTCTTCATTGTTTGCATCTCGGCTTACTCCTAAAACATCATAGTAATCTCTTTTTGCCATAAATTTTCCCCTTTATTGTGTTTGCAACTTTTTTCAAAAAGTTGCGTATCTGCCACAATCCGCACCAGCGGATCCGCTTTGGCGGACGGAACCACCGAGGTGGAAAAAACTTTTAACCATTTCCCATTTATCCCAAGTGCTCGAGATGAATGAGAAATAGAGTAATGTTTTATTTTCCTTTTTAAAAAATAAAATTGTTTGTGCTAATGCAGAATTATTTGCTTACCACCACCTTTGCGTGTCTTAGGACTCGGTCGTTAAAAAGATATCCTTTTTGATATTCGTCAATTACAGTATTTGGAGGGTGTCCCTCTTTTTCCATCTGTAAAACCGCTTCGTGAATTTCAACATCAAATTCTTTTCCTATGGATTCTATCGGCTTTAGTCCCTTTGTTTTTAGTAGTTCCAAAAATTTATTATATATTAAATTAATTCCTTCATAGAATGATTCAAAATCACCATTCTCTTTAGATGTTTTAAGGGAAAGTTCCAGTTCGTCCAGAATTTGTAGAATGTCTTTTACAAAGTTAGCGTTTACATTTAGAACCAACTCTGAGAATTCCCTTTCAATTCTTTTTTTATAGTTATTAAAATCAGCCATCTTCCGTAATAAGGTATCATTTAATCTTTCATTCTCCTCTAAAGCATTAGAAAGTGATTCTTTCAGTTCTTTTACCTTGGGCTTTCCCCTTTTTTTGGTCTTTTTTGCTTCAGGTTCTTTTATCTCCTTTTCTGCAATTTCGTCTTTTTGCTCTTCTTTTCCTATGCTCATTAGATTTAACCTCCCTCAAGTCTTTTTATATTTATTGATTAAAAAAAGTTAAAAAGTGCTTGAATCAGTTTAAATATTTTATTTTTGCAAATAATGTGCCACTTTGTGTTCTTGATCGCGATTGATATAAATTAAATTTTATTCTCAAAATACTTTGTTTTAAAGTAGTTTTCTAATTTGTTTTTTAAAGATTTAATTGTATATAAAATTTTTCTTCAGACTTTTAAGGAATAAAAGATAATAAATAAAATTTGAAATGTCAAATGACATTATGTCATTTTTGTCATAATTTATCACCTGTCAAATTTACATATATATTATTTATTGTAGGGCAAAAAAGATTTATAAAGTAGGAACTTTATAAATTTTAATTTGTGTAAAAATATTAGAATAAAATATAAAAAAAATTAAAAATAAGTTTGTTTTTAGTAAAAAAATTTTTATATTAACAAATTGTTATAAATAATATAAATAATGTTTTAAGAATATAACCTATATATTTTAACCATTTCAAAAAAAATTAAGAAAATTTTTAAATTTTTAATATAAAAGATATGATGTTAAAGGAGGAGGATTATTATGGGGAGGATTAAGATTTCTATAAAATATTTATTTGGGCTGACACTTTTTATATTTTTGTTTTCTTCAGCGTTAGCCCAGGAGAGACAAATAACGAATGAGGAATTTAAAAAGGCGGATGATGAATATAACAGACTGACGTCTGAGATAAACAGACTTCATAATGAGATGTCGAAAGCAAGCGAGTCTGGAGATATTGAACTATATAACCAAATGAAAGAACAATATGATAAAGCTGCAGAAGAGAGAAAAAAGCATGAGCAGATTAGAATGGATTTTATGAAACAGAATAAAGAACTGGTTAGTGTTAAGAAGATTTATAATGAAGGGAATACAGCATACAAACTCGGTAACACTGAAGAGGCACTTGCAAAGTATAATGAGGCGATAAAGAAAGGTCTTGAAGCCAATTCACCTGCACTTAATGAGACTATATCAAGGGCTTATTATCAGAGTGGATTAATTAAGAAGTCTGCTAAAAAATATCAAGAGGCTATCGATTCATATACTAATGCGATAAAATATGCTCCGAGTTATGAACCCGCATACTTTGCCTTGGGTAAAGCTTATTATGATATTAGTAAATTTAATCTTGCAATAAGAAATTATCAAAAAGCGATAGAAATCAATAATTCGTTTTATCAGGCTTATTACAATTTGGGGTCAGTATATCTCACTCAATGGAGCAGAATTGGTAAAGGGAATGCCAGAAGAAAAGCGGAGTTACTGAATAGAGCAGAGGCTGCATTTCGGGATGCAGTGCGAAATAATCCGAAATACTATTTTGCATATACATCGTTAGGCAGGGTTCTTGTGGAAAAGAAAAGAACAATGGAGGCAATTGATGCATTAAATAGATCTGTGAAAATCAGGCGTAATTATTGGCAGCACTATTATTATCTTGCGGTTGCTTATAATCAATTGAAAGACCCGAGGGATGCTATAGAAAATGCCCAGAATTGCTTGAAATATAGAAGAAATTTTGCTCCTGCATTCATTGAAATGGGAGATGCTTACAAACAATTAGGGGATGAAAATAGGGCTATTCAATCTTATTCTAAGGCTTTGAATAATAGAACATATAGGAAACTCGCTGAATATAAAATAGATATGATTAAAAATAAGGACAAGTATATTCAATAATTGGTAATCTCTTTAAATCTAAATAATTGTAAGCCTGTTAATTTTATTTAACAGGCTTTTTTTTAATTCTTTAATAATTGAAATTTATTGTAGTCTAATAAATGCTTATTTTTTATATATTTTAATCTATTGTTTTTCTATTGATTTTAAATAATAATTTTCGTATTTTTCATATTAATTTTATTTTATAAATATAAGAAAAAACCTATGAAAAGATTAAAATTAACTGTACTTTTTCTATGCATTTCTTTTATTATTTTAATTATAAAATACTTGAGTAGTTCTTCGATTCTAAAATATTCTGAAGAACGCAGGATAAATTTAGCGTTGTCAATCGATAAGGCTGTTGAATATTGTCTTAAAGAATATGATATTAATGAGAAATGGATAAGAAGAAATGTTATTCAGCATACAGATAATAATATAAGAAAAAATATAAAATGGATAAGAATACCAGAAGATTTACCACTTCCTGTTTTAAATCTTGCTATTGCTAAAGCAGTAATCGATTCTGGTGGGAGAATTATTGAAGGAAAAGAGATAACCAGGAGAAATAGGTTAATCATTACTGCTGGATATGACAATATTGTTGTGGATAGTTTGATATTGACAAAGGATAAGGATTTGACCTATAAAAAGGGCAAAATTGCAATAATAATAGATGATTTTGGAGGTGATAACGGAAAGATAGTTGAAGAATATCTTGAATTTCCTGAAATTATTACATTTTCAATAATACCTGGTAATAAATATTCGAAAGAGATAGGAGAGTCTGCATCCAAGAGAGGGTATGAAGTAATGGTCCATCTTCCTATGGAATCGAAGACTTCTCCTAAGAAAAATGAAAAGATTCTGCTAAAAGACAAAATGAGCAGAAGAGATGTGGAAAGAATTATTAATATGTCAATGGATGAACTGCCTATGGCAGAAGGTTTGAGTAATCATATGGGCTCGAAAGCAACAGAAAATGCCACTCTGATGAAATATCTGGCTGAAGTGTTAAAAAGAAAAAAATTATATTTTATTGATTGTTTAACGTCAACTAAAAGCAGAGCATTTGATGTATTTAGGAAATCAAAAATTAGAGTGTTAAAAAGGGATGTTTTTCTGGATAACGAAGAAAATGAAGAGTTAATATTAGCCCAGCTGGATGAACTTATGAGGATTGCTAAGAAAAATGGAAAAGCGATAGGTATAGGTCATGCAACAAAAGATATAACCCGCAGGGTGCTTCGTAAAGAAATGCCTGAAATTTACAAAAAAGGTTATGAGTTTGTCTCTGCATCCGAAATTTTAACGAAGTAGAAAAAGATTATTAATTTGGAGTTAATGTTATGATAAGATTAGCGGTATGTGTTGACCGTATTGCTACGATGAGAGGCGCCAGAAGGGGGAGAGAGCCTGACCCGGTTGCAGCTGCTGTGC
>JABXJV010000227.1 GCA_013375355.1 Candidatus Helarchaeota archaeon
ATTCCAGAACACCTTATTATAATCATTTAATTAATACTGCTTTGATAGTAATAGGTATATTTAATCAGGCATTTAAACTGGTTAGTAAGAAATTTATAAGTGAGGATATTATAAAAGGTATACAGGTTGCCGTTTTCCATGGAATAGGTGGAGCCAGTTTTATTGAATTGTTTTATGATAAGCCTCATGAGGAGCAAAAGATTAGATATGCAGAGGGGAATAAGAACAGTTCTGGAATGGCTTCTGAGATGGATTTAGATTCTGAAGTGGTTAAAGCAATTAAATATTGTAGTGATTTCGAGCAAGGTAAAAAAGATTTTATAAATAAAGATGATAAAATTTCTGACTATGCGAATATGGTATTGGTTGCAAGTATTTTTGATGCAAAAATTTCTGGTCTGTTCGGAAATCCTGTAACTCCCAAAGATGCAGCCGACAAGTTATATGTGATGTCAACAAATAAAGAGATAAAGAAAATTTATGTCGATGCACTTGCTAAAAGTTTAAAATTGGGTTATCTTTTTGATTTTTATTATGAAATAGAGAAACTAAATAAAGCTTGTCCTTATGGTAAGCACGGAAGACCATATCCTATGACTGGATTCAAAAGTCCTGTGATTTATCTCTGCAAAGGAAGAATAACTAAATGCAAACACTTTGTTACAAGTTCGAAAGCTGTTACTATATTCAGAAAGACAGGTGACCTTGAAGAAGGTTCTTACGGGAGGTGTGAATGGCTTTCAAATGAACTTATTAAGTTTTATGATAAATTTTATGAACAAATTAAAGAAGATACCCAGAGCAGAAGTATTTCTAAAAATTCATAACATTTGAACTTTTATTTCTCTCTTTTTCCTGCCTTAGTTTCAAAATCAAAGTTTAAGATTTAAATTAATAATGAAACGATTAGAATTTTAGGAAGTATTAATATTGTAAATATTCTTTACTTTTATGAATTTTTGTTTTTCGTTAAAAGTTCTATTTTTCATGCTACTTTGTGTCCTTTGAAAAGGAAAGTAACCTCTACCACATTAGATCCGCCTAGGGCGGAAAAGAAAACTTAAAATTATCCCGAACATTCGGAATGTTTAAATCTATCCAATATTGATGAGAAAAAGGATTATCAATGATAAATCAGTATAAAAGGATTGATGTTTTTAAATGCACTCATTTGAGCCATAAAAGGTTTGGCAATCGGGTTTCTGTATATCATGTTCTGAAGGTTAAGAAGTGTTATCAAAATGGATGCATTTCATTTGAGGGAATATGCAGACTGATAAACAAGGGTCAGAGATGCATCAAGGGATATAATTTCGTGGGTGTTAATTGTTCTTCGTGTGTATATTTTAAAGAGGAGAAAATTATGCGAAAGCCTGTAGTTTTATTGAACAACGAGAGTTATAAAGAATTTATTGATGAACTTGAGGAGTTTGAAGATTGGATTGAATATAATAAAGGGAGAAAAATAAATTTCAGGGGCGAAGTCTCATGGGTAAAACCTAAATTTGAAAAGAGAATATATAAAAAGTATGAGAATTTAAGCCTGAATGGGTTTATAATGGGATTTAAAATTGGCTTCATAGATACTCAGAAGTTTGATGATTATTCATACGCGTTGATAAGTGTAAATAATCAAGAGAGATGGAGTTTTTCGAGAGGCTATGAAATTGAGTTTAATGCTAATCTTAATATTGATAATGGGATGATAATGTTTGAAAAGATTAGAGATATAGAAATTATATCAGATAGTAGTAAACAATCCCATCCCACGAAAAGTGAGGCAGAGGTGGCTTCTAAAATCGGAAAAATTCTTCCTGAAAAGAGTGAAAAGTGTGTTAATTGTCCAAGTGTGAGTTTGATATATATAAAAGATTTTACACATTCAGAACCGA
>JABXJV010000228.1 GCA_013375355.1 Candidatus Helarchaeota archaeon
AAAATTAAATAATTCAATTTATATAAATATTTTTTTAATAAAATCTAAATTGATTTAAATTTCAGGTTTTCGTTCAATAATTGAACTACCCTTCCCTAAAGGGAGGGGATTCATAGTCCCTAATGTTCGATGAGAACGCTAGACACTATCGGATGGTTCTCCACCCGCAGATTTAACCTATTATCTTGACAATATTTATTAAGAATTTGGATGCTTCCAACAACATCCCTATCTTGTTTATAACCGCATTTTTTACATTTAAATTTGCGGTCATTCGGTCTTACTTTTCTTCCGCAAATAAGGCATGTTGAGGAAGTTCCTCGCTCATTAATTTGTTCAAATTCGATACCTAACTCTTCACACTTATTCCTTAACTTATTTATAAGAAGATCAAACGACCAGAAGTTTTGAATCATCGTATTGAGCTTCTTCTTATTCTTGAAATAGACGGGAAGTTGGGCATCTCGGATGTGGGATAAATCTCCCACAATAAATTTAGAAACTTGATTATTATTTAACTTTCTAAACAAATCTGCAATTATATTATTCATGTAGTTAGCTAATTTTCGTTTTCTCTTCAAAAATAACCTTTTTATCCTTCTTGTGCTGCATCTCCCAATTTCGTTTTTTGCAATGCTTTGCAGGTCATAAATCTTTTTTGATATCCTCATATATTCTTTAAAAATATGTTCTGAAGGATAAAGAACGACAAAATCTTTAGTATTTTTTATATAATTTACTAAATATCGCTTTATTCCAATATCCCCACTTGAAATATGTTTAGTATTTTTCTTAATCGGAGTAGGTTCAGTTTCAACCACTTGATAGGCATAAAATTTCTTAATGTATGGAATATATTTGATTTCCATGCGTTTTTGAGTTCCTTTCCACTTTAGAATCCCATTATACTTTATTCTGAGTAGTCCTTTAATTCGGTATTTTTGTTTTAAATCCTTTGGACAACTGATATAAATGTATTGGTCATCAATTCGATAACAATTATTACGACAAATCAATAATGCAGGGATTGTTTGGTTTATCTTTCGATTCTTAAAATATCTTGGGAGTCCTACCTTATGTTTTACTTTCTTGGATTTAATCGAACTAAAAAAGGAGTTCCATGCCTCTTGGAGCTTGTTCAACACTTGTTGAGAATACGCACTCCCTAATAATTTATAAAGAGGGTGAGTTTTTAGCTTTTCAGCAAGTTTAAAACTTGATGGAATTGCGATTTTGTTAAAAAAAGCCTGTCGCTTCTCATAGTTCCCTAAGTTCCACACAGCACTGCTACGGACTAAGACCTCCTTTAAGAGCTTTTTCTGAAGTTTTGTTGGTTTTAATTTTATGGTATTAGTCCGTTTCATCCTAATATATATTTAAAATGCGCAGAATATATCTTTTTCCTTATATAAAGACCGAATTTTGCGCAAAATTATAATTTAAAAAATTATATTAATTTAATTATATTTTCATCAAATTAATATTGAATTATATATCAGATTAAATCAATACTATTATATCTTGCTTTCATTCATCCCCCGATTAAAGTCGGGGGCATTCTGCAAGTTTAAAGGTAAAATCTATTGAAATTTATAATTAGTTCCACAAAAGAAGAAAATGGACGTGCGGCTGCAGAAAAAGCAGCAGAAATTTTACGTAATTTTTTAGTTTCAAAATCAAAAGTTAGTTTTGTTATTGCAACTGGAGCTTCACAGTTCGAATTTCTTGATTTTCTCTGTAAATCCGAAGGAATTGATTGGGCAAGGACTGAGATGTTTCATTTGGATGAATACGTTGGGATCGCTGCCACTCATCCTTCCAGTTTCCGAAAATATCTTTCAGAACGCTTTGTAAAGAAAGTTCATCCAGGAAAAGTTCATTTTATCGAAGGTGATGCTCTTGATCCAGCTGCTGAGTGTAAAAGAATTAGTAACCTGATTTCAAAGGAAAAAATTGATATTGCTTTTATAGGAATAGGAGAAAACGGACATATTGCTTTTAATGATCCACCGGCGGATTTTGAGACGGAAGAACCTTATTTACTTTTAAATTTAGATGAACAATGCCGAAAACAGCAAGTAGGCGAAGGTTGGTTTACATCAATAGAAAAAGTTCCTCAAAAAGCGATATCAATGTCAGTAAGACAAATTATAAAAGCTGAATATATTATCTGCACATGCCCTGATAAACGTAAAGCTGAAGCTGTTCGAGATTGCTTATCGATTGATGCACCAATTACTCCGATGCATCCTGCTTCAATACTTAAAAAACATGATAAATCTTTTATTTTTTTGGATAAAGAATCTGCGTCTCTATTAACAAAATAAGAAGCGAAAATTATGATTCCAGGATGGGTAGATCTTCAAGTTAATGGTTACAAAGGGATTGACTTTTCTAATCCTAATCTGAGTTTGGAAGATATTAACTTTGTAAATGTTCAACTTCTCGAAAAGGGCATAGTGGGATACTGTCCAACAATTATAACTTCGCCTTTGGAAGTTTATAAACATAATCTTCCATTGATTGCCGAAGCTCAAGCTTCTGGACCAAAAGTTGGAGCTCAAATCTTAGGTATTCATCTGGAAGGACCCTTTATTAATCCTAAAGATGGTCCTAGAGGGGTTCATCCCAAAAAACATGTTATTTTACCCTCAATTGAACTTTTTGAACAATTTCTTTATTGGTCAAAGGACAAAATATCTATTTTAACGCTCGCACCAGATGTTAAAGGTGCATTAAAACTAATTGAACATGTTGTAGATACAAATAAAATAGTAGTTTCAATAGGCCATCATTCGGCAGGAAAGGAAATTATCCAAAAATCGGTTGATGCGGGAGTTCGTGCTGCAACACATGTTGGTAATGGTCTTGGAAACATGATACATAGACATTATAACCCTCTTTGGCCTATTCTGGCCGAAGATCGTTTGAGTGGACTCTTTATCACAGATGGTTTCCATTTGCCTAAAGAAATGGTAAAAGTGTGTCTTCGGGCGAAAGGTATATCAAAATTTATCGTAACTAGTGATATGGTAGCCGTTGCTGGTAAAGACCCAGGAAATTATGTTTTTCATAACTTATCAGTTGTGTTAGAGTCAAATGGCTATGTACATCTTCAAGGTTCCACTCAACTTGCAGGTTCTGGATGTAATATGTTGGAATGTATGAATTTTTTGGCAACTATTGGTGAACTTGATGAAAATGGGTTATATAAAGTCGGCTTTGAAAATCCTTTAAAATTACTTAACATGAAAATTGAACGTGAACACATAAATCAGGCACCTAAAATTGTTTATAAAAATCGAAAATTCCGACTTGAAACAAAATAATATAGTTAAAATAATGCAATAATTACTAGAAAATAATAGAAAAATAAATAGCATTAGGAGTGGGTCTGTTAATGACAATATCTTTAATATCGATTTTCTGTTCTACGACTTTATAAGCTAACCTTATCGCTTTTTCATCATCGCCTTCGACTACTGCATCAGTCAATTCATCAATAATTGTCTTAATAAGATCTTTAATTCATTAAAAATTTTTAACATTTTTAAATACAAAATTTATCAAATTAAAAAATTAACTTTATTTACATCGAGTATATAATATAAAAAAAATTACGATTTTTTGGATGTAATAAAATTGTCTGAAACGGAAATTAAGACAGATTTAAAGAATGTGAACGAAGCAATTGACGCAGCGGTTAAAAAAAATCCAAATTATACTGCAATTCTATATCGAGGAGAAGAGGTTAATTATAAAGCTTTCTCAGAAAAGGTTAT
>JABXJV010000229.1 GCA_013375355.1 Candidatus Helarchaeota archaeon
TTTCAAGCTCATGCCAATAGCATTATGGAGAGGTTCAAACCAAATGAGTAGAAAAAAAGATGAAAGCCAAACTGATTCCGAAAAAACCAATACTGAGAGATCTAGAAGAGGTAGTGAATTTTTTTCTGAGCAAAGTCAAATTAAAAATTTGATTGTAGAAGGATTTAATTTAATCCGAATAAGAAAAGCAGAAGATGCCATCCTAAATTTTGAAAAAGTCATTGAAATTGATCCAAAGGATTCTATTGGATGGTATGGTAAAGGAACAGCTTTATTTGATTTAGGAAAATTTGATGATGCAATATCATATTTTAATAAAGCTATTGAATTAAAATCAGATTATCCTGATGTTTGGTATATGAAGGGGTTAGCTTTAAAAGAATTAGGAAAATTTGAAGATGCAATATTATGTTTTGATAAAGCGATTGAAATAAGTCCAAATCTTATCGATATAAGGTTAAATAAAGCAAATACATTATTCAATTGGGGCAAAGTAGATGATGCGTTATCGTGTTATGATAAGGCACTAGAAATTGATTCTAAGAATCATGTAACTTGGAACGATAAGGGAGTTTTATTATTAAAAATGAAAAAATACAAGGAAGCCCTTGCCTGTTTTGATGAATCATTAAAAATAAACCCAAATTCGGCCCATGCCTATTATAATAAAGCTTGTATGGCTTCTCTTCAAAATAAGAAAGATGAGGCTTTAAGACTATTAAAAATTGCGATTAAATTAGATCCGTATGCAAAAAAGTTGATGAAAACAGATTCTGATTTTGATAATATAAGAGAATCAAAAGAATTTCAAGAACTACTTAAAGATGAATAATTTAGGTTATAAATATGATTAAAAGAATAGATTATAGGAAATTGCTTAGTAAAAATTTGAAGAACTTCGAATATTATCAATCTGGGGCTTCACTCCCAGATACTATAAAGAAATTTGGCTTAGAAATTAAAGATATTATCAAAATTGATGCTAATGAAAATGTGTTTATTGAACCCTCTTGGATGCAAGAGCAAATAAAAAAATGTTTGCAAAAAATAAATTTGGCACGTTATCCGGACCCTCTTTATATTGAGACAAGAAAAAGTCTTGCAAAATACTTTGGATTAGACTATAATGAAATTATAGTTGGAAATGGTTCGGATGACGTTTTTATGACGATATTTCATACGGTTATAGATAATCAAAGTGAAATATTGGTGGCTGAACCTACATTCTCCATGTATAAATTTTTTACCGATATATTAGGTGCTAAATATTCTTATGTTTTATTAAATGATGATTTTACTATAGATGTTGAAAAATTGCTCTCCAAAGTGTCAAAAAACACGAAATTAATGATTGTTGCGTCCCCAAATAACCCCACAGGTAATACTTTTCAAACAGATAAGATTAAGTATCTCATCGAAAACTTTAATGGAATATTTATTTTAGATGAGGCTTATGCAGCATATTCCAATATTTCTTTAATTGATTGGATTCACAAATATAATAATTTAATAATAATAAGAACATTCAGTAAATCCTTAGGATTAGCAGGTTTGCGCGTCGGAATTATGGCTCTCAATAAAGAATTAGCAGATATTCTTAGACCTATTCAGATTCCTTATAGTTTAAACATCGTAGCACAGTATCTAGTTCCTCAACTCCTTAAAGAAAAAGAATATTTTCTGAAAAAGATTGAAGAAGTTAAAAAAGAACGTGAATGGTTATTTTCAGAACTGACCAAAATAAAAGAATTAAAAGTTTATCCATCTAAAACTAATTTTATTTTAGCAAGAGTATTAAAAGATGGTTTAAATGCAAAAATAGTGTGTGAAGAATTAATTAAAAGTGGAATAATTATTCGAGACCGAAGTAAAGTACCCTTGTTATCCAATTGTATTCGAATAACTGTAGGAACAAGAAAAATTAATTTAATTTTACTGAAACAATTAAAACGAATTCTTGGAGATTAATTTAAGTGAATTATTAGATTATTAAAATTCTTAAAAAATGTAATAATACCAAATATGAGTAATATATTGTAATTATTTGAAAAAATTGGGAGAAATAATTATGAGAACCGCAAAAAATCATCGTAAAACTAAAGAAACGGATATATCAATTGAAATAAATTTGGATGGAACAGGAAATTTTGAAAA
>JABXJV010000230.1 GCA_013375355.1 Candidatus Helarchaeota archaeon
AGGAATAGGTTTTAATTTTACTTAATTCTAATTATAATTAGGAAGGTTATTATCATTGACTAATGAATCCAATCCTAAATCAGCCAAGAAAAAAAGAATTCGGGAAAAAGATAAAAAAATAAACGAACTGGCTAAAGAATATTTGGATTCGGAAAAAGATTTTGAAGATTTATTTCCAAATTTAGCAAAAGAGATAGAAATAGGTGAAACAAAAGTTTCAATGACGGGAATTCGCTGGAATACTGAAAAACCCAAAGATTCGAAAGATCTAGATGAATTGAAAAACCCTGATATAATATCTTTTATTCGCAGATGTAATTGTAATGAAGAAGTTATTGAAATTATTGATTATATGTTACATAAAGGCGAAATTACTAGCGAATATGCCGAAAAATTAAAAATCCAATTAGAGCTAGAGGGGTTAAGATCGTTTGGAACTGAGAAAAAACCTGGGTATTATTTAAGGAAATATTTTTTTAATGACGAAGATCGTTAATGCCCTTTTGCTGAAACGAATTTAACTACATCACAATTTTGTATTATATAATTATCTCCTAATCTTTTTTTTGTTTTAGCATTAATTCCATGAATAAAAGTCTCAGCTAATTCTGTGTGAACTTTTGAGGCGAATTCTTTAATTGTAGTTCCTTTAGGAATTATAAAAGCATCTGGTAAGACATTTCCATCTGTATCAGAAAAAGTTGAAACTTCATGAACTGGATATGCTACAATCCTATCTAAGAGTTTGAAAACAGCAGTGTCTAAAGCTAATTGAACTCCGGTAGAACCTAATTTGTCCATTAATTCTTGTAAATTATTTAATGTTTTTAATTCACCATTTGAAAAAGTATCTGCTTTTAGAATTTCAAAGGATGAATCACCCGGCGTGTAATTAATTCTTCCATCTTCAGCAAATTTTCTGAGAAAAAATTCTCCTAATACACAAGCAGGAATAACAATATCTTCGGTGAATTCTTTAATTCTCTTAATATTTTTATCAGCAGTCTTCATATCTGCTTTATTAGCAATAATTATCATAGGTTTTGCAATTTTTCGGAGGGCGGCAGAGAAATTATAAATTTCTTCATCATTCCATTTGACAGGTTTAGTTCCGACTAATTGGGATGTTTTTAATGCTTCATTTATATGAAATTTTTTAATTGACAATCCGGATAAGCGTTGTGCCATCTTATCTCCAAAATCGAGATGCTCTACTTCAATCTTTCTAGTAAATTTATGCCAATCACGTTTCAGTATATTAGAGATCCACATTGCAATTTCATACTCAAGAAATTTAATATCTTCAATAGGATCCCAAGATCCAGGGTCAGTTAAGTTCCCTTTATCATCAGTTGAGCCAGATGCATCGACTACATGAATTAACGCATCCGCTCTTCTTAAATCATCAAGAAATTTATTTCCTAGTCCTTTTCCTTCCCATGCTCCAGGAACTAGACCGGCAACATCCAGAAGTTCAATTGGAACTAGACGAACACCATTTAAGCAAATAGAATTTTTTGGCTTATCTTGAACTTTTAATTCTTTACAAACACATTGGCTTCTAACATAAGCAGTACCAAGGTTTGGTTCAATTGTGGTAAATGGATAATCAGCCACTTTTGCTGTGGTGAGGCACGCCGCATTTAGAAACGTGGTTTTTCCACAATTAGGTTTTCCTACTATTCCGATTAACATAAAAATCCACCATTATTTATATTCGGTTTGAATTGGTCGATAATTAGGATCTAATTGTTCTATAATTTTGAATTTTATAGTTAAGAATATATTGAATGAAATTGCCAAGAAAATGTTTTCTAAAAGTATTGAAGATAAATAAAAAATGGCAAATGGAATCAGAGAGAAGATTATTAACAATATAAGTGAAATTATATAAGCTATCGAAGTCATATTAAAATAATTATTATTCCTCTCTTTTCCTAAAATATGAAAAAAGTAAGAAATTAAGATATTACTAAATATATTCAGTCCTATGATACCTAAATCTAATAAATCAATCCAAATTGGTCTAATTGAGGATATAAGTTGAAAAAATAAAAATTGTCTAATTACATCATTTACCCCTGGAAATACAATGAATAGAATAAAACTATTGTATAACTCACCTAAATAGTTATTATAATAAAGATAGATTGATATCTTTGCAAAATCGAAGACAATTTTTGAAATTCCAGCATATTCCCCATTTTTCATATCAAAATTTATGGCTGAGTTATATATAGCGAGTCCTAAAATGATCCCAAGACTAGAATTAATCAAGATTGATAAAAAATTAAATCCAGCACCAAAAGAACTATAATAAAAAAATAGGTTTAAAGTATTATAAATAATTAAAATTATTACGCAAAGAAAACCAATTTTAAATATGATATTTTTGGAAAAATCTTCTTCATAATCGCTTAAAGCATTATCAATTCCCAAAATATTCACACGAATATTTTTTTTTTTCTTCCTATACTTTTAAAAAACTAAGTAAATCATTTATATTAAACAAAATATAAACTTTTAAATTAAATAAAGCAATAATTTTTAGTTAAATTATAAAAAAATATGAAAAAGAGCTAAATGGTGTAAACTTTGAGCGTTGATTTCTTTATGGAAAAAAAAATCTGGTTTATTTGGTTAATTGCTATTTTAATACGGATTGTTTTATGTTTTTTTGAACCAAATATATTTGGTGAAGAATTAGGTATCTATTATAAGCTTCAAAATCTAACAAGAATTCCAGTATCTTTCAATAATGCATTAATATTTTGGGCAATTGCTGATAGGGATGAAACACTTCTATTAATTCATATAATATTTGGTTATATAAACTGGCCTGTCGTAAACCCTCCAGTCGTCTTTCTTTTCCCCGGAATAGTTTCGCCTTTCTTCTCATTAGGAGGAATTGTTGCAGTTCGTATCTTTCTGGCGATTATTTCTTCTCTTGGAATATTTACTTTCAATCTATTCATCAAAGAGCTCACTCGAGATGAAGAATTAATAACAGTATCGACTATACTATATGCTTTTAATTTAGTTGGAATTTATTTTGCGAGCCATATAAGCGTAGCAAATATATTTTACACTTTGATTCCTTTGATTCTCTTTCTATTCTTAAAGCAAATTAATTCGACCCACATTAAAAATTATATACTTGATCCAGTCGAAGAACCGAAGAGTTCCCTTAATATATACTTAATTCTTGCTGGTCTATTGGTTATAACTTTCAATTTAGGGCTCATTGTTCTAATAACATATGCTTTTGGATTTCTCCTATTATTATTATATTCGGACTCTAGAGATAAATTAATCAAAGAATTGCTCTATCTAGTAATTTTTGCAGCAGGTCCAGCCATTGCATTACTTATTTATGGAATAGCCATTGGACATCCTTTAGCGGGATTAGTTAATTACAGCAGCATAGTAATTTCAAAATCTTTAAGCACTTCATCGTTTATATTTTATATTTTGGCCTTAGGAGCGGCTGTAGCACTATTTCTACCATTTGCATTTCAAGGAATTTTGGATTATGATAAAACTAAACTTAATAAAATCTGTCTATTCTGGTTAATCATATTGCAAATTCTTTGTATTGGTACACCTAACCTAGATTTTAATCTAAAATGCATTATATATTCTATTCCGCTATTGTTGTTCTTCGCTATTCAAGGTTACCAGGAACAAAACGGAGAATTCTGGTTCATTAAAAAGGATAACTATCCATACATATATATAATTGCCTCATTTGTAATAGCACTATTGATTATATTAATAACAAAGGTAATTGTATAGTAAATAAATAGAAAATAAGCATGTACATTCCAAGTGACAAACAGATCTCTAAAATCTTTTCTTTTTTTTTAAATTTTTTAAAATCTAAACCCTAGTGTGACATTTGTATAGTGATCTTATCAAAAATTATAAAATAAATTAGAAAAAAATAAAGAAAAAAAACGATTTCTAATTATTTAGAAATGAAATCTTTGTATGCAGCTGCATCCAATATGGCATCTAATTCTGATTTGTCTGAAGCTTTGACTAAAATTAGCCAACCTTTTCCATAAGGGTCTTTGTTCAAAATTTCGGGTTCTTCCTCAACTGCGGAATTAATTTCTACTACCTCGCCAGATACGGGAGAAAAAACGTCTGAAACCGCCTTTGTACTTTCTATAGAACCAAATGGATCAGCTTGTTTAGAAACTTTATCACCTACGCCAACCATGAAATCTACGAGAACTATTTCTTTGAGTTCAGCTTGGGCGTAATCGGTTATTCCAATTCTAACATTATCACCTTCAAGCTTTGCCCATTGATGTTGTTCAATATATTTTAAATCATCTGGGAACTTACTCAATTTTTCCACCAAATTCTTTTATAATTAAATATTGAATCGATTATTAAGATTTAAAAAAATATTTTCATTTAGATTAATAATTTTATCCTTTATTATAATTTAAGTGAATAAACTAGGTGGTAAATAAAATAGTAACTAGAATTCTCATCATGGATCCTATTAATCCAAAAGCAGTTGAAATGTTACAAGATGAAGGTTTTGAAATAACTAAACCATCAGATATGACTTCAGATGAATTAATAAATAAAATAGGTTATTACGATGCGTTAATTGTTCGATCTCGAACAAAAGTGACAAAGGAAATTATAGAAGCTGGAAAAGATAGATTAAAAGTAATAGGTCGTGCGGGAGTTGGCTTAGATAATATTGATCAAAAAACTGCAGAGAAATATAATATAAAAGTTATTCGTTCACCAAAAGGGTCTTCGGTTTCAGTGGCTGAGTTAATTATGGGACTAATTTTATCTCTCATGAGATCAATTCCAGCAGGTAATCGAGGTTTAAAAGATAATAAATGGATAAAAAAGCAAATAAAAGGATTTGAGTTACGTGGAAAGACAATAGGTGTTATCGGCTGTGGAAATGTTGGAATTGAATTGGCTAAAAGAGCCCTAGCATTTGAAATGAAAGTTTTAGGATGTGATGTTGTAGAATCGGCAATTAAGGATGCAGAAGAACTTGGATTTACTTGTGTTCCTCTTGAAGAAATAGCTAAAAATTCTGATATCATTGCTATGTGTTGTCCCCTTAACGACAGAACCAGAAAGATGATAAATAAAGAGATTTTTGATTTAATGAAACCCAAAGCATTTCTTATCAATACAGCACGCGGGGATATAGTCGATGAAGGTGCACTCTATCAAGCACTTAAAAATGGAAAGATTGCAGGAGCTGCTTTGGATGCATTCCTTAATGAACCCAATCCTGATCCTAAATTAGTTAAATTACCTAATGTCGTTGCTACACCACATATAGGAGCTCAAACCATAGAAGCTAATGAGGCGGTCAGCACTATCTTGGCTGAAAAAATCATTCGGATATTGAAGGGGAAAATATAGTCAATGAAAAAGATAAAAAATATAAGGTAATTCTTTTTATCAAAATAGAAGGTTAAATCATGAAATCAATGTATCATTATATTAGCGAGGCTTGGAAGAATAAGAAAAATAGTGGTGTTTTAGAATTACAAAGAGAACGTATGATTCTTTGGAGAAAACAGCCAACCGTACTGAGAATACGACACCCCACTAGACTAGACCGAGCGAGAGCTCTAGGGTACAAAGCAAAACCTGGATATATTATGGTACGAACAAGAGTTCGTAGAGGCGGTAGACGAAAATCTAGACCAAAGATGGGACGAAGACCGAAAAAAATGGGCGTTAAAAAATACACACCAAAAAAATCGTTACAGTGGATTGCAGAAGAACGTGTGGCAAGAAAATTTCCAAATTTAGAAGTCCTAAATAGTTATTGGGTAGGACAAGACGGAAAATGGAAATATTTCGAAATAATACTTGTCGATCCTATAGTCCCCAGTATTGTTGTTGACCCAAAAATTAACTGGATAGGTGATCCTCAACACACAGGACGAGTTCATAGAGGATTAACATCGGCTGGTAAGAAATCGAGAGGTTTGCGTCATAAAGGGATAGGCGCAGAAAAACTTAGACCTTCGATTAGAAGATGGGGAACAAGGGGCAAATAAATCTTTTTATACTCTTTTACTACAAAGTATTAAAAATTTAACTAATTTGTTTTGATTCCTATCTCTATTTTATAATTCTATTTCATCATATATCATAAAATTTGACTTATATTAGAAAATCTAATGGTTATTCTTATAATAATCAATGCATTTGTTATATTGAAAGAATTTCGTTAAAATATTAAAAAATAGGGTGATTTTATACAACCTGAAGAAAATCTTGATGTTAGAGGTAAAACTTGTCCGATGCCAGTTTTATTAACAAGAAAAAAAATAAGAGAAATTGGATCGGGAAAGATTCTTGAAATTATTGGGGATTTTCCGCCTGCGAAAGAAAATATACAAAGATTTTTGGAAAAAGAGGGACATAAAGTTCTGGAAGTAAAAGATGGATCTCAAGATTATAAGATTCTCGTAAAAACAACTTAATCTTAAAATATTCTAATTCTAATCTTATAAATTTAAACTCTAAAGAATTTCTTATATTTTTTTTAATTTTCAACATATTTTATTAAATTAATTTTCACGATAATTTTTTGTTATTATAAAACTTACTTATATAATATAAAATCAGAAGTTATTATCTTGAAAGTTAAGTTTCGGTGAAATAATGAACATTTATGCAGACCTACATCTTAATTCAAATCTTTCTGTTGGG
>JABXJV010000231.1 GCA_013375355.1 Candidatus Helarchaeota archaeon
GCAAAAGTTTTTCCGCTTCCTGTTACTCCTAATAATGTTTGGTATTTATAATTTTTATTTAATCCATCAATCAGCCGTTGAATAGCTTCGGGCTGGTCCCCTGTCGGTTTATAATTAGCGTAAAGTTTGAAAGGCATTAAAATTACTATCTAATTGGCAATTATATATATTTTTTATAATTAGATAAATGAAAAAAATAAAAAAAGGATTATCTTATTATTTAGCTGCATTTTCACAATTATTACTATCTTGTCTCAGTAACTCAGCTTGTTCATGATTTCCTATTTCTATAAAGAATCGAGCTGCTATTCTATAAAGCAAAGCAGCCTTTAAATAATCGTCACGACTTAGGGCTGCTTTAGCTTCTTTGATTTTAAATGCGCCTTCGCGACTCAACTCTTTTTTTTCTTTAATACTATCAAATTTATTCAATATTTTTTCAATTTCCATGGCCGTTGATTGTGCTTTATCCTCATCTCCAAGTTCCTCATAAATTGATTTTGAAGCTTCCATTTTTTGAAAAATTTGTGTTAATGAAGGTTTTTTCTTTTGTAATAGTTTTTCAATTTCTGAAACGTTTTCTTCCAATAATTTATTTAATTTTTTTCTGCTTTTAAGTAAAGTTTTTACCATAGCGGCACGTTTATCATCGGGTATTGCCAAAATTTCCATTTTTACTAAATTTTGGTTAGTTGTACTCATTGATTGCAAATCTTTTTTGAAGATTTCATTATCTTCGAATTTTAATTTTGGAATATGTATTTCTACTGGAATTTCTTTAACTTTTATTTCTCCTTCTGCAACTTGTCCAACTTCTTCTTTTATTCCTTCTTCATATAAAGTTTGGTCTTTTTTTCTTAAATTTTCTTTATCTAGTCTGAAATTTTTTAATTGTGGACAATATTCTAGTCCTTTAATTTCAGTGATTTTATTAAGTCTAAGATCTAATGTTTTTAATTCGCTAAGTTGTTCTAAACATTCCATCTTTTGTATTTCATTTAATCTAAGGTCTAAATTCTTTAATTGGGAAAGACTCTCTAAACCTTCCATTTTATTGATCTCATTTAATCTAATATTTAGTGTTTTTAATTCGGAAAGTTTCCTAAGACCTTCTATCTTTTGGATTTTATTATCAGAAAGTTCCAATTCTTTTATCATAGAAAGTTTTTCAAGACCTTCTATCTTCTTTATCTGGTTGGCTTCGAGCCTTAATACCTCCAATTGTGTTAGGTTCTCTAAGTTCTCTATCTTTCCAATATTATTTCCTTCGAGTAATAATTGCTTTAATTGAGTGAGATTCTCTAGTCCCTCTATTTTATTAATTTGATTGTAAGCTAAATTTAACACTTTTAATTGAGAAATATTCTCTAGACCTTCTATTTTTTTGATTTGATTACCATATAAATGTAATTCTTCTAAATTTGATAGTTTTTCTAATCCTTCTATTTTCTTGATTTTTGTTCCGTGTATATGGATTATTTGTAAATGAGGAAGATCAAAAATTATTATTGGGATGTCTTCCAAATCATTGGCATGTAAATCAAGTTCGATTACGAATCCATTCTCATCAACTTCAAAATCCGCTGCCTCTAAATCAAAATATTTGTTTAAATTAGCAATTGCATTTTTTTCATTTAGATCTTTAATTTTCTCCATTATCATCCCAAATCTATTTTATTTAATTAATTAGTTTATATTCTTGTTTTAATATAATTTTAAACAATTTAAAAAATTTAAAGTAATAACATTTTTCCTCTTTGTATTCAAAAAAAAATATATGTTTCTCTCCTTATAAATACAATTTTTCAAAATATTATGATGTAAAATATGAAAATATTTGTAAAAAAAGAATTAAGTATTTGTTTTTTGTTCGGTATAGCTAGCTATTTCACCTAATTTTTCGGCATCTTCAAAATTTCCTAATTCTATATATATTCTTGCAGCTTTCCGATATAACAGTGCGGCTTTTAAAAATTCTTGGTTTTCATTTGCTTTCTTTGCTTGAGTTGTTAAATCTGCTAATTGATTTCTCAAATTTTTAATCTCATTTGCATTATCGAATTTTTCTAGAACTTTTTGGATGTCCATTGATTTCGATAAGGCTTTCTCTTCGTTTCCAAGCTCCTCATATATTCTTTTAGCAGCTTCCATTTTTTGGAATATTTCAGGATAAGGTGGAATCTCTTTCTTTGATAACTTTTCTATTTCCGAGAGGTTATCATTCAATTTTGTTCGTAATTTTGCTCTATCACTTAACATCTTTTTTACAATTTTTGTCCTTTTATCATCTGGAGAATACATCATCCGTTCTTGAAATATTTTTTGGTTAGCTGGACTCATAGATTCAATTTCTTGCCTTAATATTTCGTATTCTTCATCTCTTAAGTCTGGTATGTAAATTCCTTTTATTAGCTTTTGTTCTTTTTCAATTACTTCTTCTTTCACTTCTTTCTTTTCTTCAATAGGAGGAATTTGAGTTATAATCTTTTTAGCAGCTACCAAAGCCTCTTTTTTAGAAGTTGGTATTAATATTCTGTTCTTATAAAGATTATAGATTTCATAATAAATTTCGTAATCTGGTTCTTTTCTGGCTTGTACAGCTATTTGCATTATGTCATCAACGAAAAATTTACCGCCTTTTTGCTCTTGTTGACTTTTTGCAATTCTGACTAGAACTGCTGATAAATCAGAGAGATTTTTGGTTTCTTTTTCACTCAACATTTTTACTCTTAAAGTTTGGCTTAGCCCGATCTCAAATTTACTTGCCAATACTCGATTTGCAGTTTTAAAATGTTTTAGAGCACCATCCCAGTCTCTAAGATACGAGCCATATTCGCTCTCAAATTGATTTACAGTTTCTTGTGCAACCTCACGGAAACTATCGCCAGGTTTATCTTGTAATATAAATGCAAAACGTGATAACTCACCACCTGTTAATAGTATTTTAAAATCTGCATAACTTAATTCAAAGCCACCAGCAACTTCCGCTTTCTTCTTTCCTTTAACACTAATCTCGGTCTGGAATGCTGAAATTGCTGTTAAAAAGCCAGAAATTAGGTCTGAGTCTAATACGATATCTCCGAATCCCTGGTCAAAGATTGATGCCCCCGAATTTTTCTCTAGTATAATACAATGTTTAAGATTTTGCGCATCTTTGACTTTATTAGCAATCTTCTTTTGTAATGCGATTTCACGGCGGCGACGGGGTAATTTTACTCCATATCTATATGCAAGAGAAATGGCAACGACTGCTCCTATAATAATTGCCATCCACCACCAGTTCTCATTGATATAGTTAGTGAAATATTTTGTAGTTGTCATTGGAATGGTAGGTAGTGGAGATGTAGTGGTAGAACTAAAGGTACTTTCATCTCCTTCATATTCTACTCCGACTGTAATAAGAGGAAGAACTTCGAACGGTTGAAGTAATATTAATACAGTAAAAGCCACACCATCTTTGTCTGTAACTGCACTTTGTTGGAATATTCTGACATTCGGATCACCCATATATACAAAAAATGTGACACTTGCATTTGAAACTGGAAGTCCTGTCTCTTTAAACTTCAATTCACATGTTAAAATAATTGGACTCCCAACCATTAATTCGAGTGGATTAATATCGAAGATTTGGAGAGTTACATTATATTTAGTAAGTTTAAAGGAAGTTGTATTATCATTGGTACTGAAAAATGAAATATTGCCGATATAAATTGCCCTAATTATAACAGATATTGCTCCATCAGGTGGAGTGAAATCTATAATAGCTAAGCCATCTTCATTTGTGGTAGTAATTAAGCTTTCATCTTGATAATTTTCATAATCTATAATGAATTCGATGGTTTCGCCTTGCATACTGGTCATTTTCCCTGAATTGTTATATTCCAATGATGAGTTTATAGAGAATTCTTCACCACTAATGATATAGGATGCCATTTGAGCATAATTTATGGTTAGATTAGTCTCATATTTTCCTGTAACATTGATAAGTAGGTTAGAAGAACTTGCATTAATTTGTGGAGTTCCATCATAAGAAACCGTTACGTTTATCCACTGAATGTCTGGAATTGGATTTATTACAAAAGTTGTTGTTCCATTAATATTTGTGATTCTATTATCTTCAATATGAAAGTCATTGGAATAATCTATTTCATAATTTAATGTTCGACCTTCATGGTCGATTGAGGTGTTACCGAATTGAATCTTTGCTTCGATAGTGACATCCTTACCGACTCTAATTTCAGTTCGAGAGTGAGAAGAATAATTAGTTATTAAAATAAGTGTACTCCATTTTGGTAATACATTAAGTGTAATATTTTTGGAATAAGGTCGAAAATCTCGAGCTTGTGCTTTAATGCTGACATTATAAGTTCCTGGGGGCACTTCAAGTTCTGGTAAATTAATTATCCCTTGGTATATTAAAATAACCAAATCCATATCATCACTTTCAGGAGTAGTCGTATTGATTGTCCAATTTACAACTGCGTTTGTTATTGCTGGCTTTCCCGCATGATAATCGTCCTTATAACAAGCAGCTAGATTGACAATCTCACCTTCAAACTTTGTAATATTTTCATATCCAGTAACGTCAATATCTGTAGGGATTGGGTAAATTTGAAATGATGAAGAAATAACCTCATTTGGTTCAAGTCCTGGCTTTGTTGCAAAAAATCTAATACGATGTGACTCATAAGCATGGGTACCTGTAGTATTAAGCCAAATTTTATATAATCCCTTTAATGAAGCATTCCCTAATGATAAGTCTTCATATTGAAAATATGGATCCATCCAAAATGGGTCGGTCATAATATCTGCACCCTTGATCCCACTTCTATTTACTTGAAAAGTATAATTTACTATTGCAAATTTGCCTGTATCATTAACATACAAATCTTCACCAATAGCATATGGAATACCTCTTACTATTTCTAACTCTGTAGGTTCTATAGGTACTACTAAGGTCACATTAAATCTAATTATAGCTGTGGCTGCTTCATAACCTTCTTTGGTGGCGTTGATTATAATAGTATAATTATCCTCAGGTGCGAATCCAGTAAAAAATGTGATATTATAAGAACCATTTAACCAGTCTATAGGGGTCAAGGGCGAATAACTCCAATTACTATCTATTTTAGCACCAGAAATGCTCTTATTGGCATAAGTGTCATTATAAAATATTCTTGCAGTGACAAGATCTCCTTGATAAACAACCTGTGGATCTGGTCCTTGAGTAACTGTTAAATTTGTAGGTTCATTATAGCATTCAATTTCAGTCATATTTATTCCCACTTCAGTTCCATTAAACCAGACAACCCGAAGATGATGAGTTCCGTTTCTGGTTGAGTTATCAAATATCCTCCAAGGTGTAAAACTTGAGACATTATTAATTATACTTGCTTGATCATTGTAAATTGTGGCATTATTTGGATTGAAGACAGTCAAATTTGCTTTAGCTAATGACTTAGCATAGATTGTTCCATTTATCTTAATTGTGTCATTTAAATAATAACTATAAGCTTCTATGAAAGGTGGTGTATTATTATATACAGTTATATTTCCTGCCCAGTTAGTTCCATTACAAATTATATTCCAAGTACCATTTGCGGTCGCATTGATATTTACAAATTTATAGGGGGGGTTGGCAACAATGGAACTATTTATTTTAGTGCTATTTTCATAAACTTCACTAACATTCCATGATTGTGGAACCGTAACATTAATTTTTTTATCATAAGCACCTTTAGGGAAATACATGCCCTGCACTGTGGCATTCCAATTGACGATTGAATTTCCTGCAGTAGCATGACATCTCGTTATTGCATTTGTTTGATTTTGGAATCCGGCAGTCGCATTTAACATGAAAACTACATAAGAAGATCTACCATACGAAGACCAATTTGTTTCGATATCATAGAAAATCGTTCCAAATTCTCCATCCAAAAATGAATTATTAAAATACTGAGTTGTAAATGCCCAGAGTTCTAGATCTTCTGTAACATTACTAAATAATATCGCAGTACTATTTAATGGAGTTCCATTTATACGCATATCTATTCTTTCAGGTGGAGGTGCGCATCCAGTAATATCAACTTGTTTAACACTGAAATCGATAGGAAGAGGGTTCCACATTCCCGTATTGAATTCATAAGCCAAACCTTCATCAACTCCGTCTCCCCCCACAACGAATGTGTCGGACATGTAGTTCCAATATACTTTTGTACTATGACTTACATCTTTTACAAAAGGCATAAGGAAAAAGGTGTTATTCCAAGTATCATAAGTATTTAAAAATGCATAACCGTCAAAATCCACCCATTCCCAACCTATTCCAAAGTAGGACCCATTAACCACACCGATTGATGAATGAGGTTCTACCTGAAGAGTAAAAGGATTAAATGTTGAATTTAGAACAAAACAAATAATTTCTGCAGCAATATTGGGACATCTTAGATTTAGTTCTAATCCAGCCATATGAGAAAGAAATCCATGCTCTATTCGGAAAGACATCACATATGGATTGCCAGTTGTTGTCCCATTATAAATATCAATATAGGGTAATTGTCCGCCACCTAAAGCTCCTGCATCTGCTTCTACATCTTGGTAATAACCTTGAGTTAATATATTAAAAAATGTCAAATTCACGTATGTGAGATTAAATCCGTATGTAGGAGAGACAATATCTCCAATATCAGTAAATAATGCATAAGGATCGGTCTCGTAGCTCGAAAATGAATTATTAAATTCAATTATTGCATTTGTAGCATGTTGTCCCATAAATCTATCTGGTTGATCTGGTTGGTTACCCCATTCTTGATTAGCTTTGGATTCTAAAATATCTTTATCATTTGTTATAGGTTCAATATCTGGGGTATTCGGTGTTTTTCCCTCATTTGTTGGACTATTAAGCCATGTGGGATATTCAAAACTATTATTAGAATTTATCGAATTAATAGGTAAACTGATAAATACCATTGAAACCATTAAACTAAAAAAGAGCACAAAATAACGTCTTTTCATATTTAATTCCTCAAATAAATTATGATGTTAAATGAGTACTGAATACTTTTCTTTATTTGTTTTAGCTATATAAATATCTTTAGAAAGGGACTCATTCCACACTAAGTGAAATTTAAGAAAAAATAGATTAAAGATATAATAGAATTTTTTGAATTTATATTTATTTGGCATTAATGGTTATTGGAGCTGAATTGATTAATTCATGTTCCTCAACGGGATAGTTTGCCAGATTTACGGAGTAATATGCACTCCATTTCTTTTGTAAATCTTCCATCAAGGCAGTTTCTATATTTTCGGGTAGTTTAACATCATTCCAGATAATTTGACCCATAGGAGCTACGATAATTTCCCCATCTTTTGCGACAATTACCCCGTCTTTTATAGTATATGCCGATTGTGAGAATGCTTTTGCAATCTTTTTCGGATCTTTATCTTCTGGACTTAAATTATAAATTGCTATATCACCAACCGCTCCATTTCCTAGGTGTCCTTTATTTACCATCCCAAGGCATTTTGCTGTACCTGCACGTGTTACGATACAAATTTCATTTAATGTATATTCTCGGTCAAGGTCACCTAAAGTTGTTTTTTCGGTTGCATTCTTGTGAGATTTTTCAAGAAGTGCTTTTCGTGCTTGTTTACTCATTAACCAAGAAATTACGGTTGGATAATTAACGAATGGACCACCGTTTGGATGATCTGTCGACATATAAACTCGCCATGGATCCTTCATATGTAACATTAACTCAAGACCAATAGCCCACTGCACGGCATTTACAGGATTCTTTGGTGAGAAAATGTAAGGAACAACACCTGATCCACATTCTGCCTCAACTTGTCCATTTATCCATTTAAAACCACCTTTGGTCCCCCAACCCATAGCACTTACAATACCTTGCAATGCATATTCCCATGGACCATCTCCAGTCATAGTTGTTGTATCTCCATATATTGCTTGTCCTACATCAAATGTGATATTATCATGTTGATTGAGATAATCGGTCAGTTCTGCAGCTTCAGAGCCAAAATCTCTCCATCCTGTACCACCGTAAGCATTGAAATGTAAATGAGTGAAATGCATTACTGTTTTCCTACTTTTATGAGATTTCATACCTTGTACAGCTTTAAATGTCTCCTTTGTAATTTTGTATACACCCGGATGACCAAGATTATTTCCATGAACATGAATATTATGAGGAAGACCTAATCTTTCATTTACCACCCCAAGAGAATTAATTATCTGGCGAGGTGTGACTTCAAAATGCAATACCATATCATCTAATGAAGCAACATTCTTACCCCATCCCCAATTTTCAACTCCACCAGGATTAACTAATTTTACTGCATATCCTTTGCATGCACGTAAGAGCCATGCAACGTATCCTGCCAATTTATCCATATCACCTTCACTTATGTAATCTAAAACAAACCAGTTATTACCAAAAACAGGAAAGCAGCACTTATCAATAATCGGTGTATCATTAAATTCTTCATGAGTATGTCTAGTTTTTAATGGTGGTGTTGCTGGTTCAGCTACTGTAGTCCATCCCATTACTGCATATTTATAACCAGTCACCCAGGTCGAAGGGACCGAGTAACCAGTTCCAGATCGAGTTATTCCGGTTTTCTTAATACCTTCTTTTCGGTGATCTTCGGGTCTCAGAAAACGACCACAATTTACTTTAGAACCAGCGATGTGGGAGTGAATATCTACCCCTCCTGGCATAATTATCATTCCAGAAGCGTCAATAACCTTCCCACCATTTGCTTTTGCTGCAATTTTACCATTTTTTATGGCAATATCTTTCTTTTCACCGTTAATATTATTTAAAGGATCGTAAACAATACCATTTTTTATCAAGAGGTCTGCCATTTTCAAAACCCTATTTTCTATCTTTGAAGACAAAGTAAAAAGAATTTATTAATTTTATTTATCGATATCCATTAATTTAAATGAAATATTAGATTTTTACAATATTTGCCAATAACGATATTTTATTAGATTAATTTAAAATTGTTTATTAAAAATTATTAAAAAGGGAAGTTATTTAGTTCTTAGAAGCGATAAAGAAATTTTAGAAAAAAAAAGGTTATGAAGAAGTCTAGTACTTAATTTTTAATCTCCATTCATTCTCATTCTGGCGAGTATAGTTAAAAGAACACCGACAAATCCATAACTACCATTTATTATATCCGTATATATTGCATTTAGATCTGAAACTAAATTACCGCTAATTAAACCTGCAATTAAGAATACAATTAAACCGATCAAACCCATTCCTGCACCAAGACCAATTATAAATTTTCCAAGAGCCAAATTGCCCCTTCCACATATAATAGCACCAA
>JABXJV010000232.1 GCA_013375355.1 Candidatus Helarchaeota archaeon
AAATTTTATTCCGAAACTGATTCATAGTATCTTTATCATTATGAACAAATGGAAAATTTATGTAAAGGGATTTTAATTTGTTATTTCGTAAAATATCAAAGATTGTTAGAATTTTGCCTAAAGAATTCTGTTCTTCGATGCTTTTAACCATTGGAATGTTAAAATTTTTTAGCAAATCCCATGGAATTATTGTAGATCTTGGAAATTGGGTGAATTTATTAATGATTTTTGTAGTATAACAAATTGGAGCTGAAATAATTTTTTTAAGAAACAAATGAGGTATATGTTTTATGAAATAATTTAAAAAGAGAAGAAAAGGATTATTGGTCCATCGAAATGGTGAATTGGAAGGATCATAATAATAATCTAACCAAATATTATGTTGATCTGGATATAATCCAGAAAATATTGTTGGTTCTATCCCTCTAAATGCTAATAAAGGTTCAATTCTTGCGAATATTCCGTTTTTAGCAAGATGAAACAAGAATGGGGAATATTTTTTCGAAATACGAGCATAACCTAATGCATCTATTATCAACATAACTAATTTTTTCATGGTTAACCACAAAGATGCTTCATGAATTACTAATTTTTGCTCTAAAATATCCCATTAAATATGGAAACATCAATGCATAATCAAATAAATTAAATCTTGGATTACGCGCTAAAACTTTTGGAACTCTTTTCATTTTTGCTTTATTAAATCCAGAATCAAAAGAACGCTTTATAAACCATTTCAATTTCAACTTTTCAGCGGATACTTTATGATAAACAAGCGCTTTGGGAGAATAAAGTATTTTAAATTTTTTTCCAGCTCTCTCACAAAATTCTGTCTCTTCTCCGCCGTACATTAATTTCTGATACTTGCCAATTGAGGTATTAAATGCCCCTATTTGATTAAAAACTTCCCTCTTTAGTGAAAAATTGCTCCCAATTACTCTATCTACATAAAAAGGAAATTTTCCTAAATCGAGTAATGATAACCATTCTCTTGCTAATATAGAATTTTTTATTATTTGGGAAACATGCTTTGGCCAGATCGGTTTAATTTTTCCACCAACAATACCTATCTCTTTTAATTTATGCGATTTAGAAATATAATACAACCATTTCTTATGTGCGATTGCGTCATCATCAATGAAAGCAATTATATCTCCTTTAGATTTCAAAACACCCAAATTTCTGGAATAACTTAACCCCTGTCTTTTTTCAATATAGACTTTTAAATCAAAATTCTCCTCAAACTCTTTAATTTTTTTTGTTTCCTTTGATGTAGCGATTATTAAGATTTCATCTGGCTTTAAAATCTGATTATTAATGGATTTTATACAATATTGTAAATTTTTCCTTTCAAATTTTGTTGGAATAACTACAGAAAGCATTGTTATTTTATTAAAATTTTATTTTATTAAAATCAATTTATTTGAAGTAAACAATAAAAAAAATCGGTCTAATCGGTTGTAACTTTGAATATCAAAGATAATGTGGAGAAAAGTAAGGAAATATCCATTTCTCAAAAACTTGCTAAAGAAAGTATTCATTCGGTCAGTTGGTTATTGATTTTCAGGATTTCGGGAATTATATCCTCTATAATAATAGCAAATTTACTTCTTGAACAATATTATGGAATTTATTCAGTTTTAAGTTCGTGGGGTCTGGTTTTAAATTACATTTGTAGTATGGGAATCCCAGTTGCCGCAGCTAAAATAATTTCAGAAAATAGAATTAAAAATCCAGAGAAAAATTATACACTTTTTGCGAATATGATTTTAATTAATTCGATTAATTTTATTCTTGTTTTTGTTTTTTCTATTTTAACTTTTAATTTCTTTGCTACTAATGTTTACAACATAGGATTTTATGATATTCCGTTGTTTGAAACATTGTTATTATTAACAGTTTTAAAAGCATTGATTTATTCTTTCTTTTCTTTGGAACAAGGAATTGCTACTGGCTATCGAGAATTCAAAGCTATTGCACTTATTTTTATAATTAGTTATTCCCTTAAAATTCCAATTCTATATGTTCTGGTTAATAATTATAATATAAATGGAGTGTTTCTGACCGAAATCATTACGGAGCTAATAGTATTTTCTTGCTTTCTCTTATTTCTATCAAATTATTTTAAAAGGAAAAATATTAAATTCAATTTTAAAATTCAAAAAGAGCAAATAAAGAAAATATATAACTTAGGACTTCCTTCATTTTTATCGAATATAATATTTATTTCTGTAAATTGGTTTGGATTAACGATTTTGGCAACAAATCTCTCTTTTGTTGATGTAGGGTATTTTCAGACCTCCCTAAATATTGTTAATCTGATTTTTCTCATCCCCTATGGAATAATAGGTCCATTCTTAACTGATATTACAGAAAAATATCAACAAAATTCAGAAGATTTCTATAAAACAATCTCAAAAGTTTTAAAATTGATTATTTTGATTATGTTTCCTTTAATTATTTTTATAGGTCTTTTTTCTCCATTTCTAATTAAAATCTTTTATCCAAAATATTACTACTTATTAACTTTTTATTCGACTTACATATTACTTCCATATATATTCATTAGTGGATTCACAATGGTATTTTTTTATTCCTTTATTTCTATGGAAAAAAGTCGAGTTATGATTGCATTAGAAGCATGTAAAGCAACTAGTTTCTTTATTTTTACCATACTTTTAGTACCAGCTTATGGGATTTTAGGATTAGCATATACATTTTTTCTATCTTTTTTGATCTATTCTATCATTTATCAAATAGTGAGTTTTCGTTATAATTTCAAGTTATCAATTTACCCTTTTATCATTTTGAGTATTTTATATGTAGGATTTCTTTTTTATTCCTCGATTTTTTCTAGTGTCAATATTTCATCCCCTATTTGGATAATTAGCGCCCTAACTCTTTGTATTATTACCTCAGTAGCCTCCTTTATCCAATTATGGAAGGATCAAGATTGTAAAAATTTTATCTTAAGCTTATTTAGTATCTTTAAAAGGAGCTCGAATCCTGACTAAAAATGTCTAAATTAAAAATTCTATTATTAACTATTTATTCTTATCCTCATCCTGGAGGAATTTCTTCTTATCTTAATGTATTAAAGGATGGATTAGGAAAATTAAAAACAAATATTGAAATTTTTTCAGCAAATTCATTACCTAAATTTATAAATTTCTTAATTAGAGCTTTATATTTTCTAATAAAATTGAATAAGAGTATATTTTATTTTTTTTACTTAAAAACTCTAAAATTTTGTTTTGAAATTTTTATTTTTATTAAATTTTTGAAGGAGAAATGGAACCTAATAAATGTCCAAGATCCTATAGCTCTAAATTGTACCAAATTAATTCGTTTTTTTTATAATCCAAAAATCTTTTTAACTGTTCATGGTTTTCTAACTGCTGAAACTTTAGTTGATTTAGGAACAAATTATGTTTTTATCAGAAATTTACTTTTAAATGAAGAGAGAAATGCTTATAATAAAGCGTTTAAAATAATTATAACGGAAATCAGTAGAAAAGCGCATATTCTTAAATATATTGATAGACCTAAAAAAATTATAATGCATAAAAATTTTGTAAACATTACAAAATTTAAAAAGTTCCCTAGTAATTACCTTTTTAAGAAATTTAATTTACCTAAAAATGCTTATATTATTCTTTTTCATAAAAGGTTAGTAAAGTCTTCGGGTGTGAATTATTTTATTGAAGCTGCCATCGATATACTCGAAAAATCGAATATTTTTTATTTTATAATTTTAGGAAAGGGCTATTTATTAAATAAAATTAAAAAATTGATTCAAAATCAACCTAATATCTTATATCATGATCCTGTTCCTAACTCTTCAATACCTTACATAATTAATTCCGCTGATATAGTGGTATCACCCTCCATTTCTATAGGTACTGTGAGGGAAGCAAAGAGTATGGTTGTGATTGAAGCGATGGCTTGCGGAGTTCCTATTATTGCAACTTCTGTTGGTGGAAATGTTGAACTTATTGAATCTGGAGAAACAGGATTATTAATCCCAGAAAAAAATAGCAAAGCATTAAGTGAAGCTATAATTAAATTGTATCAAGATAAAGAGTTAAAGAATAAGATTTCTGAAGAATCACGAAAATTTATAACTAAAAATTTCTCCCATATTAAAGCGGCAAAATTTCTTCTAAATTTCTATCTATCAAGATAAAATTTTTTTATTGTAGATAAATAAACTTGGAAAATTTTCTTAAAATTCTTTGATGATTCAAATTTATCTTCAATTATCTTTCTGTTATTCTTACCCATTTTTTTTCTCAATTCTGGATTGGAAATCAATTCGTTAATGTTGTCTTTAAGAGTTAAAAAATCATTTTTTGGAATTAATAAACCATTAAATCCATGTTTAATCAATTCTTGGACTCCTCCTACTGCTGTAGCTATAATTGGAGCCTCACATGCCATCGCTTCTAAAATAACTGTTGGTTGTCCTTCGTATAAACTTGGTAAGACGAACAAATCACAGGCAGAATAGTAAATTGGTAGTTGATCATTCAAAATTTTGCCTAAAAAATACACTTTATCTTTTAATCCGTGATTATTTACGAATCTGATAAGTTTTCTTTTTTGTGGACCATCACCGATAATTTGTAGACAAATATTAGGATATTTCTTTGCTAATTCCCGAATCGCTAATATGAGATTATATATCCCTTTTGTAGATACAAGACGGCTTACGATTAACACAATTATTTTATCATTTAATTTATATTTTTTCTTGAAATCAATGATGGATTGTTCATTTTTCTTCTTAAATTTATTTGAATCAATGAAATTTGGTATAAGATCAATCTTTTTTGTAGTATATTTCTTTACTCTAGTTTGAAGGTATCTATTAATGGCAATAATCCGATCCGTGTGTTTTAAAATGTATTTTACTATAAATGGATATCTCTTAGCAAAATTATAAATTCCTCCGCCGTGCAGTGTGATAACCACAGGAATCTTTAAAATCTTTTTAATTATAATTGCAGCTAATCCCTCTGAAATAACTCCATTTGCGTGTATTATCTGAATTCTTAGTTGTCTTTGATGCATTAAAAATGATAAAAAATACATTAAGGTTTTAAATGGAAATCGAATAATAGGGAAATTTAAGGGTTTTAAGGAAAAAATTTTAAACTTTTTTTTAACAACTTTCAAGGAGCCAAAAGAAAAGATTGCAACTTTACATTTTGATTTTATTGAATTTTTTAAAAGTAAAAAAGTATGAATCTCTTGTCCTCCAATTTTCTCTGGAAACATTCCCCGTGAAAATATCGCCAAATTCATTAATAATCACAAGTTTATGAATATTTTTACTTTACAAATCATTTTAGAAATTATTAATTATTAAAAAAATCACAATCTTAACTAGTATATTAATTAATCATTGTCTTTCTTCTCTATCTTTAATGTTTTTAAATAGAATGGACCAAATGAAGATAAAAGATTTAGAATTTATTTAAATCAATAATTATTAATATAAGAATAAATTTAAGTAAATTTTTTTATTAATATCTGTTTCTTTTAAAAAAGATAGTATTTAGCAGTTATTTAATCTGAATTCTCCATTCTATTACAGAATTTTTAATTCAATTCCATAATTTTGCCTAAAAGAAACATATGAAAAAACTTTTAATACGAGAAATCTAAGTGAATTTTTATAATATTATTTATATAAAAATAAATTTTTTTTCCACAAAAAAAAAATATACAAGAAAAAAATTCGGATTTGAAAAAATTGCAAAGAGACAAGCTTTATGGATTGATAATCTTCTTGGTAGCCCTAATTCTACTGATCTATTTAACGATGGCTAACGTGATGATCATTTTTGCTGGTGGTAACAAGGATTACTACGCAGTTAGAGGAACACCTATTGAAGGTCTTTTCTTTGGACCATGGGTATACGTTGTTGCGCCGCTATTTCTCGCAGAAATATTAATTTTTGGCATTGCCGCTTGGATAGGGTGGACTATGATGACTACTCCGCCTCCAGTTCCTCTTGAGGAATTAGAAGGTCTTGGTTTAGACGAAGATATAGAAGATAAAGAAGAAACCGCATAATTAAATCTTAATATTTTTTTATTTTCTTATTTTTATCGAAAAATATAAAAACTATAATAATTTTAAGAGAATATTTTAAATATTTCTTTAATAATATTTCAAATTATGTATCCTTCTCTAATTCTTGAAATTTATGCTCTTTAAGTGGAATTGGCTTTGGAGGGTTCATTTTATTCCATCCTATCCATATTAAAATTCCTAAAATTATAAATTCCACAAGCATAATTGGAACAACTACATAAACCCAGGGATTGAAGAAAAGTTCTCCTAAATAAGGATAAGCACTCGGGATTCCGTTAGATAAGATGATGTTAGCATTAGCAACCGTCATATAAAATAATATTGGGAACATAAAAAATATAATTAAGCCACCATAAAGTTTTTCTTTAGCCAATATTTACAAATCCATTCTAATTTCTAAAAATTTAAGTTTTAATCAATTCAATATTAATTTTAATTAAGATTTTAAAATTATAAAAATTTTTATACTTACTTTTCAAGCTAAATCTCACAAGTAAGAAAAGTTTTCTGGTAGGATTTATTCTTTTAGAAAATAAAACATTAGAAAGATATTTATGTATTTGATATTTTAACTTACTTTCACTTATAATATAAAAATTAAAAGTTTTAGTCGGAAGGATTAGATTGATTAATGATTTTATATTGGACGATGAAAATCGAATAAAAGAAATCGATAAAGATGATATGTATAAATTTTTAATGAATATGCCTGATAGTTGTGCCGAAATATTAACCATGTCTAAAAAAATTCAATTTTCTCATGAAATAAAAGAATTTGGGCATATATTAATTTGTGGAATGGGTGGAAGTGCGATTGGGGGAAACCTTGTTCAAGATTTATTGATTGATAAAATACCTATACCAATTATTATTCATCGAGGATATAAAATTCCAGCATTTATAAATAAAAGGACACTTATGATCGTAATTAGCTATTCAGGAAATACTGAAGAGACACTAAGTGCATTCGCTGAAGGAATTGAGCATAAATGCACAATAATTGGATTAAGTTCAAATGGAAAACTAATTGAATATTGTAAAAAACTTGGGATTGAATATATTAAAGTTCCAGCTGAAATTCAACCAAGAGCAGCAATTCCTTATCTTTTTATTGCAATATTAATTATTTTACAAAAATTAAAAATAATACAAAATTTTACGCAAGATTTAGAAGAATCAATATCAGTTTTAAAAAATTTAAGAGAAGAATTAGCAATTAAAAGCCCTAACACAAATAATTTAGCTAAAAAGATTGCAATTGGTATAAAAGGGGCTATTCCAATGATATATGCTACTTCAGGTTACGGTAGTCTTGCGCGTAGGATGAAATGTCAAATTAATGAAAATAGCAAAAATCCTGCTCATTGGGACGAATTTCCGGAATTAAACCATAATGAAATAGTGGGTTGGGAATTAAAGTCTGATATTACTCAAAAATGTTGTGTCATATTATTAAGAATTAATGAAGAAGATGAAGCAATCAAAAATAGGATAGAAATTACTAAAGATGTTGTTTTGAAAGATAAATTTAAAGAAATTTTTGAAATATGGGGTCATGGAACGTCTAAATTAGCGAAAATGTTCTCGCTTTTATTCATAGGTGATTGTATAAGTTATTATTTAGCAATTTTAAATGGAGTAGATCCAACTCCGGTTAAGAGTATTAGTGAATTAAAGAAAAAACTAAAAGAAAGATTAAATATTTTAAATCTAATAGAAAAAAAATTATTTTCAGCTTAAAATATTATTCAAATAATCATTTCTATACCGTTTTTTTATATAATATAAGAGATCTTAGTTAATTTAACTTTGAAAGATATTTTTCTTTATAATTTTTTGAAAGTCCAGTTATTAAGTTAATAGAAACGATAGTAAAGATTTTAAATTCATAATGTTTCATAATCTAGATAATCCCTAACTTTTTAGGATGTAAAATAAATCTATTTAAAGGAATATTTAAAGAAATTTATTATATTAATAATAAGGCATTCTGAATAGGGTGTCATCTGATAGATTTAAATTATTTGAGTTGACAATTAAATTGGTAAGAAAATTTACATTTCATGGTTTTAGCTTGGAAGAACTTCAATCAATGCCAATGGATGAGTTTATAAAACTTATTCCTTCTCGCCAGCGCCGTACACTTTTAAGAGGATTACCGAGACGCCAAAAAAAACTGCTTGAAAAATTGCGACGTGCAAGGCGGGCATTGAAAAAAGGTAAGAAAATTATAGTAAGAACTCATAATAGAGATATGGTAATATTACCAGAAATGGTTGGTCTCTCTATAGGAGTTCATAATGGTAAAGAATTCATCAAAGTTGAAATTACCCCAGAGCATATTGGACATTACCTTGGAGAATATGCTCCTACCCACAAACGGGTAACCCATGGCAATCCTGGAATTGGAGCCACCCGAAGTTCTATGTATGTTCCATTAAAATAAAAAATGTTTGAGGAAATAGATAGTGAGTCCTGAATTTGGTTATAGTGTTACTGGATTGGATCCTGATAAAACAGCAAAAGCTTCTGGGCGTTATATACGCTGTTCACCAAAATCGGCCAGAGAAGTTTGTCATGCTATAAAAGGGATGCAATTAGAAAAAGCGAAGGAATATTTGACTAAGGTTATTTTGAAAAAACAGGCGGTTCCTTTTAAAAGGCATAAAAAGCACCAAGCTCATAGAAAAGGACTTCAAAAATGGTCAGCAGGACGTTATCCAGTAAAGGCAGCCTATTTTATTCTTTCAGTACTTAAAAATGCTGAGGCAAATGCAGAATATAAAGGTTTAGATACAGACAGGATTAGAATTTTTCATGCAGCAGCTATGAATGGTCCAATTCAAAATAAAGGTAAATATATTCCACGTGCATTTAGCCGTTCAACTCCCTATTACCGACATTTGACCCATGTCGAAATAATTTTAGAAGAAAAATAAAATATATGGATTGATTGTTTGCCAGCGTTAGAACATTTTATTACAAGAAGATTGAAAAAAACACAAATCGATGAATTTTTTGCCGTAGAGCTACAAAGAGCTGGATACAGTGGTGTAGACATTCAAAAAACTCCCCTCGGTACGCGGGTTATAATATATGCCGCCAGACCGGGAATGGTCATAGGTAGAAGAGGTAGAAATGTTAAAATCCTAACACAACTTTTAGAAGAACGTTACGATATAGAGAATCCCCAAATTGAAGTAAGCGAAATTGAAGCTCCCGAGCTCAATGCTAAAGTAATGGCACAACGTTTAACAGGAAGATTAGAGAGAGGTACTCATTATCGACGAGCAACATATTCCATTTTACGAAGAGTTAAAGCAGCGGGAGCTAAAGGCGTTGAAATTAAAGTTAGTGGTAAATTATCTGGTCATCGTTCTAGATATAAGAAATTTCGAGATGGGTTTGTTGCCAAATGTGGAGAACCTGCAAACCAATGGGTCGATAAGGCTGTATCTTATGCAGTTTTAAAGAAGGGTGTCATTGGAGTGAGTGTAAAGATTATGCGCCCTACAGGTTTGTTACCAAATGAAATTGAAATTATAGATATACCTCCTAACGAAAAAGGTGAAAATGAAACGGAAGAAGAGTCAGGAGCAAGTTAATTACTCAATTTATTATTTTAATAAAATTAAAGAGATATAAAAATGGCGATTTTACGTAAAAGTGAAATAAGAAAGATGAAATATGAAGAAAAAGAACATAAATTGATAGAGTTAAAGGCTGAACTAAGTAAACAAAGAGCTTTAATTTCAGCAGGCGGAGCTTTAGAAAATCCAACAAAAGCAAGACTATTAAGAAGAACAATTGCACGATTATTAACAATAATGAAGGAAGACGAAGAAAGTCCTTAAGGATAAATAAAATTTGTTAAAGACTAGTAAAAAATTGGAAAAAAAATTTAGAATAAAAGAATTTATTGGATTAAACGTTGAAATTTTTGATAGTACAAATAAAAATTATGTAGGATTGAAAGGAAAAGTAATTGATGAATCATATAATATGATAATAATCTTAATAGGAAAAAACAAAAAAAAAATTCCTAAAAAACCTTGCATTTTTAAATTCAAACCAAATAAAAATAAAGAGATAAAAATTGCAGGGACAGACATAATAGGTCGACCTGAAGATAGGATAAAAAAATTTCTAAGAAAAAGTAGGATATGAGATATAGTGGCAAAGAATATTGGTATACAAGTAATCCCTCCAAAAAAAACTTGTGAAGATCCCAATTGTCCTTTTCATGGAAAATTAAATGTTAGAGGCAAGATATTGGAAGGAATCGTTAAATCAGTTAAAATGAATAAAACCATCGTTGTTAGAAGAGATTTTTTAAAATTCATAAAGAAATACTTGCGATACGAAAAGAGACACAGCACAATACATGCACATTGTCCTGAATGCCTTCAGCCTTTAGAAAATAAAAAAGTTAAAATTGCGGAATGTCGACCTCTAAGTAAAACTGTCTCATTTGTTGTAGTTGAATGTGAAGAATCAGAATAAATGAGGGATAATATAAAAATGGCAGAAAATTTTGAAGAAAGGATAAACGAATTAAAAGAATTAATTAATGAAAAAATCACCGAATTAAGTTCAGCTATCAAGAAAATTACAGAGGAACTACCATCTAGCATAGGCCAAATTCTTATGCAATTTTCAGATCTTATCGGAGAAAATTTTGAAGGAGTAACCGAAAAATTTGAAGATTTATCATTAACCATAAATGAAATTAAACAAGGAGTTACGGAAATGAAAATGGAGAAAGAACTTGAACTGGCACAGGACGCAGAATTATCAGAATTAATAAAGCAAACTGTAATTGAAGAAACAAAAGCTCCAAAAGAAGTCACAACTCCACCAGAAGAGCCAAAGCCAGCGGCAAAAGTAGAGAAACCCGCCCCCGTATTAGAAAAACCCACGCCAAAAATTAAAGAAAAACCTCCAGTAGTGAAAAAACCTCCTATCGTAAAACCTGCTAAACCAACAAGTGCTACGGAACCGACAGAAGAAGTTCCTGAAGAAGTATTACTACTCTTTGAAGAAATTTCTAACGCAGTCGTTTCTAATGTAACCGCAAATGAATTGGCAAATGCCATGAATACCGCCAGGGAAAATATAATTAAAGTCTTTAAATGGCATCCTGTATTGTATGAATTAGCAAGTTTTTCTCGAAGAATTCAAAAAATGCCAGAAGGACCTTTAGACGCTGAAATTACATCCCTACTATTAGAAAAAATCGAGGACTGGAAGAACAGGATTTCGGGTGAATAAATAAATTTTTGTTTGAAATTGAAAAATGAAAAAAAGGATGTTGAAATCGACTGGAAATAAGAATTAAGAAAAAATAGAGGAAAATAAATTGGGTAAAAGACGAGTTCGAAAATCCGCTGCTTTATTATTACCAAAAATAACAAAGGCTATACCTACTAATGCTAAAATTAAATGTTCTGATAATTCTGGAGGAAGAATTCTTAATGTCATTGCAGTAGTGGGATATAAAGGAAGATTAAATAGAATACCAACGGCGAATGTAGGTTCTATGATAGTTTGTAGCGTTAAAAAAGGTACTCCTGCAATGCGTAGACAAATTGTGAGGGCTATTATAATAAGACAGAAGAAACCTTATAGACGACGTGATGGCAGATTTGTGAGCTTTGAAGACAATGCAGCAGTAATAACTTCAGAATTAGGAGAACCAAAAGGATCTGAAATTCGAGGGCCTGTTGCAAAAGAAGCAGCAGAAAGATGGCCAAGACTCGCAAGTGTTGCAAGCACGGTGATATGACTTAATCTATTTGAATAGAGGATTATTAAATGATAAAAAAGAAAAATACAAAATCGCCAAAGAAACAGAGAAAGAGATTTTATAATTTACCAATTCATAAAAGGAGTAAATTATTTAATGTTAAACTAATTCCAGATTTAGTTGCTGAATATGGTGTTCGAAGACTACCAGTTCAAAGAGATGACTTTGTTTTAATAACAAAGGGTGAATATACAGACATTGAGGGTAAAGTAAAAAGAGTCGATAAACAAAAATTACAGGTGTTTGTTGAGGGTGCAAGCATCGAAAAAAAAGATGGGTCCTCATTAGATATTCCAATTTATCCATCCAATATAGTAATTACTAAATTAAAAAAAGATAAAGATAGAGATAAGATAATTCAAAGAAGAAAAAGAGAAATTGAAGAAATAGTTGAAGAAGAAATCATTTAGGAGTAAATAATTTTGGGTAAAAAAGGTGGCAGTAAACATCTAAAACGGTTTCCAGCTCCAAAATATTTGCCAATACATAGAAAAACTGCAAAATGGACTGTGAAGGCATCCCCGGGGCCACATCCATTAAAAAATTCTATTCCATTATTAATTCTTGTTCGAGAAGTATTTAATTTGGGCAATACTTCTAAAGAATGTAAAATAATAATTTCGGAAGGTAATATAATAGTGGACGGAAAAATTCGTAAGAATTACAAATTTCCAGTCGGATTAATGGATGTTGTTGAAATCCCTTCAATTAATAAAATTTTTCGCATTCTACCAGTAAGAATAAAAGGTTTAATTCCTTTTCCGATAATAGAAGAAGAAAAAAACTTTAAATTATGTAAGATACAAAATAAATCTCTTATTAAAGATGGAAAAACCCAGTTAAATTTACATGATGGTAGGAACATAATTACTTCAAACTCAGATACGAATTATAAGACTAGAGATGTTCTTAAAATTTCAATTCCAGAACAAGAAATTTTAGAACACTTGCCAATGAAAGAAGGTGTGTCAATTTTAGTAACGGCTGGAAAACATATTGGTGCACATGGAATATTGAAAAACATTGAACATCGTTTTGGGCCACATGCTAGTATAGTTACTTTAGAATATGAAGATGAAACATTTCAAACCGCTTTAGAATATGCATTCGTTATTGAAGACAATATTGTAAAAAATCTCGAGTCATAAAGAATACTAATTTGGGGCATTATTAATGGAAGAAGAAAACATTATCAAAATTCCTAATGAGATAAAGGAAAATTATTACAAAAAATGGGAGAATTCAATGATTTTACCTAGAATAAATAAGGTAACTATCAATATGAGCATTGGAGAAAGCGGTGTACAATTGGAAAAAGCCAGTCAAGTATTAGAATCTTTAGTAAATCAAAAACCTGTTAAATTAAAAGCAAAAAAAACCATTAGGTCATTCGGAATTCGAAAATTTGAACCAATGGCTATTAAAACTACATTAAGAGGCGAAAGGGCAGTTAATTTCTTAAAACAAACACTTGAAGTTGTTGAAAATAAATTAAAAAAGAGTTCATTCGATAGATTTGGTAATTTCTCCTTTGGAGTTAAAGAACATATCGAAATTCCTGGTGTAAAATATGATCCTAAGTTAGGAATTTTTGGCTTTGATATTTGTGTATCTTTGGATAGATTAGGTTTTAGAATTCGTCGGCGCTCCTATAGACGTAAAAAAATTCCCACTAAAATCAGACTTTCACCTGAAGAAGCTATGGTCTTTATGGAGAAATATTTCAGAACAACTATAATTAAAGAATATATAATTTCCTATTATTAATTTTCATTTTCAACCAAATAATTTACATTTATTTACTAAGAAATGTTATTTCTAACTAATTTTTATGTGAATTTTTATTTTTAGTGAGAACAATGTCAGAAAAAGAAAAACCTCAAGTAGTCATATTATGTGGTGGATTCGGCTTACGGTTAAGAATAGAAACTGAATTTAGACCTAAACCACTTGTAAAGGTTGGACCACATCCAATATTATATCATATTATGAAAATTTATTCCCATTACGGTTATAATAGATTTGTTTTATGTCTTGGTTATAAAGGAGAAATGATCAAGGAATATTTCTTGAATTATGATTTGATGGACCATGATTTTTTATATAATACAAAAACAAGAAATAAGAAAATTTTCTCAGAAGAAAACGTAGAATCGTGGGAAATCCTCTTTGCTGACACTGGCTTGGCTACACCAACAGGTGGAAGAGTAAAAAAAATTGAAAAGTATATTGAGGAAGATAATTTCCTTCTTACTTATGGAGATGGGTTAGCAAATATTGATATAGATGATCTATATAAATTTCATTTAAAAATGAATAAAATGGGCACATTAACAGCTATCCATCCTATGTCACCCTTTGGCATAATCCAAGTAAATGAGGGAAATGTTCTATCTTTCAAAGAAAAACCTCAACTTGAAGGTTTAATTAATGGAGGATTTTTTGTTTTTAAAAAAGACTTTTTTGATATACTTAAAGTAGATAGTGTATTAGAAGAGACACCATTAAGGTATTTATCGAGAAAAAATGAGCTCTCAGCTTATGAACTTAAAGGCTTTTGGATGTGCATGGACACTTTTAAAGATACAACACGCTTAAATGAAATGTGGGAAATAGGTAATACCCCCTGGATGATATGGGAATAATCATTCAATAATTAAAATAATATAATCCAATCCTTAATTATTTATTATTTCTTAATTTCAAATATTCTTTTAGTGCATCTTTCCATTGAGGCATAATATTAATTCCCAATTTTTTTAATCTTTCATTTTCTAAAACTGAATATTTAGGACGTTTAATGGCAAGAGGATCTTTTTTAAGATCTTCTTTTCTGCGAATTAAAATTGTAGAAGAGCCAATTTGTCTTATTATTTCTTCTCCGAATTCAAACCAACTACATTCTCCTTCATTTGTAACATGAAAAAGTCCATATTGGTTAGACTCAATAAGTGGTATCAATTGATTAGCAATGTTTTGAGTTGATGTAGGTGTAAGCCATTCCTGCCCTCCAAATTCTTGAGTTTCTTTATTATCAATTAAGTTAATGAACATTTCCACAAAGTTTTTTCCAGGTTTTCCTATACAAGGATGAACCCCATACAATCCACTTACTCTTATAATAATATATTTATTTAAAATAGCTTCAATATAATGTTCACCAGCCAATTTACTTATACCATAAGTGTTTAATGGTTTTGCTAAATCAGATTCTGTATAAGGACTTCCCTTTTTTCCATCAAAAACATAATCAGTACTTACATGAAGTAACACAGAATTATTTTTTAAACACCAACGAGCCAAATCCCGAGATCCGGTTGCATTAACAGCAAAAGCCAATTCAGGTTTTTCCTCACATTTTTTTAAATCATGATAAGCAGCAGTGTTAATAATAAAATCGCCTTTATATGGAATTAAGACTTTTTCTATTGAGTTTTTGTCAGTAATTTCTATATCGGGTTGAATTAGTTCGATAACTTCATATTTCTTTTTCAAAATTAGACATATATCGCTGCCTAACTGACCATTAGCTCCAATAACTACTACTCTCATATTTCCTCATTTTTTGTATTCTGGAATTTACTCAATTATCGAAATTTAACTTCCCATTTATATCCCCATGAGTCTGGAGGAACTCTATGTTCATCTGGATTAGCATGATCATAAACATTATTTGCTATAGAAACTAAAATTGTATCATCTGTTAATGACATCCAGCCATGATAAACTCCTACAGGTATAGTTAGAGTTGAAATATGTTTATCACTTAGGGTAATTTCGTTCATTTTTCCAAAGAACTCATTATTTTTTCCATCAATTTTTTTTCTAGCATCAAATAAGGCAAATTTTGCACTACCTTTAATAATTGAAAACCAATCAATTAATTCCTTATGACCATGAAATGCTCTTACAATGTTTTTAGAATGATTCATTACCACATAAACTTCTTCAATTTTATCAATTGCAAAATCATCATCAGCCCGAATTAGAGAAATTAATGCACCTCTATCATCCACATTGATTCTATTTTTTTCAACAATCACACCAGGTAACCGTTCAGATATAATTTCTGATTTTTCATTTAAAATCCTATTATCTAAAATTATTTCACTCATATAATCCACCAAATATATTGATTAATTAATCCATTCCAGTTTTTCATTTATTTTATTCTCACTCATTAGTTTTTTAATTTGTTCCAAAGTAATGTAAGGGGCTATTTCAAATTCGCTTAATTTTTTTTGCTCTAGACTTTGAAAAACTTCTTTTGCACCATCTTTCACTTTATTTTTAGGTTGAAATTCCAAGATATCCTTTATTTTTGTGAAATCAACTCGATACGATCTTGCATCTTTGGGATTTAAATTTAAACATTTAACTTCTGCACCTTTTTTTACAGATGCGATTATATCGGCAATCTCCTTTACTCTATAATTTTCAGAATTCATACCAACATTAAATACTTGGTCTCTTATTTCATCTATTGGTGCAATCAGACATTTGTAAAATGCATTACAGACATCTAATATATGGATATTTGGTCTCCAAGGCATTCCATTGCTTTTCATTTCTATATATCCTTTCGTATATAGATGTCCAGTCATATTATTTACAACAAGATCAAATCTCATTCTTGGTGAAACTCCGTAAACTGTAGAATTTCTTAAGATTACTGGACAAAAGGATTTAGTTGCAAGTTCTGAGAGATCTTTTTCTGTCATTACTTTTGATTTGGCATAAGCTGTAATTGGACCTAATTCCGATTCTTCACTTAGAAAATCACCACCTTTATAAGAACCATAAACACTACAAGATGAAGAAAAAATAAATCTCTCAATCCCAATATCCTTTGCCAATTTAGCTAATTTTATTGATGCCTTATGATTAACATCATAGGTTATTTGGGGATTTAATTCTCCCAAAGGGTCATTGGAAATTGCAGCTAAGTGAATTATTTCATCAAATCCTTTAATATCATCTTTTTCAATATTTCTGATGTCCTTAATAATCTGCTTATTTATTATTTTGCGTTGAACATAAGAAAAATTCTGGAAAAATCCATTATCTAATCCTATAACCTCAAACCCTTTTTCCATCAAATGTTTTGTTAATACTGAACCGATGTATCCTAGATTACCAGTTACTAGAACTTTAATTTTAGTCACCATACTTTACCTAAAGTCTTGTAGAATGCTCCCAATTTCAGGTGGGAGATGAATGCAATATAATTTCAGTTTTTTCATTTTTCATTAAATCTGTTTCGTTTAAATATGTTTTTAAGTAATAACAAACTGATGAGTGATCATCCTTCCCGAAAAACAGTTCGCACGGGAAGTAAAATAACTTGCGAGAGCTGGCAGAGAACTGTCAGGTGTTGTCCACAGGGCATCGATGTGGTGGTCTTGGGGAGCATAAATCTCCTTCCTTTACGTAGGAGTTGTTCAAAAATGTCTATTCTTAAAATAAGACATTATTTTTTTTTAGTAATGATTGTAAAATTTTAATATTAATTTTTATTGAATATTTTGAAATATTATCAATTAACTTAAAAAAAAAAGGTGTTGAATGAATTATCTCTCTTTTTCTATTTCTTCTAGAGTTTTTTGTTTTGTTTCAAGAGGTTTCATCACTATTGCCAATAAGAAGACCAA